>CACDMG010000001.1 GCA_902553845.1 uncultured Pelagibacteraceae bacterium
ATGCATATCTCCTAATAGATTTTATATCCATGAGAGCAAAAAAGATGAGTTTGTGAATTTGTTTGTAGACAAAACAAAAAAATTAAAAATTGGTGATGGTATGGACCCAAATACTCAATTAGGACCATTAACAACTAAGAAAAGATTAAATGAAATTGAGGAGTTAGTTGAAAAAACTAAGCAAGAGGGTGCCAAGGTTTTATTAGGAGGCAAAAGACCAGCAGGATTTAATAAAGGTTTTTTTTATGAGCCAACAGTTTTTGATAATGTAAAAGATGATTTTACTATAATGAATCAAGAGCCATTTGGACCATTGGTACCAATGCTTTCATTTAAATCTTTTGATGAAGTGATTCAGAGAGCAAATAATCATGAATTAGGTTTATGCAGTTATGTATGTACTAATTCTATGGAAAAAGCACATTTAGCTTCTGAACAATTAGAAACAGGAACCGTAGGAGTAAATACAGGAATGATTGCAATTGCTGAAGCACCATTTGGTGGAATCAAACAAAGTGGATATGGTAGAGAAGGTGGATCCAATGCTATCAAAGATTATTTAAATGTTAAATATACCCATATGGGCATCAAAGGATAAAAGATTATTCTAAAATTTTAAAATCTGATTTGTATTTTTCATTTATAGAAATTCCAAGGCCAGGAGTATTATCATTTAAATCAATAAAACCATTTTCAGGTTCTGGTTCTCCTTTAAATAAATAATAAAATAATTCATTTCCTATTTCAACTTGATGAACAGGAAAAAATTCTGAAAATGGACAGTTGTTACTCGCCATAGTTAAATGATAGTTGTGCATTTGACCAGCATGTGGAATTACAGGTACGCCATATTTTTCTGCTAAAGAATTAATTTTGTGACCAGCAGTTATTCCTCCGACTCTAAGTCAATCGATACTTGATGTTTGGATCATGTTGTTTTTTGGAGTAATTGGTTTTTTCATGAGGAGATATGGGTTCTCTGTGGTACCTGTAATCATAGGTTTAATATTGGGTGAATTAGTTGAAGGAACATTAAGACAATCGTTAGTCATTTTTGATGGAAATTGGTTACAATTTTTAACAAGACCTATCGCAGTGACATTTTTTATTTTATCTTTTATTGCTTTAATTTTTCCTCTATTAAGAAAGAAAAAAATTAAATGAATAAATATAATTTTAATGACAGAGTTGCTATAGTGACTGGAGGAGCACAGGGTTTTGGTTTAGCAATAACTAAAAAGATAATTCAATCAGGTGGAAAAGTTGTTATTTGGGATATAGACAATGATGCTATTAAAAAAGCAAAAAAAGAAATTAACTCAGAAAATTTCAGTGTTCAATTAGTTGATGTAACTAATTTTAGAGCCATTGAGACAGCTGTAAAAGAACTTGAAAATAAATTTGGCAAAATAGATATTTTTGTAAATAATGCTGGAATTACTGGAATGAATGCTAAAGTCTGGGAATATCCTCTTGATGAATGGAAAAAAGTAATTGAATTAGATCTAAACTCTACTTTTTATTGCTGTAAAGCAATTGTTCCACATATGTTGAAAAATAATTATGGCAGAATAATCAATATCGCCTCAATTGCGGGCAAGGAGGGAAACCCAAATGCAAGTGCTTACAGTACTGCTAAGGCAGGAGTAATCGGTTTAACCAAATCATTGGGTAAGGAACTGGCAGATAAGAATATAGCTGTCAATTGCGTCACACCTGCAGCAGCAAAAACAAGAATTTTTGACCAGATGACAGATGAACATATTAATTATATGTTATCAAAGATACCAAGAAATCGTTTTGCAAAAATAGATGAGCTTGCTTCTTTAGTTTGCTGGTTAGCAAGTGAGGAAAATTCATTTAGCACAGCTGCAGTATTTGATTTAAGTGGTGGAAGAGCAACATATTAAAAGGAGAAAAAAATGAAACTATGTAGAATAGGTGATGTTGGCAACGAAAAACCAGCATTAATTGATAACGAAAACAATTATAGAGATTTGTCATCTGTTGTAGATGATTTTGATCCAGGTACATTAAATTTTGATACAATAGAAAAAATTAAGAATATTAAAATTACAAGTCTACCAACATTAGATTCTAATTCTAGGATTGGCGCATGTGTTTCAAAACCAGCTAAGTTTATTGGTATAGGATTGAACTTCAAAGACCATGCTGAGGAACAAAATTTACCAATACCAAAAGAACCGATAATTTTCTCAAAATTTACCAGTTGTATCACTGGCCCTAATGATCCAATTATTGTTCCTAAAGGATCTACCCATACTGACTGGGAAGTGGAGCTAGGTTTTGTTATTGGAAAGAAAGCAATTAATGTAAGTATTGAAAATGCACTAGATCATGTTCTTGGCTTTTTTCTTGTGAATGACGTTAGTGAAAGGAACTTTCAAAAAAACAAAGGCTTAACTTGGGATAAAGGAAAAGGATTTGATACTTTTGGTCCAATTGGCCCTTACATTGTTACAAAGGATGAAATACCAGATTTTCAAAAACTTAATATGTTTTTGGAAGTTGATGGCAAAAGAATGCAAACAGGAAATACTGAACAAATGATCTTTGATATTAAAACTTTAGTTTCTTATATGAGTTCTTGTATGAGTTTACATCCAGGTGATATTTGTTGCACAGGAACACCTCCAGGAGTAGGAGAAAATATGTCTCCACCACATTTTTTAAAAGGAGGTGAGGAAGTAGTTTTAGGTGTTGATAAATTAGGCACACAAAAACATAAAGTTCATCCTTATAAAAAATAAAGTGCGTATATAGTTTCAATGTTTGAATTAACAATTGCTTTCGGTGCAGGATTGATAAGTTTTTTATCTCCATGTGTTTTACCTCTTATTCCTGGATATATTTCTTATATTTCTGGAAGCTCTTTAAAAGAATTAGTAGATAAAAAGAATATTAATTTAATTCCAATTATTTTATTTACCGTAGGTTTTTCAATAATTTTTATAGTTTTCGGCGCAGCATCAACTTTTTTAGGTCAAGTTCTTTTAAAAAATTCATACGAACTAAGAATTTTAGCTGGTTTGGTGATTATCATTCTTTCTCTTCATATTATTGGTGTAATTAATCTTAAATTTTTAAATCATGAAAAAAGAGTTCAATCTAATATTGGCACTGGTTTTTTTAGTCCAATTTTGATTGGTATGGCTTTTGCGTTTGGGTGGACACCTTGTATTGGTCCCATTCTAGGATCAATCTTAGTTCTTGCCTCAACCGAGGAAAGTTTAAGCAAAGGTATTCTGCTTTTATCTTCCTATTCGATTGGTTTAGCTATACCATTTATCTTGTCTGGTTATTTAATGCAGAAATTTTTAATTTTTTCTAAAAATTTTAAAAAAAACATCAATAAAGTATCGAAAATTGGTGGGGGTATTTTATTAATTACTGGGGTATTAATAATAACAAATCAATTACAAGCTTTAGGTTTTTACTTACTTAATGTATTTCCATTTTTACAAAATTTTGGATAATTAATTTATGAAAATTTATCAAATTGACTCGAGTGCTAGAAAAGAGGGTTCAACTTCAAGATCTTTAGCAAAAAAATTATTGGAAAAAATTAAAAAGCCTGATGATGAGGTTATTTATAGAGATCTAAATGATGAAATGGTTTTTGTTTCAGGATTAACAGAGTCAGGAATGAATATTGATGAAAAAGATCAAAATGAAAACCATAAAAAAATGTTTAAACTTTCAGATCAATTAGTAAAAGAACTTAAAGAAAGTGATGTGATTATTATTTCAGCGCCGATTTATAATTACGGTCCACCAGCTACTTTAAAAGCATGGTCTGATTTAGCTGCAAGAATTGGAGAAACTTTTAGATTTAAACCTAATGGCAGAAGAGAAGGATTATTGAAAAATAAAAGAGCTTATCTTGTTATCACATCTGGTGGAACAAAACTTAATAGCAATGAAGATTTTTTAACCCCTTGGTTAAAATTTATATTGAACTTTTTTGGAATTAATAAAATTGACATCATTTGTGCTGACCAGATGGCGTTAGATTACGAAAAATCGATCAAGGACGCTGAAAAACAAATTAATAATCTTTCTTAAAAGTTAAATTTTCTCTTTAAATGTTTAAGTTTACCTTCTGTGCTGTCATAGTCTATATAACATCCTTGTAAAAAACGATTACCTTCATTTGCATCGTAAGCTGTTCTACCATGAAGCAATCTATGATTATCCATCATTAACAGATCACCCGGTTGAAGCTTAAATTCAATTCTATAATCATCAGAATTGTAAAGTTCAGATATTTTTTTTCTTGCTGAGTAGTATAATTCTAATTTTTCTTTATCCATTAGAGGCACAAAATCTAATCTTGGACTAAATCGTACTTGCTTAAATTCCCCAAATTCATCTAGTTGTATCATCTCTGCCCAATTTTCTAACACCACACTTTGATCTATGAATTGAAACCTTACTTTGATTTCAGTTAAAATTTTATAATATTTAGGAAAATCCTTTTTTAGTTGTTCTGTTACTGTGAAGCCATCAACTAAAGTAGACAATCCTCCACTTACTTCATTTTCGATACAATGCAAAATTTGAATACATGGAACAGGATTTCGATAAGGATTGTCTGTATGAGGAGCTAATGGAAGTGAAGTATATGCTAAATCATTTGGATTTGGTTTAGATTTAACATTGAAAAATTCTCCAAAGTTGGTTCGTCTAATACTACCTATCGAATTTGCAAAATTTACAATAAAATTGTCTTTAGTAGGAACTTTTTTAAATATTACAAAACCATATTGGTAAAAACTTATCAAAGCTTTATACATTTCTTCCTCTTCAAAAAAATTATCTTTAAATTCAAAATTATTAAAATCTTTTAAAAAAGAGTCCCATTTTATTTTGCTTATATATTTTACGTCATTAATATTTGAAAATTCTTTGAGAATATTTTGGATTGCTAATTTTGTGTGCACTCCATCATTAAAAGTAATTTCCAAACAGTCATTTGATATATTTAATGAATCAATCCTTATATTTTCTTTAAGTTCTGTTGGATCAAATAACCTTTGTTGAGTATTTTTATCTACAAAAGTGTCTCCATTTACTCTTTCTCTTAACCAAAAAGGATGTATTTCTTTTTTTTTACCCTGATTTTCAAAAAATACCTTGTTATTTTCTAATTCAATTTTCATTTATTATTTAAATCATTATTTAAAATTAAGCTTTAATCAATAGGAATAAAATAGTATTAGTCCTTCTGCCAATGTTAAAATCTACAGATTATAAAGCTTATTCTAATTTTATTGAGAGTTTAGCTAAAAAATTAACTAAATTTTATTACTCTAAATTAAATAAATCATTCAAAGTATCTAATAAACTTAAAGGAAGAGGTTATGATCCAGTTACGAGCGCTGACAAAGCATTTGAAAAGTTTATCAGAAAAGAAATCAATAAAAAATTTCCTAATCACCAAGTTATTGGAGAGGAATTTGGTTATAAAAAATCAAAAAGCAAATACTCCTGGGTTATTGATCCTATCGATGGAACACGATCATTTGTTATAGGCAACCCGACATGGAGTAATTTAATTTCTTTAAATTATAATGGATATCCAGTAATAGGTCTTGCAAATTTTCCAATACTTAAAAAATATTATTTTAATACTTCTTTAAATTCATCGTATGTATCAGAAAATGGAAAAAAAAGAAAAATAAAAGTAAATAGCAAAGCAACGTTTTCAGACATGAAATTGTCAGCAGCTTTTCATGGATCTTTATCTTTAAACCAACAAAAAAAAATCCCACAAATATTAAAACGAATGCAATTTCCTTGTTCAGATGCATTAAGCTATTCTCATTTTGCAGAAGGCAAACTTGATATTGTTATTCAATGTGGAAATAAAATTTGGGATATTCATGCTTTGATACCAATAATTAGAGCTGCGGGTGGTATAGTTGCAACTTGGAAAAATGATGATGCTAGAAAAGCCGGAAATATTATTTGTTCAGCAAATAAAAGTCTTCACAATAAAATACTCAAAATTTTAAAACCTGTATCTAACTAGTTTTACCAAGAAGGTTAACTATTAATACGCCTGAGATAATCAAAATTAAACCAATGATAGTATAAAGATCAGGCATTTGATTAAACTTGTATATACCAACAATAGTCGTAGCAATTATACAAAGGCCTGCAAAAGAGGCGTAAGTGATACCTACAGGAATAGTTTTCATAACAATAGATAATGTAAACATGCAACCAACTATTGTTATTGCAGTTAATATGCTTGGAATTAACAATGTAAAACCATTTGCTCCTTTAGCAAAACCATTTGATGCAGTACCCAAAATAACTGCAAGTAAAAGAACTATGTATGCAATTATATTACTCACTTTTAAAGATTATTCTTATTTGGTAATTTTATCTACAAATTTTTGCATTATTGGAGCTACAATTGTTGTAGCAATCAATGCTACCGGTAGGCTTACAGACCAAGCTTTAAAAAATCTTTTGTAATAAAATTCATCATAACCTGTATTTATATAGGTAATTATAAGTGTCATTAGTAAACTCATGCCAAGACCCATAAAGAATATAAATAACAAATTTGAATATTTTTTTGGAAACATTCAAAAAGCTTACACTTTATTTTGGTAATTTGGTAGCACCTGTTTCTTGGTGAA
The DNA here is from genome assembly GCA_902553845.1 of uncultured Pelagibacteraceae bacterium. GTDB lineage: Bacteria > Pseudomonadota > Alphaproteobacteria > Pelagibacterales > Pelagibacteraceae > Pelagibacter. The sequence goes on from CACDMG010000001.1 coordinate 6,675, forward strand.
CAACCTTGCCATCTTTAAATTTATAATAAGACATAACAGCTTCTTTATTGCCATCGTTAAAAGTTACCATTGCATGTTCAAAGCCAACCTCATTATTTTCAAAAAGCACTCTTACGTTATCTTTTTTAACGTCCTTTTTACTAATCCACTCAACTACATCTTTTTTACTCAATGTATTGCCTGATGAATGCATTAAAAACTTAAAATCATCGTGTATTACTTGTTCAGCGCCAACGGTATCACCCTCGTTAACTATTTTGGTCATTTTTTCTATTATCGACATACTTTCTCCTATTAAATATAGATTTTATCTGCAAGACCGTAACATAATACAGCACTTAAAAGAGTTAAAACTAAAGGAGCATAAATTGCTTCATCCGAAGTTTTATCTGTATGTCCAAGTTTATTTATTTTTGTATTATAAAAACCAACTATAAAAGCAGATAAGTTTTGTAAGAAAATTAGATTAAAGAAACCCCATGTCGCCTCTAAACCATTAGGTCTAATGAACCCAACATATATAGCCATAGCTACTGAACCAAAAAATATTGACCCAAAAAATCTAACCATTCCGGCACCAGTATCATCAATGCCATATTGATCTAAAAAGGATTTAGTTTGGAAAACACATCTAAATCCATAATAAGCAAAACCTATAAAATGAATTATAAAAACTGCTAAATAAAATATTCCATTAAATTTTTCTATCATATTTAAATTCCTTAACTAAATATTGGTCTTATTTCATCTTCAATAGTACCTTCTATTGCAACTTCTTTCAATTGCTCTTGAAGTTTTATATACTCAGGATCTGCAGACATGTTAGCATCAGCATCATTATCACCTTCAAACATAGGTCCTATTAAAGTTTCTCTTATTGTTCTTGGGTCTCCACCCATTTGAAAAGAAAAATAAACATCATGGTTGGGGTAATGTTTTTTTCTAACTGCTGCTAAGCCTTTTCCAATTTCCATCGCTTTTCCTAGGCCATCATCTTTTACTCTCATTGTTCTTGTATAAATTACTTTCACTTCTAATCCTTTTTTTTATTTAGCATTAAAATCTATGACGTCATCTGTACACTCTACAAACTTATGAGGTTCATAGAAATCGTTCATCGACTCTAATTGCTTATTAATCGCATCAGGGCTAGTACCTTTCCACCAACAATACATTGTTAAATTGTCACCTGGCGTATTCCAGCTCATTTGACATTTTGCATTTTCACTTGTCATTGCTTTAGTCATATCTTCCATTGACATTGAGCCAGTAACTTCAATCATTTTAGCTTTAGCTTCTTTTGATTTAAAAGTATGTGTTACTATATAGTTTTTCATATTTTTTCCTTTAAAGGTTCACTTTTGATAGTTCATACAACTGAGCACTTTCTACACACTCTGCATAGATAGCTTTTGCGGTAGGATTATTACCGGTTACAAATTCTTTCATTCCAGCTTCATTATGAACATTAACTTTAAATAACATCCCACTTTTATCTGGTATCATTGCTCCAACTGTTTTTTCAGGATAGGCAACACTTTTTCTAACGCCCATGCCTTCATCTGATTGCATCCAACCCATGAAAGTTTCTAATTTACCCTCTTTAAGTTTAAGGTGTACTAACATTTCTTTTTCCATTTTTTCTCCTTTACTTAATTAATTTAATATGTGTTTGACTCTTCACAGATAACAATTGTACTTTTTGGATCTGTTGCCGCTCTTCTGTGAACAACAATTTTTTGATGTTCTTCAGAATTATACCAGCCTAAAGCCTTTTCTTTATTCGGGAACTCCATCACAACTGTAAGAGTTGGCTCATCTCCCTCTAAGACCAATTTATTTGGAGTTCTTACAAGAAACTTTCCATCAAAAGGTTTTAGTGTGTCTGCAACTTTACTAGCATATTCTTTCCCAAACATATCTGCGTTCGTGACCTTAGGAACTGCTACTAGGTAAGCTTTTGTCATTTTATCTCCTCTCTTAATTTTTAATATAAAGTTTGAACTACTTTTTTTACTCTTTCAGCTCCATTGGGAATTGATGCCTCTATAAATGAATGACAATCTTCCGTTTTTGCTTTGTCATACTTAGAACCATAGTATTTATCTACAGCTTTGTTTACGCCCTCATCCCATTCTTTTTCAGAGATACCTACTTCTAGAGCGTATGTTTTCATAACTTTCACTGATGCCATAGACTTTTCCTTCATACTGTATTCAAATTGTTCGCCCGAAGGTAAGAAGTAGTTAGCCATGTAAATTCCACTGCACTCCCAGGCTTTTTTTTTATCACTGTTACTCATTCCTGCATGCGCAAGATTAAAAATTAAAAAAGATAATATTATTAAAATATATTTTTTCATATGACCGTTATGTTAATTAATATTATTCTAAAAATGTAACAGTTTTGTTACATGGCTGGTATGCGATATTATAACCAGCTAGGTATAGGTAGGTTTTTTTCCCTTAAAAATGTTTTGTTAAACATCTTTGAGTTGTATTTATCTGATTTATCACAAAGGATTGTTACAATTGTTTTACCTGGACCAAGTTCTTTACCAAGTCTAATTGCTCCTGCAATATTTACTCCACAACTTGTTCCTAAACTTAATCCCTCGTTTTGAATTAGATCATAAAGTATTGGTAACGACTCTTGATCACTAATAGAAAAAGCCCCATCTATTTGTGCTTCAGCAAAATTTTTAGTTATTCTACTTGAGCCAATACCTTCAGTAATTGATCCACCTTCTGATTTTAATTCTCCATTCACTATATGATTATATAGAGCTGAGCCAGTAGGGTCAGAAAGATAAATCTTAACATCTTTATTTTTCTTTTTTAAATATTTACTAACACCACCAATTGTTCCTCCAGTACCAGATGCACAGATAAATCCATCTACTTTACCATCTGTTTGTTCCCAAATCTCGGGACCAGTAGTTTCGTAATGTCCTTTAGCATTAGCAGTATTATCAAATTGATTAGCCCAAACTACACCTTTGTTGTTTGTACTTTTTAATTCTTCAGCAAGCCTTCCAGCAACTTTAACGTAGTTTCCATCATCTTTATAAGGCTTGGGTGGCACTAATCTTAAATCAGCACCAATATTTTTTAATGTATCTTTCTTTTCTTGTGTTTGATTGTCATTCATTACAATTATAGTTTTATAACCAAGAGAATTTCCTAAAAGACATAATCCAATACCAGTATTTCCCGCAGTTCCTTCGACCACAATACCACCCTCAGATATTAGTTTCTTTTCTTGTGCGTCTTTAATTAAAGCTAAGGCTGCTCTATCTTTTACTGAGCCACCTGGATTTAAATATTCAGCCTTACCATAAATATTACATCCAGTAATTTCTGATGCTGCTTTTAATTTTATTAGGGGAGTGTTTCCAATTGAATCTATAAAATTATTTTTAGTATTTTTCATTATTCTTTATCTTCGTCTGTAACAGCATAAGGTTTAAATCCTTTAGTAGCATCTCCAACTCTTCGAGCTGGTATACCTGCCATTACTGATTTTTCAGGTACATTTTTTGTTACAACTGAGTTTGACCCAATTAATGAGTTTTTACCAATTGTGATTGGCCCTAGTATTTGGGCACCCGATCCAACAACAACATTATCTTCCAAAGTTGGGTGTCTTTTCATATTTCTTTGATCATTTGAATTTATGCTTGGAGCAATTCCACCTAGTGTAACATTATGATAGATTGTAACATTATTTCCAATTTCAGAAGTCTCACCAATTACAACACCCATACCATGGTCAATAAATAAATTTTTTCCAATTTTTGCTTTTGGATGAATTTCTATGCCAGTTAAAAATCTAGAAGTTTGTGAAATAATTCTTGCAACTAAATCGAATTTTGCAATAGCAAAAAAATTTGCAATCTTATAAAAAAAAATTGCCTTAACACCCGGGTAAGTTAAGATTAAACTTAACTTAGATTTTGCCGCAGGATCACGATCAATTATAGATTGCAAAAAATCATTCATATTTTTTTGAGTTTTCTAACAGTTGATTAAAAAATGTATATACTTTATATAGTAATCAAATACGCAATTTAAAGAGGGTTGAAATGTACAAAAATACAAATTGTTTTCACTTGGCTATTCCTTGTGGGGATTTAGAAACAGCTAAAAAGTTTTATAGTGAAGCTTTGGGCTGTAGACTTGATAATGCTGCTCAAGAGTGGGCAGATGTGGATTTTTGGGGAAATGAATTAACACTTCATGCAAGTGAGCACAAACTAGATAATGAGAGACATGATGTAGATATGGGGAATGTTTCTGTTCCTCACTTTGGGGTTCACTTATCTAGAAAAGACTTTGATGCTCTTAAACAAAGATTGAAAGATAATGGAACAAAATATTATGATGAGCCTTATTTAAGATTTAAAGGCACAAAATATGAACAGGAAACTTTCTTTGTTAAAGATCCTAACGAAAATATTTTAGAGATTAAGACACTAACAGCCAACGCAGATTAATCTAAGCGTTGAATGGAATACCTAATATTAGGGTTTTTCACTGGGTTAAGTTTAATTTTTGCTATAGGTGCACAAAATATTTTCGTAATTGAGCAAGGTTTAAAGAAACAACATGTTTTTTTAGTTTGTTTTGTATGTTCAATATCAGATTTAATATTAATTTTTTTAGGGATATTTCTTTTTCACTATTTTATTCAATACTTTAATCCAACAATTGAACTAACATTCAATATTCTTTTAATAATTTTCCTACTTCACTTTATTTATACAAAAATTAAATCTTTTAATCTTAAAGTAAATTTTAATAATGATATTCCAGATATTTCAAAATTTAATATTTTTATTAAAACTCTTGGTTTTACATATTTAAATCCACATGTTTATTCAGATACAGTATTTTTCTTAGGCAACTTTTCAAAAAATTTAATTTTTAATCAAAAGATATTATTTGGAGTAGGGGCTTCAATTGCATCATTTGTTTTCTTTTTTTTAATAGGATATTTGTCCTCTTATTTATCTAAATATGCCCAAAGTTACAAAGTATGGAAAGTAATAAATATATTTATTATTAGCTTTATGAGTTTGCTTACAATTTATGTGCTAAAAGATATTATTAGTTAGAGTAACCGTATTTTTTTAATCTTACATCACCTGTTCTTGCATGAGCTTCCATACCTTCGTATCTAGATATTCTAGCTGCAGCAGCACCAACAAGTTCGGTAGACTCTTTCGTCATTCTTTGGAAACTTAAAGTTTTGATAAATTTTCCAACAAATAAACCGCCCGTATATCTTCCAGCACCTTTAGTTGGTAAAATATGATTTGTTCCAGAGCATTTATCTCCGTAAGCTACTGTTGTTTCTTCACCAACAAACAAAGAACCATAATTAGTTAATTTCTCATGGAACCATTTTAAATTTTCTGTTTGAACTTCTAAGTGCTCAGGAGCATATTCATCACTGATTTTAACCATCTCTTCATCAGTATCACAAAGTATTACTTCTCCATAATCTCTCCATGCTGCATCAGCATTTGTTCTTGGAACTTCAGGAAGTTCTGCAATTAATTCTGGAACTCTTTTCATTACTTTTTCAGCAAGCTCCTTACTTGTTGTGTACAGCCAACAAGGAGAGTTATAACCATGTTCAGCTTGACCAACTAAATCAACAGCTACTATTTCAGGGTCTGCTTTTGTATCAGCAATAATTCCGATTTCAGTTGGACCTGCAAATAAATCAATACCAACTTTTCCAAATAGAATTCTTTTTGCTTCTGCCACAAATTGATTTCCTGGACCAACAATTATATCTGCCGGAGGATTTTTAAATAGTCCATTAGTCATAGCAGCAATAGCTGGAACACCACCTAAATTTAAGATTACATCAGCACCACAAAGATCAGCTGTATAAACTATAGTAGGATGAGCTCCCACACCTTCTTTAGGAGGACTACAAGCAATAATATTTTTTACACCTGCAACTTTTGCTGTAGTGACACTCATCACAGCAGAAGCTATGTGAGCATATCTTCCACCAGGTATATAGCATCCAGCTGTATTAACAGGGATTAATTTTTGACCAGCATATAAACCATCAGACAACTCGACTTCAAAGTCTTGACCATAATTTTTAAGTTGAGCTTCAGCAAACTTTCTAACTCTTTCATAAGAAAACTGAATATCATCTTTAGTTTTTTGATCTAAACCTTTTTTTATTTCTTCAATTCTTTCTTTTGATACAACAATCTCACCTTCATATTTGTCAAATTTTTTAGTTAGATCAATACATCCTTGTTCTCTAGTTTTTTCTATGTCTTTTAATAAATCCTGAACAATACCAGTTGTTTTTGTGTCATCCGTTGATGATGTTTTGGGTGATTTTTTTAAATACGTGATTGCCATTATATTCCTCTTTTTATTGATGAATTATTTAAGACAATTTTGATTTTATTGCAATCAAACAATTAATCTAATGCAACAACTGCCGCTGCGATTGAAGCTAATCTTGCTTGTGCTTCATCAGATCGACTAGTAATTACAACTGGTACTTTACCACCAACAACTACACCAGCTGCACAAGCTCCACAAAAATAAATTAACATTTTGACTAACCCATTCCCTGTTTCTACACTTGGAACTAATAAAACGTCAGCCATTCCCGCTACATCATTCTTAATTCCTTTAATAGCAGAAGATTTTTTTGAAATACTATTATCAAATGCTAGTGGACCAAAAACATCAGCATTTAAATTTTCTTTTTTAGCTAATTTTGTAATTTCTTCAGCTTCTTTGGAACTTGGTACGCTATCTAAAACTTCTTCAGTAGCAGACAACACAGCAATTTTAGGTCTTTCAATTCCAATTCTATTAGAAAAATTTATTACATTTTTTAAAATATGCATTTTAGTTTTTACATTAGGTAAAACATTTAGAGCACCATCAGTTATGATAAGCGGCTTGTCTTCTTTGTCTAAAGTCATATGCCAAATATGACTTAATCTAGTTTTTCCAAGTAAGTTGTATTCTCTTTTTAGAACTTCTTTCATTAAAACATCTGTATGAATATGCCCTTTAACAATAATTTTGATTTTTTCTTCACTAGCAAGCTTTGCAGCAATTGCTGCAGTATTATTTTCTGAAGGTTCATGAATAATTTCGTATTTTGAAATATCCCATTTTAAATTTTCAGCACATTTTAAAATCTCTTTTTCATCACCAATAAAAATTGGCTCTATCAAGTTTTCAGTTACCGCATCTTGAACAGATAACATCGGCAAAGGTTTTCCAGCATTGACAATGCCTGCTTTGACACCTTTTTTCTTGTGAGCCACATTAAGCAAATTATTAGGTACAACAATTTCTTTATTTGAAAGCATATCTAATTTTTTAATAACTCTAAGTCTTTTTTAATTACTTCAGTTAATTTAATTTCTTTTTTTGAGTTTATTTGCAATCTTTTATATTTATTTTGACCAGGATATACAATTTCTTTTATTCCTTTGATTTTAGGTAATCTTTTAACTTTTTTAATATTATCTTTAATTCTATTATTATAATTTTTGACAAATAAATTTGTTTTAAATGTGATAAATAAATGACCAATATTTTGTGGACCGGAAAAATCATCAAAAGGGTCTTTTACTCTTCCTGCATGATTTCCACCAGTAATAACACCACTTAAAATATCAACCATCCATGCTAAACCTGATCCTCTAAAACCTGCTATAGGTAGTTGTACTCCTTGAAGAGCTTTTTTAGGATCAGTTGTTATTTTACCAAATTTATCTAAAGCAACTCCGTCTGGTATTTTTTTATTATTCTTAGCTGCAAACCTAATCTTGCCTCTATTAATCATTGAGATAGATGTGTCTAAAATGAAAGGTACTTTTGAGCCAGTTGGAGTTCCAAAACAAATTGGATTAGTCCCAAATAAACTTTTTAATGCACCATGAGGAGCAATAGCAGGTGGAGCGTTAGTATAAATCATTGTGATTAAATTTTTTTTAACAGCTTGTTCAGCGTAATAACCTGACAATCCATAGTGACCACTATTTTTAACTGCCACCAAACCAATTCCAGTTTTTTTTGCATTTTGAATTGCTTTTTTTATAGCAATATCTGCTGCTACAAATCCAATGCTATTATCAGCGTCTACATGAGAAATTGATTGAGAAATCTTTTTAATTTTTATTTTAGGTTTAGGATTGATTACTTTTTTTGAAATTCGATCGCAATACATCTTTAATCTTGTTAAACCGTGTCCGTATGCACCAACTAATTCTGCATTTATTACTGCATTGGCTGAAATTACTGCATGATCATTACTAAGACCATGTTTTTTAAAAATTTTAACAATTTCTTTTCTAATATTTTTAGTTTTCAAATTATCCTTTTCCACGCCAAGGAATTGTCTTATCAATTATTTTTCTTAAAGTTATGTCAAATAATAGGCCAAGCATTCCCATTATAAAAATAGTGATCCAAATAACTTCATATTGAAAATATTTTTTTGCGACATTTTCAACAAATCCAATACCAGTGGTACCTGCTAAAAATTCAGCTGCAACCAAAGTTCCCCAGCACATTCCAACTGCAACTCTTATTCCTGTTAATATTTCAGGTAAAGAATTAGGGAAAATTACATATCTTAATATTTGTTTTTTTGAGGCGCCCAATGAGTGAGCTGCATGAATTTTTGAAAGTTGAGTACCAGAAGCACCAGCTCTAGCTGAAATTATCATTATAGAAAGTGAAACCATAAATAACAAAAATACTTTTCCAGTATTATCTATACCTAATACTGAAATGATTAATGGTGCCCAAGCCAAAGGAGGAACAGGTCTATATAGTTCAATTAGAGGATCAAAAAAACCTTTTGCAAATCTATTTAATCCCATAAACAATCCTAATGGAACACCTATAAGTATTCCAAAAACTAATCCTAAGAATACTCTCATAAAAGAATCCCAAATGTGTCCATGAGGAACAGGTATTTTAAATAAATTAAAATCACCTGTAGCAACTTTGAGAACAGTGCTTTTAAAATTTTGTTTTACTATTCCGTCTTTAGTATGAACAGGGTATTCTCCTGGTAGAAAATCTGCTATCCAATCTGGAATAATAAAACCTATTAAACCACTTAAGTCTACCATTTTTATCCAAAGAAGAGGGATATCTTTATAACCAACACTTGGTTTTGACATGAGTATAAATTTATTAAAAGTATCAGATGGTTTTGGAAGCCATCTTCCTGACCCTTGTTCTGAACAACTTGGTCCACTAGCAATAATTGTCCCAGCAGGAAATAATAAGATATCTATAAACCTTAAGCCACCTTGAGCTTGTAATTGTGCATTATCAAATTTAACAATAGCATTTTGCATTTTGTTTAATGCATTTGGTGGGTATATACTTGCAAATTCTATTCTTCTTGCAATTTTGACAATATTTTTAGCATAAGTTGATGTCACTTCTTCACTATCATTTAATCCCTTTCTAAAAGCTTTAATTTCATCTTTAATTTCTTTTATTTTATTTTTAAATTGTGGATTGTGGTTTCGTAATTTAAAAAAATCATCGCTTATAGAATTTAACTCTTTAGCTGCTGCATGAAATTTTAAACCTCTATCAGTCGCTGGTATTAATGGTACCTCTAGTGTATTTTCAATACTTCCTGAACCAGCATTTATTTTTGTAATCCCCCAACCGCCCTCTTCCTCAACAGCTTTAAGTCTATCGTTGAGCTCTTGTTCAGTTTCAAATGGGTAATCTGGTTTTTGAAAATTTTCTGTTAAGATATTAATTCTTCCTGTTATATCACTAATTTTTTGCTTAGTTTCATTTTCAAGTAAATCATCATTAGTTAATAGTGGTATTAGTTGATCAGTCTTATTTATGAAATTAATAAGAATTGTTTTGTATTGATCATTGATCGTATCAGAATTTTGAATTTCAATTGTGATTTTCTTGAGATTTTTATTTTCTTTTTTTATTTGGGAAGTACTTTTTAACTCTCTTTCTTCTATTGGAAATTGATATTTTAATCCAAGTAATGAGTCATTTACTTTTCCTACCTGACAAAGTTCATTTGCTGATTTTGGATAAAAACCCTTTGCGATATCCCAAGAATAATAAAGCCATATTAACAAAAGAAAACTACTTCCAACAATAACCCAATGAGTACCACCTAGTGCTCTCTCAGGATTTCCAAAAACTGCATCAACTTTCTCAGTTTTTATTAACCGTCTACCATAAAGAATGCATCCAACAATAGAAAAAAAAATTAAAAAAGTGACTATTTGTGTTAACATTTATATTTCTTTCCCCATGATTTCTTCTTCCATATTCCAAATCATTTCTAATATTTCTTCACGTTTTTCAGCAAAATCTTTATTTTTTTTAATTTCTCTTAAGTCTTCTTTTAATCCCATAGAAGCAAAGGGAAGATTATATTCTTTGTGTATTCGTCCTGGTCGAGGAGCCATTACATAGAGTCTTTCACCAAGTAATAAAGCTTCTTCAACTGAGTGAGTTATTAAAATAATTGTTTTTCCAGTTTCTTTCCAAATTTTTAAAATTAAAGATTGCATTTTTTCTCTTGTTAAAGCATCAAGAGCTCCCAAAGGTTCGTCCATTAGAATTAAATCTGGATCATTAATTAAACATCTTGCTAGAGCAACTCTTTGTTGCATACCACCTGATAATTGATAAGTTGGTGTATTGCCAAATCCTTTCAATCCAACAATATCTAACCATTCTTCAACTTTTTTTTGAGTTTCAACCGGATCTTTTTTTTTCATTCTTAATCCAAAGTTCACATTTTCTGTTACTGTTAGCCATTCAAATAAAGCACCTTGTTGAAAGACCATGCCTCTTTCAACACCAGGGCCATCAATTTCATAATTATTTAAAGTGATACTTCCAGAAGTTGGTCTAATAAACCCAGCAGTGATGTTTAATAAAGTTGTTTTACCACAACCTGATGGTCCGAGAACTGTTAATAGTTCTCCTTTTTTAAGTGTAAAATTTAGATCTTTTAATGCATGAACTGTTTCTCCTTTAGGAGTTTTAAAAATCATATTTAGATTTTGAGAAACTAAATCACTCATAAATAACTTTATAATAAAATTTTATTAAAAAAATAGGCACCAATTTATTCAATTGGCGCCTATTAATTTTTTTTTTCTCTATAAAATTATAGAGGTAAGAAACTTGTATCCACATTTCCTCTAGGAGTACCCATACCCTCTAGGAATTTATGAAGATTTCCGCTCTCCATTGATTCTTTAGTTTCTTCAGGAGTTAAGAATTTCATTCCTGCTAAAGTTTCTTTTAAGTCAGCAACTTTCATTTCAGAAGCTTTAGATAATGCATTTACATCGTGTTTACCTGCATGATATCTTGCATTTGCTTCATGAGTAACTTCTACGAAAGTTCTCAGCATTCCTGGATTTTCCTTCATAAACTTTGTAGTTACTGAAGTAATATCTATACCCAAGATACCTGCATCTCTAGCTTCTTGAACAGTTAATACCTTTGTTCCAACTGCAAGAGCTGCTTTAATTGAATTACCACCAAATAAACATGCCATTACAACATCACCACTTACTAATGCAGCAGCACCCTCTTCAGGGTCCATTTGAATGATATCCATTTTATTTCTGTCAGCTCCAATTACCTTCATACTTTCATCGAAAACATACTCAGCCATTGTTCCAAGTGGAACAGCAACTTTTTTACCTTCCAATTCTGAACCATTAGCTTTTGTGATGCCAGAAGCATTAGAAGTAACACAAGTAGTTCCTCCCATTCCGTACTCCATAGCAACATCAACTAATTTAATTGGTGCTTTAGACTTTACTGCATTGATAAATGGTACTAATCCTTGAGAGTAAGAAATATCAATATCTCCCGCTAACATAGCATCAGTCATTGCTCCACCATTTGTGAAGTTTGTCCATTTAACTGGTACACCTAAAGCTTTTGCATAATTCTTTTTGATCATGTCTTCTAGATTTGGACTTGGCCATTCTAGAAAGTAAGCTACTCTTACTTCGTTTGCAGCTGAATTAGCAGCTGTAATACTCAAGTTAAGAGCAACAAAACATCCTAAAAGAAAGCTAATTATTTTTTTCATTTAATCCTCTTTGTTAATTATTTATATGTCCTAAGTTTAAAATTAAATCAGTAGAGAAGTAAAACAAAAAAGTGTTTATTTTGAATACAACTTAAAGTTGCGTCAATTATTTTGGTGGTTAATTAACCTTATATAGTCTAAAGAATCTAATAATTACTAATTATTAAAATTTATAAAAAAAAATTATGAGCTCAGAAAATCGCACTTCAGTTCCAAATTCATTGAATGAACATTGGATGCCATTTACATCTAACAAAGACTTTAAACAAAACCCAAGATTAATAACTGAAGCAAAAGGAGTATATTTAAAGACCCATCACGGAAAAACACAAATTGATGCTAGCTCAGGATTGTTTTGTAATCCATTAGGCCATGGCAGAAAAGAAATTACAGAAGCAGTAACTAAACAATTAGAAACTTTAGACTATGCACAACCTTTTCAACAAGGTTTTGGAGGTTCATTTGAATTAGCTACAAAAATTTCAAAACATACTCCTGGAAATTTAAACAAAATGTTTTTTACTATTTGTGGCTCAACAGCTGTTGAAACAGCAATTAAAATAGCCGTAGCTTACCACAGAGCAAAAGGAAATGCTCATAGATTTAGATTTGTTGGTAGAGAACGAGGATATCACGGAATGAACATAGGGTGTGTATCTGTTGGTGGAATGATTAATAATGTAAAAACTTTTGCAAGTATTTTAATGCCCGGCGTTCAACATATGAGACATACGCATTTACCAGAACATAAGTTTGTAAGTGGTCAACCAGAAACTGGTGGAGATTTAGCAGATGATTTAGAAAGAATTGCAAGTAACTTTGGTCCAGAAAATATAGCTGCATGTATTGTCGAACCAATAGCAGGATCAACTGGTACATTAGTTCCGCCAAAAGGATATTTGCAAAAGTTAAGAGAAATTTGTGATAAACATGGAATACTTTTAATTTTTGACGAAGTAATTACTGGCTGGGGAAGAACAGGCTCATCTTTTGCAAGTCATGAATTTGGAGTAACTCCGGATATAATGACAATGGCTAAAGCAACTACTAATGGTGTTGTTCCAATGGGTGTTGTTGCATGTAAAGATGAAATTTATGATGCAGTAATGGACGCATCACCAATGGGATCAGTTGAGTTATTTCATGGATATACTTATTCTGGAATTCCAGTCGCTGTTGCTGCTGCATTAGCTGTTCAAGATATTTTTGAAAAAGATAATATTTTTAATAGAGCAAAAAACTTAGCTCCATATTTCCAAAAAGGTTTGTTTTCTCTTCAAGACTTAGAGTCGGTAGAAAACATAAGAGGGTATGGAATGATGGGTGGAATTGATATGAAGATGAAAGGTAAGCCTGGTAAAGCTGGATATGAATGTTTCAAGGCATGTTATGAAGCAGGTGTTAATTTTAAAGCTACAGGGGATTGTTTAATTATTGCACCTCAATTTATCTGTGAAGAAAAACACATTGATGAGATAATTGACAAATTGAGAACAGGTATTACTAACTATCAAAAGAACCAAAAAAACTAACTAGTTTATATTTTTATATCTATAGTTAACAGAGAGAGATAATGCGTATAGGCGTACCTAAAGAAATTAAACCTCAAGAGAATAGAATAGGGCTAACACCTGAAAGTGTAAAAACTTTAGTGTCTGAAGGGCATGAAGTTTTAGTCGAAAATAATGGTGGTTTTGAAGCGGGTTTTGAAAATGATCAATATACAAAAGCTGGTGCAAAGATTGTAGGTAAAGCATCTGATATATTTAACGATGCTGAAATAATTGTTAAAGTAAAAGAACCTCAAAAAGTTGAAGTAAACATGATTAGAGAAAATCAAATTGTTTATACTTATCTTCATTTAGCTGCTGCAAAAGAATTAACAGAGGGATTAATTAAATCAAAAAGTATTAATATTGCTTATGAAACAGTTACAGATGATAATGGTAGACTTCCTTTACTTGCGCCAATGAGTGCTGTTGCAGGACGAATGTCAGTTCAAGCTGGAGCACATTGTTTAGAAAAAAATCAAAAAGGCAGAGGAGTACTCTTAGGTGGGGCGCCAGGTGGTGAGCCGGCAAATGTATTAATTCTTGGAGGAGGTGTAGTAGGAGAAAATGCTGCAATAATAGCCACTGGTATGAGAGCCAAAGTTCATGTTGTAGATAAATCTGAAGCAAGGTTAAAACAATTAGTTGAAATGTTTGGAGATAAAATTATTCCAGAACAAAGTGATAAAATAGATTTGAATAAGTTAGTTGCTGAAGCAGATTTAGTTGTCGGTGGAGTTTTAATTCCAGGAGCCGAAGCACCAAAATTAGTAACTAAAGATATGCTTAAATTAATGAAAAGGGGTTCAGTAATAGTCGATGTTGCAATCGATCAAGGAGGATGTGTTGAAACAAGCAAACCAACAACTCATGGAGATCCAACATACATAGTTGATGATGTTGTTCATTATTGCGTTGCAAATATGCCTGGAGGAGTTCCTAGAACTTCTACTTTTGCATTAAACCAAGCAACACTTCCTTATTTGGTTAAACTTGCAAACAAAGGTTATCAAAAAGCTTTAAGTGAGGATAAAAATTTTTTAGCAGGATTAAATGTTCATAAGGGTCATGTGACTTACAAAGCTGTTGCAAATGCATTTGGACATGAGTTTATTGATCCTTTATCTATACTTTAATTAAATGAAAAATATTTACCATCGAGATATTTATAAATTTGATAAACCAGTAAATAGTTATTGGGAAGATACATCTAATGAAAATTTTAATTTAGATAAATTAAAAGAAAACACTAAATGTGAAGTAGTTATAATTGGAGGAGGTTATACAGGCCTGCTATGTGCTATAAATTTGATTGAAAATTATAATCTTGATGTAATTTTACTAGAGGCTGGTAAAGTAGGATGGGGTGCTTCATCACGTAATGGAGGTTTTTGTGCATTTCCACCAATAAAAACAAATTTTAAAAATCTACAAAAAATTTATGGAAAAGATGAAACAAAAAAATTTTTTAAAAATTCAATTGAGGGATCAAATTATACAAAAAACTTAATTAAAAATTATAATATTGATTGTGACGTTACCGGTGACTCCAATTTTATCTTGGCTCACCACCCAAATAAATTTAAACAAATTAGTGAGCAAGCAGAAATATATAAAAGTGAATTTGGTATTGAAACTGAAATTTATTCTAAAGAGGA
This sequence comes from uncultured Pelagibacteraceae bacterium, assembly GCA_902553845.1. Lineage (GTDB taxonomy): Bacteria > Pseudomonadota > Alphaproteobacteria > Pelagibacterales > Pelagibacteraceae > Pelagibacter. The sequence goes on from CACDMG010000001.1 coordinate 22,012, forward strand.
GTTTGATAAAATTGGTCACACAGGAACTGAGCAATACGGGGCCCTTTCATATAAACCTGGTTTTGCAATAAATCCCTTAAAATTTGTTAACGGAATAGCAAAGTATGCTTTATCTAAAAACTTAAAAATATTTGAGCACTCTTTAGTAAGTAAGATTGAGAAAAATAACAATTCTTATATTTTAAGAACTAGCGAAGGATCTGTTAATACGAAAAAAATTGTAGTTGCAACCAACGGATTTTATCAAGAAGGTTTAGTACCCCAAATGAATTCAAGAATACTACCAGTAATATCAAATGTTATAGTAACAAGAAAATTATCAAAAAATGAAATTGATTTACATAATTTTAAAACTTATTCGCCGATAATGAATACTAAAAATCTTTTATATTATTACAGGAAGTTACCTGATGATCGTATTTTATTTGGTACAAGGGGCGATTTTATTGGAAGCGACCAATCAAATTTCAATAGATCAAAAAAAATGGAAAAATTTTTTAAAAATATTTTTCCAGATTGGTCTAACATCTCAATAGATTATAGTTGGCGAGGATTAATAGCTATGTCGCAAAAACTAACTCCATCGATAGGAAAAATTGAAGATGAGGAAATATATTATGGTTTTGGATATCATGGTGTAGGTGTGAGTACAGCCCCATGGACTGGCAAACAACTTTCAAAATTAGTTTTTTCTTCTAATAGTAAAGACTTAAACATATCAAAAATATATAAAGGATTACCTAAAAAATTTATTTTTCCAAGATTAAGAGTATTTTATTTTAGACTAGCTGTTATGTTTTATAATATTAAAGATAAGTTAAATATCTAATTTATATTTAATTCCTGACTTTTTTATAAAAGTTAATTGGCTTTGAATAAAGTAGGAAACATTTTACCAGACAAATCATCACCATTTTTATAGCCATTACCTTCCATAATAGCTCTTTCTTCTCTGGCCCAATCTCCTCTATAAATAATCTTAGAATCTTCTTTTGCCATTCTTAAAGTATATCTATGAACATCTTTTTCAGGGGTTACAGAATTTAATCCACCATGAAGAGTTCTAATATCAAAATAAATACAGTCACCAACTTTAAGATCCCACTGTAAAAATTCATAATCTTTTTTGTTTTCTAATATGTTTGGAGCTAATTCATATTTTTTTCCATTTACAATACCAGCTTCTCCATCTACAAAATGACCATCGTCAAATCTTGTTCTCAAAAATAATTTATTCCATAAATGGGATCCTTTAACCCATGCTATACCATCTTCTTTTTTAACATCCTCAAGTGGTATCCATAATACACACATAGATCCTTCAAAATCAAAATACGATATATCATGGTGAAAAGGTGGTAAAGATTTACAACCTGCTTCTCTAAAAAACCAATTATCCATAACTAAATTAATACTTTTAGCTTCTAAAAGTTCAGCTGCAATCTTAGGTGTTGGTGAGTTAAAAACAAAATCTTTAAACTCTTCATGTAAATCCCAAGTCCAAAAATCCTCATAATATCCAGGCATTTTTTTATTTTTAGTATGATTTACAAATCTTGGGCTGGGATTTTTTTTTCCTTTTTTTATTCCTTTTTTTAATTTTTCAATCCATTTTTTATCAAATTTATCTTTTAAAAAAATTGCCCCATCTGCCTTAAATTGTAAAATTTCATTTGGTGTAAGAATTTTATTCATTTCAAGATATATTGTAAATTATAAATAAAAAATGCTCAAATATAATTTTGGTCATGAATTTGTAGAATTTACCTCAGTTATTTAATTGTAATGATCTAAATACCAATATAAAAATTTTTTAATACCCAATTTGTAATTTGTCTTAGGATTGTAACCAGTAATTTGTTTTAATAAAGTAGTATTTGATAAAGTTTGCTTTACATCACCTTTTTGTAATGGCATAAAATTCTTTCTCGCTTTTTTCCCGAGCTCATTTTCAATTTGCTTAATAAAATCCATGAGGTAAATCTTTTTTGTATTTCCGATATTTAAAATTCTAAAAGGAGCTATATTTGATAGGCTATCATTTTTGAATTTTCCTAGTTGATTTTTATTTGGAATTTTGTTCATTATTAATTCAATTCCATTAACAATGTCATCTATATAAGTAAAATCTCTATACATTTTGCCATTATTATAAACATCTATTTTTTTATTTTTTAAAATTCCTTTTGTAAATTTAAATAAAGCCATATCTGGACGACCCCAAGGACCATAAACAGTAAAAAATCTGAGCATAGTAATAGGAATTTTCCATATATTTGAATAGGAGTGAGCCATACTCTCATTAGATTTTTTTGTGGCTGCATAAATACTCAATTGAGTTTCAGTTTTATCAATTTCTTTAAAAGGAATTCTTTTATTTGCTCCATAGACAGAGGAGCTTGATGCCATAACTAAATGTTTTACATTTGTTTTTTTTGAAATTTCTATGATATTGTAGCTACCAGTTATATTAGAATCGAGATACACCCTAGGTTTTTCTATACTATATCTTACGCCAGCTTGGGCAGCCAAATGAACTACTATTTTAGGTCTAAATTTGAAAAAAGTTTTATTTAATTTTTTTTGGTTTTCTAATTTTGTTTTGGTGAAAGAAAAATTTTTATATTTTCTTAAAATTTTTAATCTAGCTTTTTTAAGATTAACATCATAATAGTTATTCATAGAGTCAATTCCATGAACCTTGTTTCCATTTTCAAGGAGTTTTCTACTCAAGTGAAAACCAATGAAGCCCGATGAGCCAGTAATTATTATTTTCATTAATAAACTTAATTATCTTATATATTTCATTTGATATATCATTATTAAAATGAATAAAGTTTTAAAACAAACAAATTTTAAAAAATTAAGATTGATTTCTTAATATATATATAAATATAAATCCTGTTATATACATTATAAGTGCATAAGCTGCTGTTGGCACTACGTAAGCAATATCATTAAAGACTTGAGTTGCAACAAAGACGGCTAAAGTTCCATTTTGTAAACCACATTCTAAGGCAATACATTTTTTTTGAGGAATTCCAGTTGCAAAAATTTTTGCTATAAAAAATGCTAAAATCATCATGACAATATTTAATGTTATCACAGCTAATCCTGCTTGTTTCATATAATCTAATATACTATCTTTTTCTTCAATCCATATAGCAATAAAAATAATTATAAATAAAAATCCAGTTATCTTATTTATGATATTTAAATTTGATGCAATAAAGTTTTTTGCTAAAGCTCTAATGATCATTCCTATAATAACTGGCAATGTAACTACTAACGCCATCTTTAAAGCAATACCAGTCATAGAAATTTCTTTAGATATTTCTGTAACACCAATTAGGTCTGCTGATGTAAAAACTATTATTGGAACTGAAATAATGCTTATTAAACTTCCTACAGCAGTTAATGTAATTGATAATGCAACATCTCCGTTAGCAAACTTAGTCAATACATTTGAAGTAACACCACCAGGTGCAGCTGCAATTATCATTAAACCTAAAGCTATTTCGATAGGTAATCGTAAAATTAAAACTAGTATATAAGCAATAATCGGTAAAAGAATTACTTGGCAAATAATTCCTATTGTAAAATCTTTTGGAGATAAAATTACTCTTTTAAAATCTTGTATAGTTAGACCTAGACCAAGTCCTAACATGATTAATGCCAATGCAATTGGCGCAATATTTGTTACTATCTCCATGATCCCTCACTATACTTAAATAATAAATTATTTTAAATTTAAGAAATTACAAGAAGATTCAAAACTTTTCGGATAAATTTTGCTTTAAATTTAAAAGCCTCTGTTTGATAAGGTAGGATTTTTCTAAAATTTAGAGTAGTTAAAACATATTGTTTTTTTTTATTAATTCTTATTAAATCGTTATCTAATAAATATTTACATTTTCTTATAATAGTTGTTCTTGGTATCGAGGTCATTTCGGAAATTGACATTGCACTTATACCAATATCTGTACCTACATTATCAATAAGGATACGACTGGTTGTAAAATGATCTAATGGAGGTTTATCAGCAGCAGTTTCTAATAGTTTAGAAACATTTAAAACTTGATTCATACAAACTGTTCCCCAAATATGAAATGTAGTAAGATCGCTCATAAATTTTTGATAACCAATAATTAATGGTATTTGCATTCTATAAAACCATCTCCAACAGAGAGTAAATTTTTTTTTGATTATGTTTTCGATTAATTTTTGATCAAGTTTTTTTTGATAAAGTTTTTCTTTATTAAGTGCTTGGTAAACTAAATAGATATATTTTGCTGAAATTTTAATTTGATTATCTGGTTTAACAAAAGTAAAAGCTTTTCGGTCAATTATAATTTTTTTTTTACTACGAGTTATAACCCCTTCTTTTTCAAGTTCTAAAACTTTTCTTCTAACAGTTTCTTTAGGTAAATCTAATTTTTCACACAGCTCTGTGATACTAAATTTTTCAATTTGTAGGTAGGATTTTGAATAATATTCTTCATAATTATATTGAATATTCATTGTATCATAAAATTGTAAAGTTTTTTCAATAAGTAAAATTATAATCATATATTTGTTATGATCATTAAATGAAGCATAAACATTATTCATCCAATTCCATTGATGAAATATCCAATCTTTACTAAGATCTGAATAATTTCCCATAATAGTTTCATAGACTTGATCGTCAGTGAGTGTTTTAGAGAAATCTATTTGTGATAAGCTCATAATTTTTAAAATGCATATTAACGACCCAATTTGGTCACTTGTCAACATATTTGCGACCCACTTTGAACTTTATCTAAATTGTTCGTAAATCTCTTATGTGTTTAAATTAAACTATGAATATTAAAGGCTTTGATGAAAACGTAAAAAAAAATGAGACCCTCATGATGAACAACGTTTCTGAAAAGCCTTTAAAAACAAATAAAATTCTCTCAAATCGAGTTGATATAAATGTTCTTAAGTCAAAACTTAAGGCGAGTGAAAAAAGAGAGTTTAAAAAAAATTTAATAATTTTAATCTTCTTTTTGGCTACCTTAGGTTCTTTAGGAATTTATTTGTCTTACTAATAAAACATTTGAAAACATCTTAATTAAGTGATTAAATAATTTTATGAAAAATGCTTTCACCACAGTAAAAAATAAAATGGTTTCAAAATATTTAGAAGAAGATTTCACTGAGGATCAAAACTCAAAAAGTACAAACATAAATGTCTTATTAAATAGAGTTAAAGTTAACAATAAAAAAGAGAATATAAAAAAGATATATTTCTCTGCAGCAGTTTCAACTGGACTATTATTATTTGGAATTTTAGTATTTTAATTTTAGTATTTGAATTTTAATTAACCTTTATACTATTCAAAATTAACCCTTTTGCTTTTCTTTTTAAATGCACTTCGCCTAAGTGACAAACAACTGAGCCAGTAATATCTGCTCTACTTTTATAAAGTACTACTGAATTACTTTTTTTTTTAACTTTTTTATTTATTAAAGTACATAATTTGGGCTGATTTATTTTGTCGTATAATAAATAATTAGACATTATTTTACAAAATTTCTCTTTATTAATTTTTACTGCATATGAGTAACTTGCATAATCATTAATAACATTTTTTAAAGAGCAAATGGCATGATATGGACCAGTCATTTTTTTATTTAAATGACTATTCATGTCAAAATTAAATTCATCTATTTTGTTTTGAAATTGTTTATTGAAGGTAACAAAAGCACCACCTGTCAAACCAAATAGACCTTTACAAGAACTAAAACCTGCAACATCTGATAAATTGTGATCTTCTTCAAGACCGATAGATGCTGTTGCGTCTAAAGCTAGTTTAGAACGACATCTTTTTTTTAGTTTATATAATTCAAAAATTGGAATCTTATAACCAATACTTGTTTCGACTGGGCAAGCTAGTATCCAGTCATATTTTTTATTTATTTCTTTGTAGAATTTAGAGTCAATGTAATCAATTTTTTTTATATAATTGTATTTTTTTTTAGCAGTTTTACACATATAATTTAATCTGTCAGAGTAAACACCAGTTTTTATAATCAAAATATTTCCATAAACAAAATTTAAAATCATTACTTCTAAAGCCATACTTGCTGATCCCTGAAGTCTAGCAATTTTTTGGTGCCCAGTTATATTTAAGATGCCCTTTAAAACTTTATTTTCAATATTTTCATAATTTTTATCACCTCTTCCAAAACAAGGCTCAAGTCCATTTATATTTTCTTCAAGTAAACTAGCTGGACCTGGTGTAAATAGTTTTATTTTTGAATTCTTTTTAATTATAATCTTTTTTAGATATTTGCTCATTTTATTTTTTTCTTTTAAATATATTCTTAATATTTTTTGCCGCTATATTTCTAATTATACTACTACTTATATTTTTAGTTCTGTTATAAGTAATTGTTTTACATTTAAACTTTCTTTTTGAATAATCAGAACCTTGAACTATTGCATCAATTTTATGCTTTGTTAAAAAATTTTGAGTAATTTCAAAATTACAAGGTATTACTTTTGAAACTTTTTTAAATTCAAGTAAAATTTCTTTTCTTAATTTATAATTTAATTCAGGAATTAACTTTTTATGTTTTTTAATTTCTTTATCCGTGGTAAGTGCAATTATTACATTGCCAAATTTTGAGGCTTTTTTTATTAATCTCACATGACCATTATGAATTATAGCAGCTGACATATCTACAAGGATTTTCTTTTTTATTTTTTTTTTCATAAGTTTATATAGATATATTGATAACTTACTGTAATATACCTAAGTGTTTAATTATATTAATTGATTTAAAAAAAAAGGTTTTTTTTAGTATTAAATTAAAAAATGTGTGATATTTAGCCCTAATAATAAGTTCGTATAACAATTAATTTATTAATTAATTTTGATGATTAGTAAAAAATTTATAAAAAAAACAAAAAAGAAAGGCACTCTGTTTTGGATAGAAGGCTTTTCTGGAGCTGGAAAAACAAGTATTTCTAGAGTTACTGCAAAAATATTGAGAAAAAAAATTTCGAACTTGGTTTTAATCCAAGGTAATGAGATGAGGTCTTTATTACAATTAAAGGGTTTTTCAAAAAAAGAAAGAATATCAGCCTCTAATTATTCTAGTGAGTTAATTAAGTTTCTCACAAATAATGGAATAAATGTAATGTATACGGTGTTGTGTCTTAATAATAGAACAAGAAAAATATACAAAAATAAGATTGATAATTTCCTTCAAATTTATGTAGATTCTAGCGTAAATCAAATAATTAAAAAAAACTTAAAGCCTCAAATTTATAAATTAAAGAAAAATATTGTTGGTGTTGATATTAAACCTGATTACCCTAAAAAAAATAATATTGTTATAAAAAATAATTTTTCAAAAAAAATAAAAGAATTAGGAACAAATCTAGCCGAAGAAATTATTATTTGCTGTAATAACAAACTTTGATTTTCTTGTTTGAAACAAAAAAAATAAGTAGTATATATCATCGTGAATTTAATGGCGGGGTAGCTCAGTTGGTTAGAGCGCGGGACTCATAAGCCCGAGGTCAGTGGTTCGATCCCACTTCCCGCTACCAAATGTTTTTACTTTAAAAAAGTATCATTAAATTGATTTGAAACTCTTACAAAGGTAGTACATTTACTTAATTGTTTTAATGAAGGTGCTCCAACATATGTACAGCTACTTCTTATTCCTCCAAGGATATTTAAAATAGTATCATTTATTTTTCCTCTGTATTTCACTCTTACTTTCCTTCCTTCACTGCTTCGATAGTCTGATAAACCTCCATAATGTTTTTTATTAGCAACTTCGGAGCTTGATCCATAAAATTCAATATATTTAGATCCATTAACCTTTACCACTTTACCTTTGCCCTCATCGTGACCAGCTAACATTCCTCCAAGCATTACAAAATCAGCACCACCGCCAAAACCTTTAGCCACATCGCCAGGACATGTGCATCCTCCATCAGCAATTATGTGTGCTCCAAGTCCATGTGCAGCATCAGCACATTCTATAACTGCACTCAATTGTGGATAGCCTACACCTGTTTGTATTCTTGTTGTACATACGCTTCCAGGTCCTATACCTACTTTAACAATGTCTGCTCCACTAAGGACTAATTCTTGTGTCATGTCAGCCGTTACAACATTTCCAGCAATTATTGTTTTTGTAGGATATTTATCTCTTACAGACTTTACAAAATTAGTGAAATGCTCTGAATATCCATTAGCAACATCAATACATATGAACTTAAAAAAACTAAATTCTTTTAAAACTTTATCTAAATTAAGAAAATCTTCTTTTTTTATACCAACACTTAATGCAATGTTAGGATAAATTTTTTTTACATTTTTATTTAGTTTAATTTTTTTTATATCATGTTGTTTTGTTAAACATGTTATCATACCGTGGCTATTTAATTCTTCAGCAATACTTAATTCACCAACACCATCCATATTAGCTGCCATTATAGGAATACCAGACCATTCATTTTTACTATATTTAAATCTATATGTTCTTAAAAGATTTACATCTTTACGGCTTTTAAGAGTACTTCTTTTTGGTCTAAATAATACATCTGAATAATCTAGTTTTAATTCTTCTTCAATTCTCATCAAATTTAAATTATAAGTATAAAAACTAATTTCAAATTAATAATAGCCTGTGGATAAGTTTTAAGATATTTTTTTAAGAGGGATTTATAATAAATATCTATTTATTTTATAAGTTTTCTTAAATAAGAAGAATATTCACAATTCCCATAAAAATTTATGGAATTAACTATGTGTTTTTTTGAAATCCATTTTTTATTTAAAGAAATTTCCTCTAAGCACGCGATTTTAAAACCTTGTCTATTTTCTATAGCTGAAACAAAAGCTGATGTTTTATAAAAATCATCTATTGAGCCAGTATCAAGCCAAGCACCACCTCTACCGATTATATCAGCACTTAATTGATTTTTTGATCTGTACAAATTTAAAAGATCAACTATTTCAACTTCTCCTCTTTTAGAAGGTTTTAATTTTTTTGAAAATTTGACAACATTATTATCAAAAAAATACAAACCAGTAATCGCAAGATCGGACAAGAATTTTTTTGGTTTTTCTTTAATAGAAATTATTTTATTTTTTTTATTAATTTTAGCTACACCAAAAAGCTCTGGTCTAGGGACTCTATGTAAAACAACTTTAGCACCTTTTTTTAGTTTAGTATTTTTTAGAAGATTACCAGTTAAATTTTGACCATAAAAAAAATTATCTCCTAATATCATTGCAACATTATCTTTGCCAATAAACTTTTCACCAATTACAAAAGCATCTGGCAAACCTCTGGGTTTATTTTGTTCAATATAGGAAATCTTAATTCCTAAATTTTGTCCGTTGGGTATTATTTTTCTGTATTGATTTAATTGGCCTTTATTTACGATGATTAATATATCTTTTATATTTGCCAACATTAGAATTGATAAAGGATAAAAAATTAAAGGTTTATCGTAAATAGGTAGCAATTGTTTATTTACAGCTTTAGTTAAAGGACTCATTCTTGTTCCTTTGCCACCAGCTAAAATTATTCCTTTTTTAATCATCCTTTTCCTAATCTTTTCACAATATCTTTTCTTGATAATGATTTATAATAATTTTTGTTCTTATTATACCAATCAAAAGTTAATTTAATTCCTTGTCTAAAATTTGTCTTTGGATACCAGCCTAATTTATGCTTAATTTTATTACTATTTAAAGCATAACGTAAGTCATGACCTGGTCGATCTTTTACAAATTGAATTTTTACTTTCTTTCCCAATTTAATAATTTTTTTTGAAGCATTAATTAATTCTTTTGATACTTCAAGATTTTTCAAATTTTTGTTTGATCCAATGTTATAAAATTCACCAATTTTACCTTTTAAAAAAACTTTTAATAAAGCTTCACAATGATCTTGAACGTAAATCCATTCTCTAGAATTAATTCCCTTTCCATAAAGTGGTAAAGGTTTGTTATTTAAAATATTATAAATTAGTTTTGGTATTAATTTTTCAGGATGTTGTTTAGGTCCATAGTTATTTGAGCAATTTGTGATTATTGCAGGAATTTTATAGGTTCTAATATAAGAACTCACCAAGTGGTCTGATGCGGCTTTGCTAGCTGCATAAGGAGAACTTGGTTGATATGGATAATTTTCAGAAGATCTTCCAGATAAAACATCTCCATATACTTCATCAGTAGAAATATGAATTAACTTAGATTTATATTTTTTTGAGTATTCTTTAAAATATTCAAGTAAATTATAAACTCCAACAATATTACTTTGAATAAAATTGTTGGGATTATCTATAGATCTATCAACATGTGTCTCAGCAGCTAAATTGAATATTCCAACTGGTCGATATCTAAATAAAATTTTCTTTATCTTATTTTCCTTAATATCACATTTAATGAATTTATAGTTTTTTAATTTATTATATTCTTTTGTATTGTAAAAATTTGACGAGTAAGTAACTTTGTCAATATTTATTACAAAGTAATTTTTTTTTATTAATAGATCAATCAAATTACTTCCTATAAATCCTAATCCACCTGATACAATTATTTTTTTCATTTAATTAATTAGTGACCTGGAAATTCAATTAAATTTTCCACTTTGTAACCTTTCTTTTGTAAATTGTCAGATCCATTTAAGTCAAAAAGATTTATTACAAAAATAAAACCAGATACATTTCCTCCAGAAATTTCAACTAATTTTGCAGCTGCTTCAGCAGTTCCACCAGTTGCAATTAAATCATCAATAACAAGAACATTATCATCTTTACCTATAGAGTCTTTATGCACCTCTATTGTAGCGGTACCATATTCAAGCTCAAAATCTACAGAATGAACTTCAGAAGGTAGCTTATTTTTTTTCCTTAACATGATGAAAGGTTTTTTTAAAATATATGAAACTGCTGATGCAAAAACAAAGCCTCTTGATTCTATTGCGGCTATTTTATTAAACCTAAGCTTTTTTGATCTTTCAATTATTTGGTTAATTGTTTCAGAAAAAGCATTTTCATCTTTGATTAGTGTAGTAATATCTCTAAATAATATCCCTTTTTTCGGGTAATCAGGTATTGATCTAATAAAATCTTTTAAATTCATAATTGTTATTTATAAAAGTATAAATAAGTTAATTTTTAGACATGACAATAAATAAATTAGCAATCATAGGTGGAAGTGGACTTTATGATGTTGAAGAATTCAAGAAAAGGGAGTTATTGGATTTAAATACCCCGTGGGGAAAACCTTCCGATCAAATTTTAAAAACAAGTTTTAATAATAAAGAGGTTTATTTTTTACCAAGACATGGAAGAGGTCATTTTATTTCTCCATCAAATATTAACTTTAGAGCAAATATAGACTCTCTTAAGCAGCTAGGTGTAACTGATATTGTGTCAGTTTCAGCGGTTGGATCTTTAAAGGAAGATCTTCCCCCAGGTAAATTTGTGATAGTAGATCAATTTATTGACCGTACTTTTGCAAGAGAAAAAACATTTTTTGATGATGAAATTGTTGCTCATGTTTCTATGGCTCATCCAACATCAAATGGTTTAATGAATGCTTGTGAAGAAGCTATAAAAAAAGAAAAAATACAATACCAGAGAGGTGGAACTTACGTTGTTATGGAAGGTCCTCAATTTTCAACTTTAGCAGAATCAAATTTATATAGATCATGGAATGCAGATGTTATTGGAATGACTAATATGCCTGAGGCAAAATTAGCAAGAGAGGCAGAGATAAGATATGCGTCTGTTTCAATGGTAACAGACTATGATTGTTGGCATCCAGATCATGATAATGTTGATGTGCAACAAGTAATAAAAGTTCTTCTAGGAAATGCCGTTAAAGCCAAAAATATGATCAAAAACTTAATTGAGAACTTTGAAAATCATATAGACACTAAAGATCCTACAAATAATTGTTTAGATGTAGCTATTATCACAGCCCCTGAAAAAAGAACAAGGAAAACTATAGATAAACTTAAAAATGTTGCTGGCAGAGTTTTGAATAGATGAGAATAGAGGGAAAAGAATATAAAACTATTTGGTTTGAAAATAATAGAGTTAAAATTATTGACCAAACTAAATTACCACATCAATTTATTGTTAAAGATTTAAAAACAGTCAAAGATGCAATCAATGCCATAAAGACAATGGAAGTAAGAGGCGCACCTTTGATAGGAGCTACTGCTGCCTACGGTTTGGTTCTTTCAATTATAGAAAATAATGACCAGTCTTTTATTAAAAAATCTGCTGAAGAATTAATTAGTTCTAGACCTACTGCTATAAATTTAAAATGGGCCGTAGACAGAATGATGAAAAAAATTTCAGGTGTTAACAGTGCTAAAATTTTAGAATTAGCTAAAAATGAAGCAAAAGAAATTTGTGAAGAAGATATAAAATTTTGTAAGAATATTGGAATTAATGGCCTCAAGATAATTGAAGATATCTATAACAAAAAAAAAGATACCGTAAATATTTTAACTCATTGTAATGCAGGATGGCTTGCAACAATTAATTGGGGGACAGCGACTTCTCCGATTTATCATGCACACAAAAATGGAATTCCAGTCCATGTTTGGACAGATGAAACAAGGCCGAGAAATCAAGGTGCAAATCTTACTTCTTATGAATTAAACGAGGAGGGAATTAAGAATACAATTATTGCAGATAATACAGGTGGAATTTTAATGCAAAGAGGTCAAGTTGATATGTGTATCGTTGGAACAGATAGAACATTAGCTAATGGAGATGTTTGTAATAAAGTCGGAACTTATTTAAAAGCACTTGCAGCATATGACAACAATATTCCTTTTTACGTAGCATTACCAAGTTCAACTATTGACTGGAATATAAAAAACCACAAGGACATTCCTATTGAGGAAAGAAATTCTGAGGAATTATCGCAAATGGAAGGTCTTGATGAAAAAGGAAATTTAAAGAAAATACAAATTTATCCAAAAAAAAGTAAGTCTATGAATTTAGCATTTGATGTAACCCCAGCAAAATATGTAACAGGATTAATAACTGAAAAAGGTATCTGCGATGCATCTAAGGAGGGATTAAAAAGATTATTTAAATGAAAAATTTAAAGGAAAGAGAAGAGGTAATAGAGTATTCAATAAAGCTCAATACTACCAATTTATCTCCATTAAGATCAGGAAATATTTCAGTAAGAGGTGTTGAAGATGGAATTGAGGGTTTTTTTATAACTCCATCGGGAAAAAAATACGAATCACTAAAACCTGAAGATATTGTTTTTTTATCCTTAAATGAGGAAAAAGACTTTTTATCATGGTTTAATACCGGAAAAAATCCATCATCAGAATGGCGTTTTCATCAAGATATTTATAAAAACAAGTGGGAGGCAAAGGCTATAGTTCATGCACATTCTCCAAATGCTTCCGCTGTTTCTACTCATGGTAAATCGATTCCACCTTTTCATTATATGATAGCCCTTGCGGGAGGAGAAGATATTAGATGTTCAGAATATGCAACTTTTGGTACGCACGAACTCTCAATGAATATTATTAAAGCTCTAAAAGATAGAAAGGCATGTTTAATGTCAAACCACGGCCAGGTTGCATTTGGAGAAAATTTATCTAAAGCTTTTGAACTTGCACAAGAAGTAGAAAATATTTGCCATCAATATGTTATTGCTTTAAAGATGGGAGAACCAAAGAATCTCTCATTTGCAGAAATGAAGAAAATTTTGGAAAAAGTTAAAAATTATAAAAGTGGATAATTTTTATGACAAAAGTAGGGGAGCACATCACTTTAGACATTATTGGGACAGAGAAAGAATATGATCCTGCTGTCTATGAGAGAGTAATCAAAGAAATTGCAAAAGTTGCAAAAGTTACAATTTTAAATATTTCTAAATATAAATTTGAACCACAAGGATTTACTATATTAGCTTTGTTAGCTGAGAGTCATATCAGTTTTCACACATTCCCAGAAAAAGGAATTATAAGTTTTGATTTTTTCACATGTGGGAAGATAAGTCCGTCAATTGCTATTGATATTGTTAAAAAGGAATTTAAGCACAAACGAATAGTAAAAAAAGAATTTAATAGAGATACTAAGGGTTTATATCATGATATTTACAGTTCACCTGGTCTTCAAAAAGCATACGTAGTTAACGATGTTCTAGAAGATTTTAAATCAAAAGTAGGTCAACATATAGAAATTTTAGATCTTGAACAATTTGGCAAATCTTTATTCATTGATGGAGAAATACAAGTTGCTGCCTCAGATGAACATTTATACAGCTCAACATTTGTCGGTGCAGGGCTTAAGTTAAATAAAAGTAATGAAAGGGCAGCAATAATTGGTGGTGGTGATGGTGGTGTTGCACGAGAATGTATTTCAAAAAATTTTAATTTTATAGATTGGTTTGAGCTTGATCCTGAAGTAGTTGAAGTTTGTAATAAACATTTAGGAGATATAGGTAAAAAAGCTACAGAAAAAAATTCAGTAAAATGTGTTTGGGGAGATGCTTTTGAAAGTATTAAATCTGTTAAAGATGACGCTTATGACCACATCTTTGTTGACTTAAATGATGATCAGTTTTGTATAGATTTAGCTGCAAAAAATATGGACTCTTTGGTAAGAATTTTAAAACCTAAAGGAGTGATAACAGCGCAAGTTGGAAGCCAAGATAAAAAACCCCATCAAGTTGAAAATTGGCTTAATGTATTTCATCATCATTTTGGAAATACTAAATTATCAAGGGTTTATGTGCCCAGTTTTGACTGTTCTTGGAATTTTTCCTCATCGATAAATCATTAATTTTTTCTTTTTTAAATCTCTAATTTATGAAATACTATTTTTTTTATTAAAGGAGATAATGATGAATATATTTAAAAAAACTATTTTTTCGGTTTTACTTTCTTTATTAGTCATTGGGAATGTAAATGCTGACAAAATTAGAATTGGAACAGAAGGTGCTTACCCTCCATGGAATTCAAAAGATGAGTCTGGTAAATTAATCGGATTTGAAGTGGAGTTAGCATACACACTTTGCAGATATATTGGACAACAATGTACAATTGTTGAGCAAGACTGGGATGGAATGATTCCAGCATTAATCATGAGAAAGTTTGATGCAATAATGGCAGGGATGTCAATAACTGCTGAAAGACAAAAAGCGATTAGCTTTTCTCAAGGTTATGCAGATGAAGTTGCATCTTTGGCTGTTATGAAGGGCTCTAGCCTTGAAGGTTTAGATACTCCAGCTGGAATTAATTTAACTAAACCTAACGCAGCTGCAAAAAAAGCATTAAAAACTCTTACAGCAGCATTAGCAGGTAAAACTGTTTGTGTTCAAACTGCTACAATTCACCAAAACTTTTTAGATTCAGGTGATGTAGGAAAAGTAAATGTGAGAACTTATAAAACACAAGATGAAGTAAACCTAGATTTAGCATCGGGAAGATGTGATGCTGCATTAGCTGCTGCAGTAGCATTCAGTGATTATGCAGAAAAATCTGGTAAACCAGTTGTTTTAACTGGACCAACTTTTTCAGGTGGTGCATTTGGTAATGGAGTTGGTGTTGGTATCAGAAAAGATGATACTGAACTTTTAAAAAAGTTTAACGCAGCAATTAATAAAGCGAGAAAGAACGGAGATATTAGTAGAATAGCTACTAAGTGGTTCGGTTTCGACGCTTCTATGTAATTCAATTTTAGATTTGGCGACTATCATGTATAGTCGCCAGTCTGTATGGAACTTCTAGCATTTGGAGATACTGGTTGGGGTGACGAGTTATTTCGTGCTACCCTAATGACAATTGCTGTATCAATTACAGCAATGCTCATAGGTTTTAGTTTTGCTGCAATTTTTACTCCATTAAAATTATCTAAATACAAATCATTAAATTTAATTGCAAATTTTTACACAACAATCATTAGAGGTGTTCCAGAATTATTAGTTATTTATCTTTTCTTTTTTGGAGGGAGCGGAGCAATAATGTTTGTTGCTTCGATGTTTGGTTATAATGAATATATAGAAATAAATGCATTCATTACTGGTTCTTTTGCAATTGGTATAATTTCTGGTGCTTATTCAACAGAAGTTTTTAGAGGAGCTATACAATCTATTGACAAAGGTCAATTCGAAGCTGCAAAAGTTTTAGGATTAAGTAAATTTGCACAATTTTATAAAATTATTTTGCCACAAATGTTAAGACTTGCGATCCCAAATTTAAGCAATGTTTGGCAAATTACACTTAAAGACACTTCTTTAATTTCAGTAACAGGTTTAGTTGAAATAATGAGACAATCTTATATTGCTGCTGGATCTACAAGAGATCCTCTGTTTTTTTATTCTTTTGCTGCAGTTTTGTATTTGTTGTTAACTTTTTTAAGTATGAAATTAATTAATAGATTAGAAGTAAAATATAGCAGGGGATATTAATGGATTTTGAATTGATGATTAATAGTTTTCCAAAGTTATTAAATGCTGCTGCTGTAACTTTAAAACTTTTATCTGTATCTTTAATTATAGGATTATTTATTGGATTGTTATTTGCAATTTTAAGATTAAATAAAAATGTCTTTATTAATAAATTTGCCTATGGATATTCATATATATTCAGAGGAACTCCATTATTAGTTCAAATATTTATTATCTACTTTGGCTTAGGGCAGATAGAGTCTTTAAGATCTTCTTTTCTATGGGTGATTTTAAAAGAGCCTTATTGGTGTGCAATTATTGCTTTTGCTTTAAATACTGGTGCTTATACATCTGAAATTTTAAGATCAGCATTTCAAACAATTAAACCTGGTATAATTGAAGCTGGCCAAAGCCTAGGCATATCAAGCAAAATTATATTTTATAAAATTCAAATTCCAATTGCTATCAGACAGTCGCTACCAGCTTATGGAAATGAAATAATTTTGATGATGAAAGGAACTTCTTTAGCAAGTACTGTGACATTGATGGATTTAACCGGTGTTGCAAAATATATAATTTCTACAACTTTTAAACCAATTGAAGTATTTATTGTTGCAGGTGGAATTTATTTATTTATGACTTTTGTAATTCACAATATAATTAAATTTTTAGAAAAAAAATATAGTTTCAATTAAAGAATAACCAAATCTAGTTTTTGTTTACCTAATCTTTCGTTTCCTTCATCAGTAACCAAATAAGTTTCCCCTAAATTCATGGCCAAACCATTATCAGAATCCATTAATATCATGTGCATAAAGAATACATTTCCAGGTTTAATAATATAAGGATTACCAGTATATAGCATAGGCCAATCCATCCAATTTGGAGAAAAGGTTGTACCTAAAGAGTAACCACATGCATTCATTCTAGCTTTATTAAAACCAAGATCATCAAAAGTTTTTGCATGAACATCAAAAACTTCTCCAATTTTATTTCCTGGTTTTAATTTATTTTGGCAATTCTTCAATGCTTCAACACAAGCTTCATGCATTTTATAATGATTTGTATCTGCTTTACCAATAGGAATAGTTCTAAACATTGCTGAATGATAATGTCTATATGTACCAGCCCACTCTACAGTTAATTGATCTTGCTTATTTAAAATTTGTTTTTCAGCTTGATAACGGCACAGAAGAGCATTTTTTCCTGAACCTATAATAAATTCATTTGCAGGATAATCTCCACCTCCCTCAAAAATAACTCTATTCATTTCAGCCAATATCTTAGACTCACTCACACCAGCTTTTGTATGTTTCCACACTTCCTCTAAAGCTTTGTCAGCAAGCTCTGCAGCTTTTTTTACATAAACAATTTCTTCTTTAGATTTTACTACTCTTAATTTAGTTATCAAATCTGATTTATCTTCAATAATACAAAAATTTTCTAAAGACTTATTAAGTCGAAGCGCGTTACGACCAGTTAAACCGTAAGCTTCATATTCGACTCCTATTTTTTTTGCTTTAAGATTTAATTCATTCAAGATAAGTTTGAGATCGTTAGTTGGGTTTGATCCATCTTTATCAACCCAAATTCTAATATCCTCTATATTAGAGGTGTTTTGAGCTTGTCTTAAATCAGGGGCTCTTGTAAGCAATATTATGTTTCCATCTTTATCTAAGATTAATGTTTGAAAAAAAACATAACCAAAGGTGTCATAACCCGTCAACCAATACATAGACTCTTGTCTAAACATTAGTAGAGCATCAAGATTTTGCTCTTTCATTGATTGTAAAACTTGAGTTTTTCTATTTGAAAATTCTTCTTTTGAAAAATGAAGTCCCATTAAATAATTTAATAACTAGTGTACTCTTTTATTTCTTTGATTGAGGATCCAGTATGATTATTTATTTCTAATTTAATCTTTGCTCGGTCATCATTTAAAAAATGAACATCTCTTGAAAGTCTAATAAATTTCTCTCCAAAATCCTTATCTTTTTCACATTGTCTTTTATCATCTTCAATAATCCAAAGTTTTGAATTAATTTCTTTAAGAGATTGATAGAGAAAATCTAATTTTTCATCAGATTTGACATTTTTTTCTAATTGTTTTTTTAAAATAGTATGTTCCGTATTAATAAACTTTAATTTTTCAGTATCTTTTATTTTTTCTTGTTTAATCTCTAAAATTGAAATTTTATCTAAAAGTTCGCCTATTGAAACCTCTACTATAATTTTATTCATAAAATTTAATACTGTGTTATCTTGTTATAAATATGTCTAATATTTTAATTATTAAACACGGATCACTAGGAGATATAGCTCAAGCAAGTGGTGTAATTCAAGATATATCTGAAAATTTTAAAAATGATAAAATATATTTATTAACTACTAAACCTTATCTAGAGTTATTCAGGAAAAATCCTTTTATTCAAGATGTAATCTTAGATAAAAGGCTGCCTAGAATAAATCTGATATATTTATACTTTTTGATGCGAGAGCTAAAGAAATATAAATTTTTTAAAGTTTTTGATTTACAAAATTCCTCTAGAACTAATTTTTATAAGAATATTCTTTTCCCAAAAGTGGGTAAAGAGATTTGGTCTAGCTCACTTACCACCATGCCGTCTGATAAAGATAAAGAAGAATTTAATAAAATATCTGTTCTTGAGAGATTTGACCATCAATTAAAAGAAACAGGTTTAACTACTTCTAATACTTTAAAACCTGATTTTACTTGGGCTTCCTCTAATATAAATGAAATAAAGAGTTTTTATAAATTAGAAAAATATATTTTACTATTTCCTTTTTGTTCCCCTCATTTAACAATAAAAAAATGGCCTTATTTTAATAAACTCATAGAATTAATTTTAGAAAAATATGGTGAAGACTATAAAATTGTTACTGCACCAGGACCATCTGAAATAAATGATGCAAAAGATATTAATGCTATTGCATTATTAGATAATGGAAGATCACTAGATATTTCTCAACTTACTTCACTCATCAAGGAAAGTTCTTTTGTAGTCGCAAATGATACTGGACCAGCACATATAGCATCACATGTAGGAGCCAATGGTATAACTTTGTTTGGAAAACATACTACTGCCTATAAAGTTAGTATTGAAAGGGAAAATTTTAAAGCCATACAAGTAAGTGATCTTCACAACTTAAGCGCTGAAAAGGTATTTGAAAGATTATCTAATTCATTAATTTAGTTAAGAATTTTTTTATATTCTTCTAATATTTTTTCCCACTGAAACTTAGAAACATATTCCTTGGCATTTTTACCAAACACATGATATTTTTTGTTTTCAATCATTGAATTTAATGATGAATAAATATCATCTAAATTGTTTCCATCACAAATTAAACCTGTTTTATCATGACTGATTGCATCTGATGCGCCACCATCTTTTCCTCCAAGTGAAGGAATGCCGTATTGAGCAGCTTCTACATAGGCTATTCCAAAACCCTCAACAGATGTTTTGTGAATAATTGAAGGCATAACAAAAATGTCTGACGCAGCAATTAAAGAATTTTTTAAATCACTACTTATATCTTTAAAAAACATAACTTGAGAACCCAGATCAAGTTCTTTTACTAAATCTTTAATATTTTCTTCCTCGTCACCATAACCAATACAAATATAAACTATATCAGGGTGTATTTGTTTTAAATTTCTAAGAGCCATAATTATTTTTTCATGATTTTTTCTTTTATCAAATCTTGAAACAGTGATTAGTCTTGGTGATTTTGTTTTAAGTAAGCTTTCAACTTTTTCTAATGATTTTTTATTTAATTCTTGAACAGGATCAACACCAGGATTAATAACAATTACTTTTTCTTTATTAACTCCATTATTAATTGCTAAATTTTTAGTATATTCAGAGTTAGCAATTACTTTTTTAACATTATTTAAAACTTTAACTACTCTTTTGTTTAAGGAACTTCCTTTTGGATGATTAATTTCTTTTCCATGGATCAAACAATATTTCTTTTTATCTGTGTTAATTAATTCCAGACTTTTCCAGTGATCAGCAATCACACCTTGTACTTTATTTTCTTTTAAAAATTCATTTACTAATTGAGCTTTTCTTATTTTTCTAAGAAACTTAATTCCACCAACTCTCTCAATTGAAAAATTTTCTTTTTTATCAAATTCTTTATGATTTTCTTGATAATCAGCAAAAACTTTAATCATAAAGTTTTTAGACAATTCTTTAGTTAGGCCCCACATTAAACTTTGCATACCACCCAATTCTGGTGGAAAGGCTCTAGTAACTATTAAATACATTAATTATTTTTCCACTTAATACTACATCCAGCACTTGGTGTTTGGTTTTCAGGTCCTTTACCAGTATCAGCGATTTGTTTCATTGCTTTAAACAAATCACTTTCACCTTCTCTTACTGGAACTAAATTTTTAAGTTCTCTTAATCGACCTCGGTATTGAAGTTCTAGTTTTTTATTGTAACCGAAGAAATCTGGAGTACACACCGCGTCATACTTTCTAGCAATTTCCTGTGCTTCATCGACTAAATAAGGAAAATTAAATTGATTTTTTTTTGCAAACAAGATCATATTATCAAATGAATCTTCAGGATAATTATCAGCATCATTTGCGCATATAGCTACTGAATTTACTCCTAAATCTTTTAATTTTTTACAATCTTCAACAATATCTTTTGTTACGGCTTTTACATATGGACAATGATTACAGATAAACATTATCAATGTTCCATTTTCACCTTTTAAATCATCTAAAGAAATTATTTTATTATCAGTTGATTTAAGCTTAAAGTCATGAGCCTTTTGGCCGAAATCACATATTGGAGTTTGTATTGGCATAATGTAATAATATATAAATTATGTTTTACGATTTAAAAGATAAAAAACCAAAAAACTCTGGCGAAAATTGGGTAGCTCCCAATGCAACTATAATTGGAGATGTTACTTTAGAAAAGAATTCTAGTATTTGGTTTAATGCAACCCTAAGAGGAGATATTGAAAATATTCACATTGGTGAAGGATCTAATGTGCAAGATGGAAGTGTTTTGCATACTGACCCTGGTTATCCTTTAAAGGTAGGAAAAAATGTAACAGTTGGACATATGGTTATGCTTCATGGATGTACGATAGGGGACAATAGTTTAATTGGAATAGGTGCAGTGATTCTTAACAATGCTAAGATTGGAAAAAATTGTATCATTGGTGCAAAAGCTCTAATTACTGAAAACAAAGAGATACCAGATAACTCATTAGTAATTGGTTCACCCGGTAAGGTTGTAAGAGAAGTTACTGAAGAGGAAAAAAAAGCAGTAGCAGAAAATACAAAACATTACCAGGATAATTGGAAAAAATACTCAAAATCGATTTTTTAGCTCTATCTAAAGATTCTAATTGAATGTAAACTTTAAGTCTGAAAAAAATATTTATAATATTCGTTGCTTTATTAATTACGAGCCCTTCTTTTGCGTTTAATGAATTCATGATTAAACAAAAAAAAAGATTCAAAAATAGTGAGTTAGTAAAGATACCATCTTATAGAGCTTTTGATTTTTATTCTATACAAGAAGGCTGGTATAAAGAATCACCAAGTGAGTTTGATGCTTTAATTATATACCCAAAAGGTGAAGGCCCTTTTCCTCTCGTAATGGTAAGTCATAGCAGTTGGGGACCTGAAGAATTTTATTCAAAATGGATGGTTTGGCATAAAAATCAGGCTAAAAAATTACAAAAAAAAGGAATTGCAACAATGTTTATTGATCATTTTACCGCAAGAGATCAATTAGGCAGTACAGCTGGCAATCAATTTACAGTAAATATTTGGTCGCAATTTATTGATCCTTTCATTGCCCTTGAATACTTATCTAAGAATCCAAAGATCGATATAAAAAAAGTTGGTATTCAAGGAGGATCAAGAGGTGGAATGGTTTCAATTTTAGCTTCAGAAAAAAGATTAAGAGATGCACTTATAAATAAAGATTTATATTTTGCTGCAGCTCAACCACTATATGCTGACTGTGAAGACGTTGGAATGTTTAGAAATCCTCAACCAATAAAAGAAACTACAACATGGATGATTTTAGGTGGATCAGATAACTATACAAGAGCAGAACCTTGTGTTGAACTTGGTAATAAAATAAAAGCAAATGGCGGAGATATACAAGTTGATGTAAAAAAAGGATGGCATCACGATTTTATTGGAAATTATGAAGTTGAAAATATGGAATATGCCCAGATTTTTTGGAAATGTCCTAAATGGTATACAGAGGATAATGGGAAAATGAGCAAATCATACATGGACTTTTTGTTAGAATATGTAGATCGTTGGGAAACAGAAGAAGATTTTTACAAAATGTCAAAAGAAGATCCGCTACGAACTTTAAAGTTTAGTTATGATGCCTATAATAACAGCGCATGTATGTTTACAGGTGCAAAAGGTGGTGGAGATAAAGGAAAACAGTTCTTTAATAAAAATATTAAATTTTGGGAAGAAAACTTACTTAATTAAGGAACTAACCAAGCATTTTTATTAGTTTCTAAATCAAATTTTGCTCTTCGATGTCCTTTGGCTGCAAGGTATAGCCACTCAATAGATTTAATATTACATTTGATTACAGTAAAATTTTTGTAGCCCTCTTCACTTTGTTCCATTGTGTAATCAAAATCCTCTAATTTTGATATCATTCCAGATGTTGGATTTTCTGATGCAGTTCCCGGAGGACTATCTGTTAAATAACAACGTCTGCTAATATGTTGAGTTTTTTTCCAAGACTCCTCTGTTGTAGAATTTTGATTATTAACTTCACATTCTACTTTTACTCTTAATTGTATCTTTTCTTCTTTATCGTAAAAAACTAGAGAGGCATTTTTATTTTTTTTGAGAATATCGACTTTTGGAGATCTTAAATCAGTATGAAATTGTAATAGATTGTTTGCTCTATCTGATTTACGTAAAACAACAATTCTACCATCTACTTCATCTTGATGAGCACATATGAAAACAGGAATTCTAAATGGTGAACCTCTATTGGTCACTGCATCATCTAACATAGACCAATACTTATTTTGAATTTCTTCTAAGTTTTCATAGTATGCTGGCTGCATACATTACTTTCTAAATCTTTTAATTAAACTTGAAGTATCCCAACGATTTCCACCCAAACCTTGCACTTCTCCATAAAATTTATCAACAAGTTCTGTTACAGGTAATAATGAACCATTATTTTTAGCTTCATCCATTGCAATTTTTAAATCTTTTCTCATCCAGTCAACTGCAAAACCAAAATCAAATTTATCATCAATCATTGTTTTATATCTGTTTTCCATTTGCCAAGATTGTGCAGCACCTTTAGAAATTACTTCAATTACATCTTCCATATTTAATCCAGCTTTCATTCCAAAGTTAATGCCTTCAGATAATCCTTGAACAAGTCCTGCTATACAAATTTGGTTAACCATTTTAGCTAATTGTCCAGAACCAGCTTTACCAAGTAATTTCATTTTTTTGCTGTAGCAATCAATTTTATCTTTTGCTTTATCAAAGTCTGCTTGATCTCCACCAATCATTACTGTTAGGGCACCATTTTCTGCACCGGCTTGTCCACCAGACACAGGAGCATCTAATGCACCGAATTCATTTTTCTTTGCGTGATCATAAATTTCCCTTGCAATTGTTGCTGATGCTGTTGTGTTATCAATATAGATTGCACCTTTTCTTATTGTTTTAAATGCACCATTGTCACCAAAGGTCACTTCTCTTAAATCATTATCGTTTCCAACACATGTAAAGACATACTCTGCATCTTTTGTAGCCTCAGCAGGAGTTTCTGCCATTTTACCTTTGTATTCTTTAACCCATTTTTCTGCTTTTGATTTGGTTCTGTTAAAAACAGTTACATTGTGACCACCTTTTGATATATAACCAGCCATTGGATAGCCCATGACACCAAGACCTATGAAAGCAACATTACAACTCATAATTTTTTATGTTTAATAGTTTAAGTTTAAAATTAATTATATTTGGTTTTATTTTTACATTTTTTTCTAGCTTTGGACAGAGTTTTTTTCTTGGTTTGTTTAATTCTAGCATAAGAGAAACACTTTCAATTACTCATGGACAATTTGGCTCAATTTATGCATCAGCAACA
>CACDMG010000002.1 GCA_902553845.1 uncultured Pelagibacteraceae bacterium
TATTTACACTTTATCCTGAAATTTTTCCTGGACCTTTAAATAAAGGTCTTTACGGCAAAGCAATGATAAAAAAATTGTGGAGTTTGAATGTGATCAATATTAGAGATGCAGCAACAGATAAACATAAGACTGTTGACGATGCACCCTATGGTGGTGGAACAGGAATGTTGCTTAAACCTAATGTTCTGGCAAAATCTATCGATCAGAACATAAATAAAGGAGAGAGAATTTTTTACCTTTCACCTAAAGGTAAAAAGTTTGATCAAAATCTTGCTATGGAATTATCTAAGGAAAATTCATTTTCTTTAATTTGTGGACATTTTGAAGGTGTTGATGAGAGAGTTTTAACTACGAGAAATATAGAGGAAATAAGTATTGGAGATTATGTATTATCAGGTGGAGAAACAGCTGCGCTCGTAGTTCTTGATAGCGTATTAAGACTTTTGCCAGGAGTTTTGGGCAATGAAAAATCAGCTTCAGAGGAAACTTTTGAAAATGGTCTCTTGGAATATCCTCAATATACAAAACCACAGATTTGGGAGGAAAAATCAGTGCCAGATGTATTATTATCAGGGGATCACGCTAAAATTAAAGACTGGCGTTTATCTCAATCTGAGGCTATAACACGCGACCGAAGACCAGATATGTGGCAAAAATATAAGAAGAATTAAATTGTTAAACATTAAAATGAAAACGATAGAAGAAATAAATCAATATAATATAAAAAAAATTCTTTCCGAAAAGAAAATTCCTGAGTTCTTTCCAGGCGATGTTGTAAAAGTTGGTGTAAGAATAACAGAGGGTAAAAAAGAAAGAATTCAATATTTCGAAGGTGTTTGTATTGCTAAAAAAAGTAGAGATTTGAATTCTTCATTTACAGTTAGAAAAATTTCTTTTGGTGAAGGTGTTGAAAGAACTTTCCCATTATTTGGTACAGTTATTGACTCTATTAAAGTAATTCGTTCAGGTAAAGTAAGAAGAGCAAAATTATATTATTTAAGAGACAGGACTGGTAAATCTGCAAGAATTGCAGAAAAAATTAGAAAAAAAATTGGTATAGATATTGACGTAAAACCAGAAACGGTTACAGAGGAAAATCTAGCTCCGATTGCTCAAGAGACAGAAGTTAAAAAAGAAGAAGCTCCTAAAGCAGAAGCTAAAAAGGAAGAAGCTCCTAAAGCAGAAGCTAAAAAGAAAACAGAAAGCTCAATAGAAAAAAAATAATTTTTTTTTCAATGCCTAATACACTTTACGACAAAATCTGGAATGACCACTTAGTTGACCAACAACCTGATGGCACTGCTTTATTGTTTGTAGATAGACATCTTGTCCATGAAGTGACTAGTCCGCAGGCATTTGAGGGTCTTAGAACTTCTAATCGTAAAGTAAGACATCCAAAACTTACTCTGGCAGTTGCAGATCATAACGTTCCAACAACAGATAGAACTAATGGTATTGCAGATCAAGAGTCAAAAATTCAGGTCGATACTCTAGAAAAAAATTGTAAAGAATTTGGAGTACAGCTTTTTGGTATGGACGATAAAAGACAAGGAATTGTACATATAATTGGACCAGAACAAGGATTTACTCAACCAGGAACAGTAATTGTTTGTGGAGACAGTCATACTGCTACACATGGTGCTTTTGGAGCTTTGGCATTTGGAATTGGTACATCAGAGGTAGAACATGTTTTAGCAACACAAACATTGGTTCAAAAAAAAGCAAAAAATTTTAGAATTAATGTGAATGGAAAACTTCCTTTAGGAGTAACTTCTAAAGATGTAATTTTACAAATAATCGGAAAAATTGGAACAGCTGGTGGTACAGGGTGCGTTGTAGAGTATGCAGGTGATTTAATTAGATCACTAAGTGTTGAACAACGAATGACCATATGTAATATGACTATAGAAGGTGGAGCAAGAGCAGGGTTAATTGCACCAGACGAAAAGATATTCAAATATTTACAGGGCAAACCCATGTCACCAAAAGGCGAAAAATGGGATAAAGCTTTAGATTATTGGAAAAGTTTAAAATCGGATGATAATGCGAATTTTGAAAAAGAGATTAGTTTGCAAGCGGATGAAATTTTACCTATGATAACTTGGGGGACGTCACCTCAGGATGTTATCACAATTGATGGTAAGGTTCCAAATCCAAATTCGGAAAAAGATGAAGATAAAAAAAATTCTTTAGAAAGAGCTTTGAAATATATGGGTTTAAAACCAGATATGGCAGCTAAAGATATAAAAATAGATAAAGTTTTTATCGGAAGTTGCACTAATGGAAGAATTGAAGATTTAAGAGAAGCTGCGAAAGTTTTAAAGGATAAAAAAGTAGCTTCTCATGTTCATGCTATGGTTGTTCCAGGAT
Organism: uncultured Pelagibacteraceae bacterium; assembly: GCA_902553845.1. Lineage (GTDB taxonomy): Bacteria > Pseudomonadota > Alphaproteobacteria > Pelagibacterales > Pelagibacteraceae > Pelagibacter. The sequence continues at coordinate 2,371 of CACDMG010000002.1, forward strand.
CTGGTTTAGTTAAAGAACAGGCAGAGCAAGAAGGGTTAGATAAAATATTTGTTAGTTCAGGTTTCGAATGGAGAGAACCAGGTTGTTCAATGTGTTTAGCAATGAATGCAGATAAATTAAAACCAGAAGAAAGATGTGCGTCAACGTCCAATAGAAATTTTGAGGGAAGACAAGGTAGAGGCGGTAGAACTCATCTTGTAAGTCCAGGGATGGCAGCAGCAGCTGCAATTTCAGGAAACTTAGATGACGTAAGAAAATATCAAAAATAATGCAAAAATTTACTACATTAAAAAGTATTCCAGCGTATTTACCAATAGTGAATATTGATACGGATATGATTATTCCAAAACAATTTTTAAAAACAATTAAAAGAACAGGACTTGGTAAGAATTTGTTTTTTGAGATGAGGTACGACGAGAAAGGAAAAAAAATAAATGATTTTATATTGAATCAAAATCCTTTTAATAATTCGAAAATATTAATAGCGGGAAAAAATTTTGGCTGTGGATCATCTAGGGAACATGCCCCATGGGCGTTATTAGATTTTGGTATTACATGTGTAATAAGTTCAAGTTTTGCTGATATATTTTTTAGCAACTGTTTTAAAAATGGAATTTTACCAATCATTCTTAATGAAGAAAAAATTAAGGAGTTATCAGAGTATGCGAATAGAAAAGAAGAAATTTTAGTTGATTTAAATGAAGAAAAAATAATTTATGGAAATAGTGAGATTTTATTTAACGTTGATTCATTTAAGAAAAAGTGCCTTCTAGAGGGTTTAGATGATATAGCTTTATCCTTGAAAAAATCTGATAAAATAGAAAACTTTGAAAAAAATTTAAAAAAACATAAGCCTTGGATTATTAATGATTAAAGTTAAAAAAAGGAAAATATTATTACTTCCCGGAGACGGAATAGGTCCAGAAGTTATTGGTGAGGTAAAAAAAATTATTAAATGGTTTAATGATAAAAAATCTTTAGATTTTGAAATAGATGAAGACTTAGCTGGTGGTTGTTCATATGATAAACATGGTACTCCAATTACAGATGAAGTTTTTTATAAAGCTTTAGAGAGTGCTGCTGTTATGTTAGGAGCTGTGGGTGGACCTAAATGGGATAAAGTTGATTTTTCTAAAAAACCAGAGAGAGCACTTTTAAAATTAAGAAAAGAATTAAAACTTTTTGCAAATTTAAGACCAGCAATATGTTTTAAGCAGCTAGTTGATGCTTCAACCCTTAAGCCAGAAATTGTCTCTGGTTTAGATATAATGATAGTTAGGGAATTAACAGGAGGAATATACTTTGGTGAACCTCGAGGGATTAAGCCAATTGAAAATGGAGAAAGAAAGGGAATCAATACTCATACTTATACAAGTAGTGAAATAATTAGAGTTGCAAGAGTTGCTTTTGATTTAGCGAAAAAAAGATCTAATAAAGTTACTTCATGTGAAAAATCAAACGTGATGGAAGCAGGCCAACTTTGGAAAGAAGAAGTGCAAGCACTTCATGAAAAAGAATATAAAGATGTAGAGTTAAGTCATATGCTTGCTGATAACTGTGCTATGCAACTTCTTAGAAATCCAAAACAATTTGATGTAATTGTAACAGATAATTTATTTGGTGATATGCTTTCAGATCAAGCATCTATGTTAACAGGCTCATTAGGTCTTTTACCTTCAGCATCGTTGGGTGCTAAAAATAAAGATGGAGAGATGAGAGCAATGTATGAGCCCATTCATGGATCGGCCCCGGATATTGCTGGGAAAGGCATTGCAAATCCTATAGCAACAATATTAAGTTTTGCTATGGCTTTGAGGTATTCTTTGGATTTGGATAAAGAGGCAGAGTCACTTGAAAAAGCCGTACAAGACGTACTAAATGATGGATTGAGAACAAAAGATATTTTATCCAATGGAACGAAGGAAGTTTCCACATCCCAAATGGGTGATGCGATAATTTCAAAATTGCAATAATCAATTAATTATTTTAAACTAATTTTATGCCAAGCTACACAGCACCAGTAGAAGATATGATGTTTCTTTTTGAAAAATTGAGAAACAACAAAAATTATAATGAATTAGAAAAATATAAAGATGTAAGTCCAGACCTTGTAAAAGATATCTTACAAGAAGCAGCAAAGATAAATCAAAATCTTATCTTACCGCTTGCAAAAGCTGGAGACGAAAATCCAGCAGTTTTAGAAAATGGGATCGTGCGAACTCCTCCAGGTTACAAGGAAGCATATACAAAATATATAGAGGATGGATGGACATCATTATCTTGTGATCCAAAATATGGAGGACAAGGCATGCCAAAAACAGTAAGTGCTTTTTTTGATGAAATGTTATCCTCTGCTAGTCTTTCATTTAAACTTTATAGTGAACTTAGTATTGGTGCGTATAATTGTATAAATCATCATGCTACAGACGATATTAAGAATAAATATTTACCAAAAATAGTTGAAGGTAAATGGAGCGGTACTATGTGTTTAACAGAGCCAGTGTGTGGAACTGACCTAGGTTTACTAAAAACTAAAGCAAAAAAACAATCTGATGGAACTTATAAATTAACTGGACAAAAAATTTTCATTACTTCTGGCGATCATGATCTGACTGAAAATATAATTCATTTAGTTTTAGCAAGAGCTGATGATTCTCCTGATGGAACAAGAGGAATAAGTTTATTTTTAGTACCTAAATTTATTGTTAAAGATGATGGAAATATAGGACCTAGAAATGGGATTTCAACAGGATCGATAGAAACTAAGATGGGTATAAAAGGATCAGCTACTTGCGTTTTAAATTTTGATGATGCCACTGGATATATGATTGGTGATAAAGAAAAAGGTTTGAGTGCCATGTTTACGATGATGAATCTTGAGAGAATAGTTGTTGGTATTCAAGGTTTAGGTATTTCAGAAATTGCTTATCAAAACTCTCTGTCATATGCAAAAGAAAGAAAACAAGGAAAAACAAATAAGACGAAATCAAAAAATGGTGCTGATTTTATTATTGAACATGCAGATATTAGAAGAACATTATTAAATATGAAATCAATTATCGAAGGTGAGAGAGCTTTATGCTTCTGGTTATCTCAACAGACTGAAGTTAGTTTATATCATCCAGATGAAAAAGTTCGTCAAGAGGCGTCTGATTATGTTTCTCTGATGACACCTGTGGTTAAATCATTATTTACAGACTTGGCTATGGAAATAACTAGTGATGCAATGCAAATTCATGGGGGCTATGGGTATACAAAAGATCAAGGAATAGAGCAGTTATATAGAGATAACAGAATTACACCCATATATGAGGGAACTAACTCAGTTCAAGCTGCTGATCTAGTTTTTAGAAAATTATCAAATAAAAATGGAAGTATAATCGATAAATTTTTAGACAAGGTAAAATCTGAATGTAATTCTAATAATGAAAAAATTAAACCATTTGTATCAGAATTTAATAATCATCTGAGTGTATTGAAAAAATTTAGTGATTGGATGATGGATAGAGCAAAAACAGAAAAAGATGACGTGAGTGGAGCTGCAAACGACTATTTGAAAACTTTAGGATATGTGTCTATTGCGTATGCCTGGATTAAGGTTTTAGAGGTAAGCTTCGAAGATTATAACGAAAATAAGAACTTCTATGATGATAAAATAAATACAGCAAGATTTTACTTTGACAAAGTATTACCAAGGGTTGAACAACATTACAAGTCAGGTACCTCTGGTAGTTCAAATTTAATGAATTTCAAATTTAATTAAAATGAGTCATTACGATACTAATTTGGATAAAAATAATGCAAATTATGTTCCATTAACTCCTTTGACTTTCCTAAAAAGAGCTAAAGAAATTTATCCAAATTATGAGGCAGTTATTTATGAAGACCGTAAATATACTTGGGATCAGGTTTATAAAAGGACAGTTAAATTTGCCAGTGCTCTTAATAAAATTGGTGTTGGAAAAGGTGATACAGTTTCTTTTTTAGCTTTTAATACTCCAGAAATTTTTGAAGGTCATTATTCGGTGCCAATGACAGGAGCAGTGTTAAATACTATTAATATTAGATTAGATGCTAAAACAATCGCTTATATTTTAGATCATAGTGAAGCAAAAGTATTAGTTGTAGATAGACAACTTCATTTAGAGGTTAAAAAGGCCTTAAGCACCTTAAAAAAAAAAATTATAATAATCGATATTAATGACAAATTTGCAGATCAATCTAAGTGTGAGAAAATTGGTGAATTAGAATATGAAAGTTTTTTGAATACTGGTGATGAAAATTATCATTGGAAAATGCCTGAGGATGAATGGCAAGCAATATCATTGAGTTACACATCTGGTACTACAGGAAATCCAAAGGGTGTTGTTTATCATCACAGGGGATCATACCTAATGTCTACTGGAAGTGCAGTTGCTTGGAATATGCCAAATAGATTAAATTTTTTAACTATTGTTCCAATGTTTCATTGCAATGGTTGGGGGTACCCATGGACTATACCTATGTTAAATGGAAGGACTGTATGTTTAAGAAATATTGATGTTAAAAAAATATTTGAATTAATTGATAAATACGATGTAACTCATTTTGGTGGAGCACCAATTGTACTGAATATGATTACTGGCGCACCTGAGACTGATAGAAAAAAATTAAAACAAAAAGTTTATGTGCTCACTGCTGGAGCACCACCGCCAAGCATTATATTTAAAAAAATGAATGAGCTAGGTTTTGAGGTGATGCATGTTTATGGATTAACAGAAACTTATGGACATGTTACTCAATGTGCTTGGAATGATGCTTGGAATGAATTTGATGAAGAGAAACAAAATGAGATTAAAGCAAGACAGGGAGTGAGGTATCCAAACACCGAGGGTATAGCAGTTATGAATCCAGAAACAATGACTGAAGTACCTAAAGATGGAAAAACAATTGGAGAAATAATGATAAAAGGAAATATTGTCATGAAGGGATATTTTAAAGATAAAGATGCAACATCTAAAGCTATGGATGGTGGCTGGTTTCACTCTGGAGATTTAGCTGTAATGCATCCTGATGGATATGTTAAAATTCAAGATAGATCGAAAGATATTATAATTTCAGGAGGTGAAAATATATCTTCGATTGAAATAGAGAATACTTTAGCAAAACATCCTTCAGTATCTATTGCAGCAGTAGTGGCTAAGCCAGATGAAAAATGGGGTGAAGTACCTTGTGCTTTTATTGAAATGGTTAAAGATAAACCTGTGACAGAAAAAGAGCTAATCAGTTTTTGCAAAGAAACTCTTGCTGGATTTAAGGTTCCAAAACAAGTAGTTTTTTGTGATTTACCAAAAACTTCAACTGGTAAAATTCAAAAGTTTGAGCTTAGAAAAAAATTTTAGGTAAATAATTGATATTCCAAATAGAAAATAAAAATATTCATGCATCTGATGCAGGCCAAGGAATAGACTCTCAAAAAGAGACTATTGTATTTTTGCATGGGAGTGGACTTTCACACATAGTTTGGTCTCTTACAGAACAATTTTTTTCAAATAAGAATTTTAATGTACTATCGTTAGATTTACCCGGACATGGAAATTCAGATGGGCCTTGTATAGATAGTATTGAAAAAATTTCAGATTGGTTAGAAAAAGTATTTAAAAAGTTAAATTTAAAAAATTTAATTTTAGTTGGTCACTCTCAAGGTTGTTTAGAGATACTTGAATATGCTTTCAAATACAAAGAAAGATTAAAGAAATTAGTTTTTGTTGGAGGTTCAAACAAAATGCCTGTTCATCCTGATTTAATAAACTTAGCACAAAATGGAGACTCTGATGCTGTTAAATTAATGATGAAATGGGGTTATGAGGGTTCAAAAAAATTTATAGGTGGAAATCCGGTAGAAAAAATAATTCAGTCACCAAGAGATATAAGTGAAATATTAGCAGTCGATTTAAATGCATGTAATAATTATTCTAATGGTTCTCAGGCTGCAAAAACAATAAACTTGCCTACATTATTAATTTTAGGAGAATTAGATAAAATGATTAACTTAGAAGTAGGAAAAAAATTTTCAAGTTTATTAGAAAATTCTGAGACATATGTAATTAATGGATGTGGACATATGATTATGATTGAAAAAGCTTTTGAAATGCGAGAAAAGATCCTTAAATTTTTAAATTCATGAAAAATTATTCAATTGTAAAATCAAGAAGAATAAGAAGTACTCCTTATACTTCAAGAATAGAAAAACAAGGCGTTACAGCATATACAGTTTATAATCATATGTTGTTGCCCGCTGCATTTGGATCTATAGAAGATTCATGCAACCATCTAAAAAAAGAAGTTCAAGTTTGGGATGTGGCAGCTGAAAGACAAGTAGAAATTTCTGGTAAAGATGCAGCTAAACTTGTTCAACTAATGACCAGTAGAGATTTATCAAAGTCTAAAATAGGGAGATGTTATTATTGCCCAATTATTGATGATAATGGGAACTTAGTAAACGATCCAGTAATTTTAAAATTAGCTGAAGATAGATGGTGGATATCTATTGCTGACTCAGATGTTATTTTTTTTGCAAAAGGTCTTGCATCTGGGAATAATTTTAAAGTTCAAATTTTTGAACCTAATGTTGATATAATTGCAATACAAGGACCAAAATCATTTGGTTTAATGGAAAAAGTTTTTGGAAAAAAAATAAATGAATTAAAATTTTTTGGTTTTGATTATTTTGATTTTAGAGGTGTTAAACATTTAATTGCTAGATCTGGTTGGTCTAAACAAGGAGGATTTGAAGTTTATGTAGAAAATACTAAATCTGGTTTGGATCTTTATGATTATTTCTTTGAAATTGGGGAAGAATTTAATTTAAAACCTGGCTGCCCAAATCTTATAGAAAGAATCGAAAGTGGCCTCTTATCTTATGGAAATGATTTTGATAATAATGACAATCCTTTTGAATGCGGCTTTGATAAATATGTTAATTTAGATTCTGAAGTATCTTTTTTAGGTAAGGAAAAATTAAAGAAAATTAAAAAAGATGGTATCAAAAGAAGATTAATGGGAGTTCATATCGATACTAATAAAATTAACTTAACCAAATCTTTGAAGCTTAAAGATGATAAAGGAAATTTTATTGGGGATTTAAGATCAGCTTGTTATTCGCCACATTTTAAAAAAGTTATAGGAATAGCAATGATAAATGAGCCTTATTGCAAAGTATCCACAACAGGATTGTTAGAAATTGAAGGAAATTCCTTAGCTGTAAAAGTTTGCGATTTGCCTTTCATCTAGTATAAAACCTACATCATGAATATTGCAATTGTAGGAGCAACAGGAAATGTTGGAAGAAAAACTTTAGAAGTTCTTGAAAAAAAAGAACTATCTATTGATAATCTATATTTAGTTGCCTCATCTAAGAGTGCTGGTAAAAAAATTATTTTTAAGGGTAAAGAACATGAGGTTTTTGATTTAGAAAATTTTAATTTTTCCAAAGTAAAAATAGCCTTTTTTGCAGCTGGAGGAAAAATTTCAGAAAAATTTGCAGAAAAAGCCGCAAAGCATTGTCTAGTCATTGATAATTCAAGCTTCTATAGAATGGATCCAGATGTTCCTTTAATCGTTCCACAAGTTAACTCAAATCATTTAGATCAAATAAAAAAAAATATTATTGCCAATCCAAATTGTTCAACTGCACAATTGGTGATTGCTTTAAAACCTTTGCATGACCTTTTTGTAATTAAAAGAATAGTCGTTTCCACATACCAATCAGTTTCAGGTGGTGGTAAAGCACCAATGGATGAATTGATCGAACAAACTAAATTAGTTTTAGATGGCAAAGATATTAAATCTAAAAATTTTACAAAACAAATAGCTTTTAATGCTATTCCACATATAGATGTATTTTCAGATGATGGTTATACAAAAGAAGAATTAAAAATGACTAATGAAACAAAAAAAATTTTAGATAGTAAAATTGATCTAACAGCAACATGTGTAAGGTTGCCTATTTCTGTTTCACATTCAGAATCGGTAAATTTACAATTTGAAAAATCATTTTCTCTTGAAAAAGTTAGAGAGGCACTAGATAATTTTGATGGTTGTAAGGTAATTGATGAAAGAGTTGATGGTGGTTATACAACTCCATTAGAGGCTGAGGGAAAAGATGAAACATTCATCTCAAGAATAAGAGAGGATAAAACTATAAATAATGGATTAAATTTATGGATTGTTTCAGATAACCTTTTAAGAGGCGCGGCTTTGAACGCAGTGGAAATTGCTGAGATATTGATTAAAAATAATTTCTATGGAAAATAAAACACCATTATCTCCTCATATTCAAATTTATAAATGGCACATTTCATCTTTAGTATCTATATCTCATAGAATTACGGGAATAATAAACATAATTGTAATTACATTTATTTGCTTATTAGCTTCACTACTTGTTTTTGGTGAAAACAATTATGAATTTCTAAATTCATTTTTAAGTTCATTAATAGGCAAATTTTTTATTCTAGGAGTTACATGGTCTTTTTCTTTTCAAATTTTAAGTGAAATAAGACATTTGATCATGGATTTGGGCTATGGATTTCAACTTAGAACGACAAAAATAACTGGATTAATTGTAATACTTGGATCAATAATTTTAACAATAGCTTTCTATTTAATTGGTAAAAATTTTTTTTAAAATGATTAATGCAACTAAAAAATGGATTTTTCTAAAAATTAGTGGGGCAACGTTAGTTCCATTAATGATATGGTTTATTTTAAATTTTATTACAATTTATGATCAGGGTTATTTTGTAGTTATAAATTTTTTTACGAGTCCAGCATCAAAGTTTTTTTTCAGTTTATTTATTATTAATGCTTATTTTTTTTCAGCATTAAGTATTAGTGAGGTTTTTGAAGATTATATCAAAAATGATCAAATCAAAAATGTCGCAAACAGATTTTTATATGCATCGGCAGTGGTAATTCCATTAATTACAATTATATTAATATCTAGGTTATGAGTTCATATAAAATTATAGATCATGAATATGATGTAGTAGTCTTGGGCGCTGGTGGTTCAGGTTTAAGAGCAGCGGTTGGCTTGAGTGAGGCAGGATTAAAGACAGCATGCATTTCAAAAGTTTTTCCTACTAGAAGCCACACTTCTGCAGCGCAAGGAGGTATTTCTGCTGCCCTGGGTAACATGGGTGAAGATGATTGGCGTTGGCACATGTATGATACAGTAAAAGGTGCAGATTGGTTAGGAGATCAAGATAGTATTGAATATCTATGTAAAGAAGCACCTAAAGCAGTTATTGAGTTAGAAAAATATGGTGTGCCTTTTAGCAGAACAGACGATGGAAAAATTTATCAAAGACCATTTGGTGGCATGACTAAAAATTATGGTAATGGGATTGTTCAAAGAACTTGTGCTGCTGCTGATAGAACTGGTCATGCGATTTTACATACATTGTATGGACAAGCACTTAAACATAAAACAGAATTTTTTATTGAATATTTTGCGTTGGATTTATTAATGAAAGATGGAGCTTGCAAGGGATTAATAGCTTGGAATTTAAATGATGGAACTATTCATAGGTTTAGAGCTCATTCTGTAATTATTGCAACAGGTGGTTATGGTAAAGTTTATTATTCAGCAACATCTGCTCATACTTGTACTGGAGATGGTAATGCAATGGTTTTAAGAGCTGGATTACCTTTACAAGACATGGAGTTTGTTCAATTTCATCCAACAGGAATATATGGACATGGTACATTAATAACAGAGGGCGCGAGAGGTGAAGGAGGATATCTTACAAATTCTAAAGGTGAAAGGTTTATGGAAAGGTATGCACCAAAAGCAAAAGACTTGGCATCAAGAGATGTTGTCAGCAGATCGATGTCTATTGAAATTAATGAAGGAAGAGGTGTTGGAAAAGATCAAGATCACGTTCATTTAAATCTAAGTCACTTAGATAAAGATATAATTGAGAGCAGGTTACCTGGTATAACTGATGCAGCAAGATTATTTGCAAATGTAGATGTTACTAAAGAACCAATTCCAGTTGTACCGACTGTTCATTATAATATGGGTGGTATTCCTACAAACTATAAAGCAGAAGTTTTAACAGTTAACGGTTCAGAAAAGACTGTCCAAGGATTAATGGCAATTGGAGAGGCAGCATGTGTCTCAGTTCATGGTGCAAATAGACTTGGTTCAAACTCTTTAATTGATCTAGTTGTTTTTGGAAGAGCAGCAGCAAAAAGAGCTGCAGAACTTATTAAACCAGGAACACCACATGAGGAAATAAGTGAAGCAGAAACTCAAAAATGTTTAGATAGATTTGATAAAATTAGAAATGCAGATGGAAATACTGGAACAGCCGAATTAAGATTGGCGATGCAAAAAACTATGCAATCTAAATGTGCAGTATTTAGAACTGAAAAAACTCTTAAGGAAGGCGTAAATGAAATTAGAAAAACTTTTGATGGTTTAGATAATTTATCAGTAAAAGATAAATCTTTAATATTTAACACTGATTTAGTTGAAACTTTAGAATTTGATAACTTAATAAGACAAGCCGTCGTTACAGTTGATTCTGCGTACAACAGAAAAGAGAGTCGAGGAGCCCATGCAAGAGAAGATTATCCTAAAAGAGATGATGAAAAATTTATGCAGCATACGCTTGCTTGGTGTGATGGTAAAAATACAAAAGTAAGCTATAGAGAAGTTCATAAATCTACTTTAACAAATGAAGTTCAATATTTTCCTCCTCAGGAAAGAGTTTATTAATGGTTCAAATAAATTTATCTGATAATTCTAAAGTATCTAAAGGCAAATATTTTACAGATAAGACTGGATCTAAAAATTTGAGAAAAGTAAATGTTTATAGATGGGATCCCTCTACTGGAGAAAACCCAAGGATTGATACATATGAAGTTGATATGGATAATTGTCCTTCTAAAGTATTAGATATTTTGAACAAAATTAAAAATGAAATAGATCCGACTTTAACTTATAGAAGATCATGTGCTCATGGTGTTTGTGGTTCATGTGCTATGAATATGGGTGGAAAAAATGGTTTAGCTTGCACGACACCACATGCTGGAATTAAAGGAGATATTGATATTTATCCATTACCTCATCTAAAAGTTAAAAAAGATTTAATTGGTGATTTAGATGGCTTGTACAAACAATATCAATCAATAGAACCTTGGTTAAAATCAAATTCCAAATCAGAAACAAAAGAAATTATTCAATCAAAAGAGGATAGAGCAAAGTTAGATGGTGCGTACGAATGTATAATGTGTGCATGTTGTTCAACTTCATGTCCTAGTTATTGGTGGAATGGTGACAAATATTTAGGTCCGGCAGTTTTACTGCAAGCATATAGGTGGATTGTAGACAGTAGAGATGAGGAAAGACAAGCAAGATTAAAAAAAGTTGCTGATGAACTTAAGTTGTATCGTTGTCATACAATTCTTAACTGCACAAGTGCATGTCCTAAAGGATTAAATCCCGCAAAAGCAATAGCTGAAATAAAAAAAATGTTAGCAACCGCTAATATTTAAACAATAGACTAATAAGAATTTTTACTCTAAAAGATCGTATTCATGAAATTAATTGAACATTTTGTAGGTGGAAAAATAATTCCTGGAACTTCTGACAAAAAAGGCAAAGTATTTAATCCTGCAACTGGAGAACAAGAAAAAGAAGTAAGATTAGCTTCTAAAGCTGATTTAGATCAAGCAGTTATAATTGCAAAAAAAGCGTTTGATGAATGGTCACTAAAACCTTCTCTTCAAAGAGCTAGAATAATGTTCAAATTTAAGGAATTGATAGAGAAAAATTCAGATGAACTGACGCAACTAATTGTAGCAGAACATGGGAAAGTTTATGAGGATGCAAAAGGATCTTTAACTAGGGGACTTGAAGTTGTTGAATTTGCATGTGGTATTCCTCACTTACTTAAAGGAGAATTTTCAGAAAATGTTGGAACTAACGTTGATAGTTGGTCAATGCGACAACCTTTAGGAGTCGTTGCAGGAATTACACCATTCAATTTTCCAGCAATGGTGCCAATGTGGATGTTTCCTATAGCTCTTGCTTGTGGAAACACTTTTATATTAAAGCCATCAGAAAAAGATCCATCATGTTCAATAAAATTAGCGGAACTTTTAAAAGAGGCAGGTTTACCAGATGGTGTTTTTAATGTTGTAAATGGAGACAAAGAGGCTGTGGATGCAATTCTTACAAATAAAGATATTAAAGCTGTAAGTTTTGTAGGTTCAACTCCTATAGCAAAATATATATATGAAAACTCTGCTAAAAATGAAAAAAGAGTTCAAGCATTAGGTGGCGCTAAAAATCATTTAGTCGTAATGCCTGATTGTGATTTAGACGGTGCTGTAAATGGTTTGATGGGAGCAGCTTATGGGTCAGCAGGTGAAAGGTGTATGGCACAATCAGTTGCTGTTGCAGTAGGAGATATTGGAGATGAATTAGTATCAAGATTATCAAAAAAAGCAGAAGCTCTAAAAGTTGGTCCTGGAATGGACAAAAATTCTGAAATGGGACCATTGGTAACTAAAGAACATTTAGAAAAAGTGAGAGGTTATGTTGATTTAGGAGTTAAAGAGGGAGCAAAATTATTAGTTGATGGTAGAAATTTAAAATTACAAGGATATGAGAATGGATTTTATATCGGTGGTTGTTTGTTTGACCATGTAAAAAAAGAAATGAGAATTTATAAAGAGGAAATATTTGGACCTGTTTTATCTGTTGTTAGAGTAAAGACTTTCGAGGAAGCTTCAAAATTAATAAATGATCATGAGTATGGAAATGGAGTTAGTATTTACACTAGAGATGGTGATGCTGGAAGAACATTTGCAAGTAAAATTCAAGTTGGAATGGTTGGTATAAATGTGCCTATACCTGTTCCTATGGCTTTTCATAGTTTTGGCGGCTGGAAAAGATCTCTATTTGGAGACAGCGCAATGCATGGCATGGAGGGAATTAAATTTTACACCAAATTAAAAACTATAACATCAAGATGGCCGTCAGGAATTAGATCAAATGCTGAATTTGTGATGCCAACAATGAAATAAAGGATAAAATGAGCAAGATATCTTTAATTGGTGCAGGTCAAATAGGTGGGACTTTAGCTCATCTAATTGGAATAAAAGATTTAGTTGATGAAGTGGTTTTGTTTGATGTTGCTAGTGGTGTAGCAAAAGGAAAAGCTTTAGATATCGCCCAATCATCCTCAGTAGATGGTTTTAATGTTAAATTTTCAGGAACCGATGATTACAAAGATATAAAGGGCTCAGATGTGATTATTATTACAGCTGGTGTTCCAAGAAAACCTGGTATGAGCAGAGATGATCTACTTGGAATAAATTTAAAAATAATTAAACAAGTTGCTGAAGGAATAAAACAAAATGCTCCAGATGCATTTGTGATATGTATTACCAATCCTCTTGATGTAATGGTAATGGCATTTCAAAAATTTTCAGGTCTTTCACCAAACAAAGTTGTAGGAATGGCCGGTATATTAGATAGCTCTAGATTTAAACTATTTTTGTCCGAAGAATTTAATATTCCTGTAAGAGATATAGAGGCAATGGTAATGGGTGGACACGGTGACACAATGGTTCCTTTGCCAAGATTTACAAAAGTTTCTGGAAAACCCTTGCTAGACTTAGTTAAAGAAGGAAAAATTTCTCAAAAAAGATTGGAAGAAATAAATCAAAGAACAAGAGATGGTGGAGCTGAAATTGTAAAATTTTTGGAAAAAGGTTCAGCTTTTTATGCACCAGCAGCTTCAGGAGTTGAGATGGCTAAAGCTTATCTAAAAGATGAAAAAAAAATGCTTCCGTGTGCTGCTTATTTAAATGGAGAATATGGAATTAAAGATATTTATGCTGGTGTTCCAATTATTATAGGTAAAAATGGTGTTGAAAAAATTGAGGAAATAAATTTAGATGATAAAGAAAAATCTGAATTCCTTCACTCTGTAGAAGCTGTAAAAAAACTTTGGGAAGCAGCATCTAATATAGATACAGATTTAAAAAAATAATGAATATTCACGAGCACCAAGCCAAACAAATTTTAAAACAATTTGGTGCAATTGTGCCAGAAGGAGTATTTGGTTTTACTGTTGAGGAACTTTTAGAAAAATGTAAATCATTAAAAACTGATAAATATGTCTTAAAGGCCCAAATACATGCAGGCGGCAGAGGAAAAGCTGGTGGTGTAAAAATTTTAGATAATTTAAATGAATTAGAAAAGTCAGCAAAAGAACTTTTAGGAAAAAAATTAGTTACTCATCAAACAGGTCCAGAAGGAAGAGAAGTAAAAAGACTTTATGTCGAAGTATCGTCAAACATTGAAAAAGAATTTTACTTATCTTGTTTGGTAGATAGAGTTACTTCAAAAATTGCATTTATAACAAGCGACCAAGGAGGTATGGATATAGAGGAAGTAGCTGCCAAATCTCCAAATAAAATTTTGACAACAAAAGTTGATTTAAAGGAAGAAATTTCAAATGAAGATTGTGAAAAAATAATCAAAATTTTTAATTTAGATAGTAGTTCTAAAAATGAAGCGATTTCTTTAATTAAATCAATTTATAAAATGTTCATTAACACAGATGCAAATATGGTAGAAATAAATCCATTAATATTAACCAAAGAAAAAAAAATTATTTGCTTAGATGCAAAAGTTAATTTTGACAGTAATGCTTTGTTTAGACATCCAGAAATTTTAGAACTAAGAGACTTGAATGAAGAAGATCCAGCAGAAATTGAAGCTAGTAAACACGATTTAGCATATATTAAATTAGATGGAAGTATTGGATGTATGGTGAATGGTGCTGGGTTAGCAATGGCAACTATGGATATAATTAAATTATATGGAGAAGAGCCAGCTAATTTTTTAGACGTAGGAGGGGGTGCTTCAAAAGAAAAAGTTTCAGCTGCTTTTAAGATAATTTTATCAGACAAAAATGTTAAAGGAATATTGATAAATATTTTTGGTGGAATTATGAGATGTGATGTTCTTGCTCAAGGTGTTGTTGATGCAGCAAAAGAAATTAATATTACTGTTCCACTTGTAGTAAGATTAGCTGGTACAAACTTTAAAGAAGGAAAAGAAATACTAGATAACTCTGGTTTAAAATTGATTTCTGCTGAAAACCTCGATGACGCAGCTAAAAAAATTGTTGAGGCAATTAAATAAATGTCAGTTTTAGTTAATAAAGAAACAAGATTAATTTGCCAAGGTTTTACTGGTTCTCACGGAACATTTCATTCTGAACAAGCAATCAAATATGGAACAAAATTAGTTGGCGGGGTTACACCAAAAAAGGGTGGACAAAAACATTTAGGATTACCTGTTTTTAATTCTGTGAAGGAAGCCAAAGATTCTGAAGGAGCAAATGCTACAATGATTTATGTTCCTGCAAAATTTGCGGCAGCTGCAATTATTGAGGCAATTGAAGCTTCAATTGAACTTATTGTTTGTATAACTGAGGGTATTCCTATTCAGGATATGTTGAGAGTAAAACAAAGATTATTAAAATCAAAATCAAGATTGATTGGTCCAAACTGTCCAGGAATAATAACACCCGATGAATGTAAGATTGGTATTATGCCTGGAAATATTCATAAAAGAGGAAGTGTAGGTATTGTTTCTAGATCAGGTACATTAACTTATGAAGCGGTTGCTCAAACAACTGAAAATGAACTTGGTCAATCAACTTGTATTGGTATTGGGGGTGATCCTATTAACGGTACTAATTTTATAGATTGTTTGGATTTATTTTTAAATGATGATGAAACGGAATCAATATTAATGATAGGTGAAATTGGAGGCACTGCAGAGGAAGAGGCAGCAGAATTTGTTAAAAATCATAAGATAAAAAAACCAATAGTTGGATTTATAGCTGGAGTAACCGCTCCACCTGGAAGACGAATGGGACATGCAGGTGCAATTATTTCTGGAGGCAAAGGTGGTGCACAAGATAAAATAAAGAAAATGGAAGATTGTGGTATAATAATTGCGAACTCACCTTCTAAAATTGGAAAAACTCTTTTTGATAAATTGTCTAATTGAAAAATTTTTTTCAAGGTCTATATTAAAAAAAAATGTCCTCGTCTAAAAATTTAGAATTCGAAAAAACAGGGTTTTTAAGTAAGTCAAACAGTGCATTTATTGAACAGATGTATCTACAATACATCAATCAAGATCCAAACTTACCGGATAGTTGGAAAAATTATTTTGATGAAATTGGTGATGATGTAAACATAGTTATTAATGAAATTAAAGGACCTTCTTGGAGTCCTAAAAAAGATAAAATTAAAATTGTTGGTTTCCAAGAAAATTTTAAAGAAAATAGACAAATAGATGAATTAGAAATAATAAGATCTAATGCAAACTCAATTAAAGCAGTAGCATTGATAAGATCTTATAGACAAAGAGGTCATCTAATAGCTAAACTTGATCCTTTAGGTATGATGAAGTCTGAGTACTTGGATGAATTACACCCAGATTCTTACGGTTTTAAAAAAGAAGATTATGAAAAAAGAATTTTTTTAGATGGAGTTACAAATAAACAATACTCTAATATCAAAGAAATTTTAAGATTTTTAAGAAATAAATATTGTGGATCTATTGGATATGAATATATGCAGATATCAAATCCTACAGAGAGAAAATGGTTTAGGGATAGAGTTGAAAAAGCAGATGATTTTAAATTTACTCAAAATGGTAAAAAAGCTATTTTAAATAAATTAATTCAAGCAGAGGGGTTTGAGAAATTTTTACATACCAAATATGTTGGAACTAAAAGATTTGGTCTCGATGGAGGTGAGAGTTTAATTCCTGCGCTAGAACAAATAATCAAGATTGGAGGGCAGTCCCAAGTTAAGGAGGTTAAAATAGGAATGTCTCATAGAGGAAGGCTTAATGTTTTAGCTAATGTATTACAAAAATCATATAAAAGAATTTTTAATGAATTTGCGGGAGAAATAAGTTCTTCAGAGGATGGTGCTGGAGATGTTAAATACCATTTAGGCGCTTCCTCAGATAGAGAATTTGATGGAAACTCTGTTCATGTGAGTTTGACTGACAACCCATCTCATTTAGAGGCTGTAAATCCAGTTGTTCTTGGACAAACTAGAGCTAAACAATTTTTTCATGGAGACAAAGAAAGAAAAAAAGTTATACCAATTTTAATTCACGGTGATGCCGCTTTTGCGGGCCAAGGAGTTGTTGCAGAATGTTTCGCAATGTCTGGATTGCCAGGTCACAATACTGGAGGAACTATTCATATAATAATCAATAATCAAATTGGATTTACTACTAGTCCGCGATTTGCAAGATCTTCACCTTATCCATCAGATATAGCAAAAATGGTTGAGGCTCCAATAATTCATGTGAATGGTGATGACCCAGAAGCAGTTGTTTATGCAGCAAGAATAGCAACAGATTTTAGATTAAAATTTAATAGAGATGTTGTAATAGATTTAATTTGTTATAGGAGATTTGGACATAATGAAGGTGACGAACCTTCCTTTACACAACCATTAATGTATCAAAAAATTAGATCTCATCCTTCTCCTGTAAAAGTCTATGGAGAAAGATTAATAAACGATAAATCTATTACTAAGGATTTTTTAAATGAATCTATAAAAAAATTTAAAGATCTGCTTGATGAACAGTTTAAAACTGCAAAAGATTATAAACCTAAAATTGAATGGTTTGAAGGAACTTGGTCTAGATATAAACCGGAGAGAGGAAAAGATAAAAGAGGAGTTACAGGTGCAGATACTAAAAAATTATTAGAAATCTCTAATAAGATTAATTCAATCCCTAATGAAATCAATATTCATAAAACAATTTCAAAAATTCTTGATAATAGAAAAATTAGTGTAAATAAAGGCTCAGGCATTGACTGGTCAACAGCAGAAGCACTAGCTTTTGGATCTCTTTTAGAAGAAGGTTATCCTGTAAGATTAGTTGGACAAGATAGTGGAAGAGGAACTTTTAGTCAAAGACATTCAGTTTTGAGAAATCAATTAGATAATTCTAGATATGTTCCATTAAATAATATTTCAAAAAATCAAAAAAATTTTGAAGTTGTTGATAGTTTTTTATCTGAATTAGCAGTTTTAGGTTTTGAATATGGATATAGTTTAGTGGAACCAAATACTTTGACTTTGTGGGAAGCGCAATTTGGAGATTTTGCTAATGGGGCCCAGGTTGTTATTGATCAGTTTATAGCATCTGGTGAAAGAAAATGGTCTAGAGCATCTGGCTTAGTGATGTTGCTACCTCATGGATATGAAGGTCAAGGTCCTGAGCATTCTTCAGCAAGATTAGAAAGATTTTTACAACTTTGTTCAAACGATAATATGCAAATCATGAATTGTACAACACCAGCAAATTACTTTCATGCTTTGAGAAGACAGATGCATAGAGATTTTAGAAAGCCGTTAATTATAATGACACCTAAATCTTTATTACGTCATAAATATTGTGTTTCAAACATTGAGGATTTTAGCAAAAAAAATACTTTTCATAGAGTTTTGTGGGATCATGCTATAGACCCAAAAACTAAAGGATTTATCAAACTAAAAAAACCCAAAAAAATAAAAAAAGTAATTTTGTGCTCAGGTAAAATTTATTTTGATTTATTAGAGGCTAGAGAGAAACAAAAAAGAGATAATATAGTTTTTTATAGAATTGAACAATTATATCCGTTCCCAGCCAAAAGTTTGGTTAAAGAACTTAAGCCTTATGCGAAAAATGCTAAATTTTATTGGTGTCAAGAAGAACCAAAGAATATGGGAGCTTGGTTTTCTGTAAGAGATTATATCCAATGGACATTAGATAGTATAAAGGCTAATAATAATAATATTTCTTATATAGGAAGAAGCCCTGATGCATCGCCTGCAACAGGATATGTTAAAAGGCATCTTTCTCAACAACAAGAAATTATTAAAAAAGTATTTAATTAAATGAGTGAAAAAATTCTAGTTCCAGTTTTAGGTGAAAGCATTACAGAAGCGACTGTTTCAAAATGGTTAAAAAATGAAGGGGATACAGTTGAGGCTGATGAACCAATAGTTGAATTAGAGACAGATAAAGTAAACTTAGAGGTTCCAGCACCTGTATCAGGTGTTTTAACTAAAATTAATTCAATAGATGGTTCTACTGTAGAAGTTGGTGCTACCCTTGGTTCAGTTTCTGCGGAAGAAAATAATAAAGTAAAAGATGTAGAAAAAATTGAAAAAATTAAACCACGCAAAAAACAAAAAAATGCTGAGGATTTTAAGCCTCAAAAAAAAGAACCAGAAATTTTTGAACAAGAAGAAACAAATGATGAAGATCAACCATTAGTTTTAATTGATGAGGTAAAAGAAAAATCAGAAATAAAAAATCAAAAAAAAGTTTTAAATTTATCACCTGCAGTAAGAAAAATTGTTTCTGAAAATAAAATTGATTTAAAATCAGTCAAAGGATCAGGAAAAGATGGTAGGATATTAAAAGGTGATTTAATTAATCTAATGGGCTTAAACCCACCTCCATCTGAAAGAAAAATAAAATTTGGCCATGAGGAAAGAATTAAAATGACCAGATTAAGACTAACTATTGCCAAAAGGTTGAAGCAAGCGCAGGAAAATGCTGCCTTGTTAACGACTTTTAATGAAGTTGATATGACCAATATCATGTCTATGAGAAAAGAAAATCAAGAAGATTTTCAGAATCGTTATGGTGTTAAGCTGGGTTTAATGTCTTTTTTTGTTAAAGCTTGTATAGTGTCCTTAAAAAATTTTCCAGCTGTTAATGCTGAGATTGAAGGAGATGAAATAGTTTATAAGAACTATTATAATATTAGTTTTGCTGTAGGAACTGATAAAGGCTTAGTGGTGCCTGTATTAAAAAATGCAGATGAACTATCATTTGCAGATATTGAAAAAAATATTAAAGTTATTTCAGAAAAAGCAAAGGATGGTAAACTTACAATAGAAGATCTTCAGGGAGGGACATTTACCATTAGCAATGGTGGAGTTTACGGATCTATGCTTTCAACTCCTATACTAAATTTACCTCAATCTGGTGTTTTAGGTATGCATAACATAATTGATAGACCAATGGTTATTAATAGTGAAATAAAAGTTAGACCCATGATGTACTTAGCTTTATCTTATGATCATAGAATTATTGATGGCAAAGAATCTGTTTCTTTTTTAAAGATGATTAAAGATAATTTAGAAGATCCAAGAAGGTTGTTTTTAGATATTTAAATGTCAGAAAAATTTCAAGCTGTAGTAATTGGTGGAGGTCCTGGAGGATATGTTTGTGCTATAAGACTTGCACAATTAGGTATTAAGACTGCCTGTATTGAGTCAAGAGGTTCTCTTGGAGGGACTTGTTTAAATATTGGTTGTATTCCATCAAAAAGTTTACTCAACTTGTCTGAAGAATTTCAAAAAGTAAAAACATTGTCTAACAAAGGAATTGATATTGGTGAAGTAAAATTGAACTTACCAAAAATGATGAAAAGCAAAGACAAGGCAGTTACAATATTAACTAAAGGAGTGGAGTTTTTGTTAAAGAAAAATAAAGTAACTTATTTCAAGGGCATGGGTAGTTTTAAATCTAAAAATGAGGTCTTAATTAAGGATGAGAATAATAAAGCAACAATCATTAATGCTGATAAAATTGTAATTGCAACTGGTTCTGTTCCAGTTTCATTACCTGGTATTAATTTTGATGAAAAAATTATAGTTTCATCTACTGGTGCTTTAAAGCTAGAGCAAGTACCAAAAAAAATGGTTGTTGTTGGTGGTGGATATATAGGACTTGAAATGGGATCTGTTTGGTCAAGACTAGGTGCCGAAGTTCATGTAGTAGAATTTCTGGATCATATAACACCCGGTATGGACAAAGAAATATCAACCGAATTTATGAAAATTTTAAAAAAACAGGGAATTCATTTTCATATGCAACATAAAGTGGAGACAATTAAAAAAAATAATTCTGGTGCTGTAGTCTCAACTAAAGATAAAGATGGTATTAATAAAGATTTCGAATGCGATATTGTTCTAATTTCTGTTGGAAGAAAAGCGAATACAAATGGTTTAAATCTTGAAAAGATTGGTGTTGAGTTAGATAAAAAAAATAGAATTAAAACTAAGAAAAATTTTCAAACAAATTTAAATAACATCTACGCTATTGGAGATGTTATAGAGGGACCCATGCTTGCGCACAAAGCAGAAGATGAAGGAATTGCTGTTGCTGAAAATATTGTGGGTCAATCAGGTCATGTAAATTACGATACTATTCCTGGAGTTATTTATACAACACCGGAAGTTGCCTCTATTGGACAAACTGAAGAGCAATTAAAAGAGAAAAATATTAAATATAAAATTGGCAAGTTTTCATTTATGGCGAATTCGAGGGCAAAAGCTATAGATGATACAGAGGGTTTCGTAAAAATCTTAGCTGATGAAAAAAGTGATAAAGTTTTAGGAGCACATTTAATAGGAGCCCATGCTGGAGAATTAATTGCAGAAATAGGTATTGCTATGGAGTTTGGAGCTAGCTCCGAAGATATTGCTAGAACATGTCATGCACATCCTACTTTTTCAGAAGCGGTGAAAGAAGCAGCATTATCTGTCGATAAAAGAGCAATACACTCTTAAAAATTTCTCTTATTATCTAAATATGAAATTTCCGATTCTTTTACCAAATATATTTAATCACCCATTTACTTATGAAAGCGATCTCAAATTAGAAATAGGAGATTTTGTTGAAGTACCTTTTGGTAAAGCCAAGATTATTGGAGTTGTATGGGATAATTTTGAAAAAAAAAATAGTAAAAGTTTTAAACTAAAAAAAATAATCAGAAAATTAAAAATTCCTAAACTAAAAAAAAATACATTAAATTTTTTAAACTGGTTTGCTGAATATAACATTATTCCAAAAGGTATGACTTTAAAGCTTCTTTTGTTAAGAGGAAAAGTTATAGATAAACTTGACGAAAAATTATACCAAAAATTTAAATTTCAGGTGCAGAGTCATTCATTTGAATTAAATGAAGATCAAAAAAAAAGTCTAAATGAGATAAATATTTCGAACAACAATTTCAATGTTCATGTTTTACAAGGCACTACCGGCTCAGGTAAAACGATAGTATATTTTGAAGCATTAAAAGATGTTCTTAAAAAAAATTATCAAGGTCTAATTATGCTGCCAGAGATCGGATTGACTAATCAATTCGAAAAAAAATTTATTGAATTTTTTGGCTTTAAGCCAGCTATCTGGCATTCTGGTGTTACAAAGAAAAATAAGGAAATTATATGGAGTGGAGTCATAAATGATAAAATTAAAGTAGTCATCGGTGCACGATCATCTTTGTTTTTACCCTTCAAAAATTTAGGCTTGATTATAGTTGATGAAGAACATGATCAATCTTACAAACAGGATGAGGGAATTATGTATAATGCCAGAGATATGGCAATATCTAGAGGGTCGTTTGAAAATATACCAGTAAATTTAATAACTGCAGTGCCATCTATAGAAACTTATGAAAATATTAAAAAAAAAAAATATAAGATTTCAAAACTTAATAAAAGATATCAAAATGCTTCTTTACCAAATTATGAAATATTAGATTTAAATAATATCAAATTAGAAAAACAGTCGTGGCTTTCGAAAGAAATAATTCAAAAAGTTAATTTTCACCTTGAAAAAAAAGATCAAGTATTATTTTTTTTGAATAGAAGAGGATTTTCACCAAACGTTTTATGCAAAAAATGTTTTAGTAGTTTTTCGTGTCCAAATTGTTCAATAAATTTAGTTTATCATAAAAATAAAAATAATTTATTATGTCATTATTGTGGATTTAAATCTTGTCTTAAAAGAAATTGTAAAAAAGAAGGGACTTGTGATTTTATTTTTAGTGGGCCAGGTGTAGAGAGAATTTCAGAGGAGGTAAAAAAAAATTTTCCGTTGAAAAAAGTAGAAATTTTTTCTAGTGATACAATGAATAAAAAAAGCTCAAAAGAAAAATTAGAAAAAATTATTAATAATGAAATTGATATTTTAGTTGGAACACAATTAATTTCTAAAGGTTTTCATTTTCCAAATTTGAATTGTATTGTTGTTGTAGATATTGATTTATTATCTCAAGGTCATGATTTAAGAAGTGCAGAAAAAAATTTACAATTATACCATCAACTTTCTGGTAGAGCAGGAAGAACAGGTCAACCCTCAACTGTTTATTTTCAAACTTACAATTCTAATACAAAATTAATTTCTGATATTACAAATAAAAACCCTGAAATTTTTTTAGATAAAGAAATAGAAATAAGAAAAAAAAATAATTTACCTCCTTTTCAAAGATTTATTTCTTTAATATTAACTGGTGAAAATGAAAATAAATTAGAAAAAGAGGCAGCAAAATTTAAAACTATTTTAGAAAATAAAATTAATGGCAAAATTTTAGGTCCAGTAAGTGCACCTATATTTCGAATAAAGAAAAAATATCGTGTGAGATTGCTTATAAGAGGCCCTAAAACTTTAAAATTGCAGAACTCTTTAGCATCCATAATTCAAAAATATAAATTTTTGTCAGGAATAAAACTTTCAGTTGATGTTGATCCAATAAGCTTCAATTAAAGCCCAAAAAAAACAGTATTTAGTCAATGTGTTACTTGAAGACTATTAGGTCATATGTTAATTAAAGCGTGAATTTAAAATTAATCACTTACACTTTAGAGGTAATAAGTTGAGTAAAAACAAGGGATTTTCTGATACTTCAGCTAATAGATATTCTTTAGCTTTATATGAGTTAGCTAGTGAATCAAATTTACTTACTCAAGTTGAAGAAAATTCAAATTCATTTTTGGATTTAATCGATAATAGTGAAGATTTTAAAAATCTAATCAAAGATCCAACCTTAGATCGCAGTGTTTTAATAAAAGTTATTAATTCATTATATGAAAATTTTAAATTGCAAAGTCTTTTTAAAAATTTTTTGAGTTTCTTAATCACAAAAAGAAGATTTTTTTATTTAGAACAAATTCTAAAAAGTTTTAATGCAATTTGTTCAGAAAAAAGGGGTGAATTAAAAGCTGAGATTAAATCAGCGAAAGAATTGACACAGGATGAAATAAAAAAAATTACAGAGGATTTATCAAATAATTTTAAATCTAAGATAAAATTAAATTATAATCATGATCAAAGTTTAATTGGAGGATTAGTAGTGCAAGTTGGAAGTACGATGATCGATACTTCTATTAAAAAAAAATTACAACAAATAGAAACTAGAATGATAGAGGCATAATATGGAAATCAATCCTTCAGAAGTCACAAAAATTTTAAAAGAACAAATTAAAAATTTCGGAGAAAAAGTTGAAATTTCTGAAGTTGGACAAGTTTTATCAGTAGGAGATGGAATAGCAAGAATTTACGGTCTAGATAATGTTCAAGCCGGAGAAATGGTTGAATTTTCTGATGGTTCTAAAGGTATGGCTTTAAATTTAGAAAGTGAAAATGTTGGAGTTGTAATTTTTGGTGATGATAGAAATATAAAAGAAGGAGATGTTGTTAAAAGAACTGGAAGCATTGTTGATACACCAGTCGGAAAAGAATTATTAGGAAGAGTTGTAGATGGTCTAGGAAATCCTATTGACGGCAAAGGAGTATTGGACAAAGGTGTTAAAAAAAGCAGAGTAGAGGTAAAAGCTCCTGGAATTATTCCAAGACAATCTGTTAGTGAACCAATGCAAACAGGTTTAAAATCTATTGATAGCCTTGTTCCAATAGGTAGAGGACAAAGAGAATTAATTATTGGTGATAGACAAACTGGAAAAACAGCAGTTGCAATTGATGCGATAATCAACCAAAAAAAGATTAATGAGTCTGGTGATGAAAAGCAAAAGCTTTATTGTATTTATGTTGCTGTAGGACAAAAAAGGTCTACTGTAAGACAAATCCAAAAAACCTTAGAAGAAGCTGGAGCAATGGAATATACAACTATTGTTGCAGCTACTGCATCTGACTCCGCACCGTTACAATTTTTAGCTCCTTATACAGGTTGTGCCATGGGCGAATATTTTAGAGACAACGGAATGCATGCATTAATAATTTATGATGATTTATCAAAACAAGCTGTAGCATATAGACAGATGTCATTAATTCTTAGAAGACCTCCAGGCAGAGAAGCCTATCCAGGTGATGTTTTTTATCTTCATAGTAGATTACTTGAGAGAGCAGCTAAATTAAGTGATGAACATGGTGGTGGATCTTTAACAGCACTTCCAATTATTGAGACTCAAGGTGGTGACGTTTCAGCATATATTCCTACAAACGTAATTTCAATAACAGATGGACAAATATTTTTAGAAACAGAACTATTTAACCAAGGTATCAGACCAGCAATTAACGTTGGATTGTCTGTTTCAAGAGTTGGTTCAGCTGCTCAAACTAAAGCAATGAAAAAAGTGTCTGGATCAATGAAGCTTGAATTGGCACAATATAGAGAAATGGCAGCTTTTGCACAATTTGGATCTGATTTAGATGCATCAACGCAGCAGCTTTTGAATAGAGGATCTAAATTAACAGAGCTCCTTAAACAGAAGCAGTACACTCCAATGACAGTTGCTGAACAAGTGATTTCAGTATTTTGTGGAGTAAAAGGTTATCTTGATGATATCGATCTTAAAGATGTCGAAGATTTTGAAAATAAAATTATTGAAAGATGTAAATCAGATAAGCCTGAGATAATTCAGTCAATTATTAATTCTGGCAAACTTGAGGAAGAAATAGAAAAAAATTTAATTGATGTAATTTCTAATTTAAAGAAAAACTTTAAATCATAAAAAAAATATGGCTAGTTTAGACGATTTAAAAAAAAGAATAACAAGTGTAAAATCTACACAAAAAATTACAAAAGCTATGAAAATGGTTGCAGCAGCTAAACTTAAAAGAGCACAAGATAACGCAGAAAAAGGGAGACCTTATTCTGATAAGATGAATAATATTATTTTAAATTTATCTAGTGGACTCTCTGATAAAGATAATGCTCCTCGACTATTATCTGGTACAGGAAAAGAGCAAATTCATCTTTGTGTTGTTATAACTTCAGATAGAGGATTATGTGGTGGTTTTAATGCAAATATAATTAAAAAAGCAAAAAGTTATTTTGTTAAAATTAGTCAAGAGGGTAAAGAGTTAAAGATTATTACTGTAGGCACTAAAGGAAATGATCAATTAAAAAGAATATATGGAGATAAAATAATTGAGAATATTTCATTTAAGAATTCAAAAAATGCAAATTATTTCGATGCAGAAAAAGTTGGAAAAATGATTATCTCAAAATTTGATAAAGAAGAATTTGATATTTGTACAATTTTTTATAATCAATTTAAAAATGTGATAACTCAAATACCTCAAGCTCAACAAATTATTCCTTTGAATACAAATAGCAATGAAGATGATAAACTAGGCAATAGTTATGAATTTGAACCTGATGAAGATGAAATTTTAACTAATTTATTGCCTAAAAATATTTCAACACAAATATTTAGGGCAATGTTAGAGAATTCAGCTAGTGAACAAGGTGCAAGAATGAGTGCAATGGATAATGCAACCCGAAACGCAGGTGAAATGGTTGACAAGCTTACTATTGAGTATAATAGAAGCCGTCAGGCGGCAATTACAAAAGAATTAATAGAAATTATATCAGGAGCAGAGAGTTTATAATTATGAGCAAGGGAATTATTACACAAGTTATAGGAGCAGTAGTAGATGTTAAGTTCGAAGGAGAACTTCCAGAAATTTTAACAGCGTTGGAGTGTAAAAATGGTGACAATAGATTAGTTCTAGAAGTTGCACAACATTTGGGTGAGTCTACAGCAAGAACTATTGCAATGGATGCTACAGAAGGTTTAAAAAGAGGTGATGAAGTAATAAATACTAAAGCACCTATAAAAGTTCCGGTCGGACCAGAAACTTTAGGAAGAATTATTAATGTTGTTGGAGAACCAATTGATGAAAGAGGTGATGTAAAGACTAAAGAAAGTTGGCCTATCCATCGACCTGCACCTGAATTTAATGATCAATCAACTGAAACAGAAATTTTGGTTACAGGTATAAAAGTAATAGATTTGTTGGCTCCATATGCAAAAGGTGGAAAAATTGGATTATTCGGAGGCGCAGGAGTTGGAAAGACAGTTTTAATTATGGAATTGATTAACAATGTTGCAAAGGCCCATGGAGGATTTTCTGTTTTTGCTGGTGTTGGGGAAAGAACTAGAGAAGGAAATGATCTTTATCATGAAATGATAGAGTCTGGAGTAATTAAAAAAGAAGGTTCTGGATCAAAAGCTGCATTAGTTTATGGTCAGATGAATGAACCTCCAGGAGCAAGAGCTAGAGTTGCACTTACTGGACTTACAGTTGCAGAATATTTTAGAGATCAAGAAGGTCAAGATGTACTTTTCTTTGTTGATAATATTTTTAGGTTTACTCAAGCTGGATCAGAAGTGTCGGCACTTTTAGGTAGAATTCCTTCTGCTGTTGGTTATCAACCAACTCTTGCTACAGATATGGGTAATTTACAAGAAAGAATTACAACTACTAATAAAGGATCTATAACTTCTGTGCAGGCAATTTATGTTCCTGCAGATGATTTAACCGATCCAGCTCCAGCTACATCATTTGCGCATTTAGATGCAACTACAGTCCTTTCGAGGCAAATAGCTGAAATAGGAATCTATCCTGCAGTGGACCCATTGGACTCTACATCAAGAATTTTAGATCCAAGAATAGTTGGAGATGAACATTATAGAGTTGCTAGAGAAGTTCAAAAAATTTTACAAACTTATAAATCTTTACAAGATATTATTGCTATTTTAGGAATGGATGAACTATCAGAAGAGGATAAATTAGTTGTTGCAAGAGCAAGAAAAATTCAAAGATTTTTGTCACAACCTTTTTTTGTAGCAGAAGTTTTTACTGGCTCACCAGGGAAACTTGTTGATTTAGAGTCAACAATCAAAGGGTTTGATGCTATTTGTAAAGGAGAGTATGACCATCTCCCAGAGGCTGCATTTTATATGGTTGGAACAATTGAAGAAGCCATAGAAAAAGCAGAAAAAATGAAAAAAGATGTTGCTTAATGAGTGAAGATTTTAAACTAGAAATAGTTAATCCTGAAAAATCCTATCTTTCAAAAGAAGATGTTACAGAAGTTATTGTCCCTGCTTTTGAAGGAGAAATGGGAATACTTAAGGATCACATCTCTATAATTTCTTTCCTGAAACCTGGAATAATTACAATTCATTCAAAGTCAGGGGAAGAAAAATTCTATGTAGAAGATGGGATAGTCGAATTTAAAGATAATAACTTATCTGTTTTAACAAGCTCAATTTTAAATTTAAAAGAAATGGAAAAAGGAAAAATACAAGATTTAATTCAGATTGCAGAGGAAGAGTCGAGAAAGTCTGATATTTCTGATCAATCTAAATTTTTATTTGATCAAAAAATCGAGGTTCTTAAAAATCTTAATTAATAATTTTTCTTATTTTTTCTTTAAGTTCTTTATAAACACCAAGCTTAAAATCAACTACTACGTCTGTTATTTTGTCTAAATCTATCCATTTCCAATCCAAAAATTCAGGTTTTTTCGTCTTGATATTTATTTCATCATCTTTACCTAAATATCTCATTAGAAACCATTTTTGTTTTTGACCTTTATATTTTCCTTTCCAAATTATTCCTAATAAACTATCTGGAAGTTCATAAATTGTAGTTCCCTCTATTTCTTTAATAAGTTGAATATTTTTTATACTAGTTTCTTCTTCTAACTCTCTAAACGCTGCTGACAAAAGATCCTCTCCTTCATCTACACCACCCTGAGGCATTTGCCAAAAATTTTTAGGATTATCAATTCTTCTAGCAACAAAAACTTTATTTTCTTTATTCAAAACAATAATACCAACACCATTTCTTAATGGTAAATTTTTAAATTTTTCTTGCATTTCAACCATTCAGTAATTTAATGGCGTAAGTTAATTGATTATCTGTTTCAGTATTTATTCTAAAGTCATCTGTTTCTTCATCAATTTGAATATCAGGTGAAACTCCAACTTCAGAAATTGATTTACCCGAAGGTAGATAATATTTTGCTACAGTTAATCTTATCGCACCTTTATTTTTTAACGGAATTATTGATTGTACTGAACCTTTACCATAACTATTTTCACCTAACAAAATAGCTCTTTTATGATCTTTTAGCGCTCCAGCAACAATTTCCGAGGCAGATGCAGAGCCATAATTGATTAAAACAATCAGAGTTTTTCCATTTGTTAAGTCTCCAGTTCTAGCAAACCATTTTCTATTTTCAGATTGTTTTCTACTTTTTGTCGATACAATTTCGCCATTATTTAAAAAAAAATCTGATATTTTGATTGCTTGTGAGAGTAATCCACCTGGATTGTTTCTTAAATCAAGTATATAAGCCTTAAGATCATTATTCTGTTCTAGTTTTTTTATTTCTTTTTCGATTTGATCGCTACTGTTTTCATTAAATGAAGTTAACCTTAAATATCCAATATTTTTTTCTAAAATATCAGCTTTAACAGATTTAATTTCAATGATTTCTCTAATTATATTAAAAGTAAGAGCTTTTTTTTCTCCTCGTCTTCTAATAGTCAGTTCTATACTTGATCCTACTGGGCCTCTCATTAAATCCACAGCCTCACTCAAAGATCTTCCTTGAACTTGGTTTTCATCAATTTTTACTATGTAATCACCCGCTTTAATTCCTGCTCTTGAAGCAGGTGTATCATCTATAGGAGATATAACTTTTACCACTCCAGACTCCATTGTTACTTCAATTCCTAAACCTCCAAATTCACCACTTGTCTCTGTTTGCATTTCATTGAAGATTTCTGGCGACATATAGCTTGAGTAAGGATCTAAAGATTGAAGAAGTCCATTTATTGCAGAGTCCATACTTTCTGATTGATTTATTTCATCGACGTATTCTTTATTTATTTTTTCAAGAACCTCACCAAAAATATCTATTTTTTTGTAAATCTCATTTTCGGCCGTATGAACATTATTATTTAAAATAAAAATAAAAACAAAAATCTGAATTAATATAAATTTTTTTTTCATATAATTAATTTTTCTTTTGGAATAAGCTCAGACCACATTTTTTCAAGTTCATAAAACTTTCTTTTTTCTGGATGAAATATATGTACGATTAAATCGATACCATCTACCAATTTCCATTCTGTACTATCTTTACCCTCAATCTTTGAATTTTTAATTCCATTATCTTTTAATTTCTCTAATACTTGTTCAGATAAAGCTTGAATATGTCTTGAGGATGTTCCACTTGCAATTATCATATAGTCAGCCATGGAACTTTTATCCTTCAAGTCTATGCTTACAATATCTATGGCTTTATTAATGTCTAATGTTTTAATAATGATTTGTTTTAAATCTGAGATTTTATCCATTAATTATATTAACTGTATCAAATTTTTCTTAATTGAGAAGATGAAATATTGACCTTATTAAATTCAATAAATTTGAAATTTTTACCTTTTAATCTTTTAAATGATAAAGAATTTAATGATTTTTTTTTATACCCATGACGGTCAAAGATAATCATATTACATCTTTTTGGAATCATTTTCCATTTATGCCATTTATGAAAGTTAATAAGATTATCAGCACCCATTATAAAATATATCTCAGATTTATTATTCCTTTTAAAATAATTTATTAAATCTATTGTTTTGTTTGATTTGATAATTCCTTCATAAAATTTAACTTTAATTGAATTATTTGATTTAATAATTTTTTTACATCCTTTAATTCTTTCTGAAATACTTGTTTCACTTTTTTTTTTCAAAGGATTTTTTTTGGTTATTGCCCAAACTATTTTTTTTAATTTATACTTTTTTATAGCTTCCTTAGATATTGCTAGATGACCTTTGTGAGCTGGATCAAAAGATCCACCTAGTATTCCAATTTTATTTTTTGATTTTAAATTATTTCCTAATTTTGCCATTGCTTGAAATTTCATATTTATATGAGACCAATTGATTTAAACCAACAGGGCCTCTTGGAGGAAGTGTATTAGTTGAAATACCAACTTCTCCTCCAAAACCAAACTCACCACCATCAGCAAATTGGGTTGACGTATTATGCATCGCAATAGAGCTATTCACGTTAGATAAAAATTTTTTTGCAGCCACTTTATTTTTTGTAATAATAGAGTCTGTGTGCATCGTACCATATTCGTTAATATGTTTAATTGCCTCTTTTAAATCACTTACTGATTTGACAGAGACTGTAGGCGATAAGTATTCTTTTGACCAGTCTTTATTAGTAGCTTTAAATATTTTTCCTTTATAAAATTTTCTAACCTTTGTGTCTCCGATTATTTTACAACCATTTTCCTCTAAATTTTTTAAAATATAATTACAGGATTGTTTCAAAATTTTTTGATGAATTAAAACTGTTTCAGTTGCACCACAGATTGCGGTATTTCTTAATTTTGCATTAAAAACAATTTTTTTTGCAATTTTGAGATTTGCATCTTTATCTATAAAAGTATGACAAATCCCTTCTAAGTGACCAATAATTGGTACATTAGATAAGTTTTGAACTTTTTTAACTAATTTTTTTCCTCCTCTTGGAATTATCACGTCGATATATTTGCTCATTTTTGTTAATAAAAAATCAACAACATTTCTATTTTTATTATCAATAAATTGAACGAGGTTTTCATCAATATTATTTTTTTTTAAAGATGTTCTGAATAATTTTGATAAAATTTTATTTGAATTAAAAGCTTCTTTTCCACCTTTTAAAATTACCGCATTTCCTGATTTAAAACTTAGGGACGCAACATCAGATGTAACATTAGGTCTACTTTCGTAGATGACACCAATAACTCCTATTGGAATAGAAATTTTTGAAATATTTAAACCATTGGGTCTTTTCCATTTTTCTAAAACAATGTTTGTTGGATCCTTTAGTTTTATAATCGACTTAATTGAGTTAATGATGTTTAAAATTCTTTTTTCATCTAAAATAAGACGATCAATGAGGTTTTTTTTGAGCCTCCTTCTTTTTGCATTATTAACATCTTTTTTATTTTGATTGATAATTAATTTTTCATTTTTTTTAATTAGATCACAGTAATCTTTTAAAACTTTATTTTTTTTTTTTGAATTTAACTTAAAAGTAATAGCTTTCTTAGATTTTTTTCCAATATTAATTAATTTTTTTCTCATTAAATTTTTACCATATCATCTTTATGGACAACTTCAGATTTTGAAATATAGCCAAGAATTTTTTTTATTTCATTAGAATGACATCCTAAAATTTTATTAATTTCATAAGATGAAAAGGAACTTAAACCTCTAGCAAATTCTTTATTTTTATTATCTAAGATCTTTATATGATCTCCCTTTTTAAAATTACCTGATACTTTTTTGATACCAGCAGCCAGTAAACTTTTTCCATTGTTAAGTGCTTTTTTAGCCCCTTCATCAATAGTTAATTCACCTTTTGGAGATATAGAGCTAATAATCCATTTTTTTCTTGCATCTAGTTTTGGTATTGTTGAAATAAACAAAGTGCAATTATTTCTTTTTTCAATTTGATTTATTGGATTTAAATATAGTCCATTTGCAATTATCATATTACACCCTGCTAAATTACAAATCTTTGCCGCTTCAATTATTGTATCCATTCCACCGCTACCAAATTCTGTTGTGCCTCTTATATTTATATCTTTAATATCTTTATTAAGATTTGAAATTTTTTTG
This sequence comes from uncultured Pelagibacteraceae bacterium, assembly GCA_902553845.1. GTDB lineage: Bacteria > Pseudomonadota > Alphaproteobacteria > Pelagibacterales > Pelagibacteraceae > Pelagibacter. The sequence continues at coordinate 35,212 of CACDMG010000002.1, forward strand.
ATTAATTTTGCATCTTTAAATTTTTTTGGATTTTTTGTAAAAAGACCATCTACATCGGATAACAAAATTAGTGTATCTGCATTAGTAATTTGAGCTACACGAGATGCGAGTCTGTCATTATCACCATATTTTATCTCAGAAGTTGCAATTGTATCATTTTCATTAACAACTGGAATATAATTAAGTTGAAATAAGTTTTCGAATGTTCTTTTTGCATTCATTGATCTCCTTCTTTCTTCAGTATCATCTAATGTTAAGAGAATTTGGGATATATTCATTTTATATTTAGAAAAAGTTTGTGAAAATAAATTCATAAGTTCTATTTGACCTATAGATGCTATAGCCTGACTTTTATCAAGTTTAAGATTGGACTTATTATAATTCATTTTTTTACATCCAAGAGCAATAGCGCCAGAACTAACTATTACTACCTTTTTATTATCAGATTTTAATTTTTTTATATCTTTTGCAAAACTGGATAACCATTTACTCCTTATTTTTCTATTTTTGTCAACTAACAGAGAAGATCCAATTTTAATGATAATAATTTTTGAATTTTTAAGATGCATAAGAAATTAATTTAGATTTAATATTAGATACTGATTTTTTTTCTAATGTGGATAGAGTTAGTATCTCACATTCTTTATTTTTCGAAAAATCTTCTATTTTTTTTTTAATGATATCCTTATCAACTAAATCTATCTTATTTAAAACAATTAATTCCTTTTTTTTCATAAGTTCAGAACTATAATTTTTTAATTCTTTTTTGACTTGATTATAAGACTTTAATAAATCTTCATTAGTAATGTCTATTAAATGTAAAAGTGATTTACATCTTTCTATATGTTTCAAAAATTGTGTGCCAAGTCCGGTACCTTCATGTGCCCCTTCAATTAAACCTGGTATATCAGCAATAGTTATTTCTTTATTATCATAACTGGCAACTCCTAAATTTGGATTTAAAGTAGTAAATTGATAGTTTGCAATTTTTGGATTTGCATTTGTTATTGCTGCTAATAAGCTTGATTTCCCAGCATTAGGTAAACCAATTATTCCAATATCGGCAATTGTTTTTAATTGAAGCCAAATTACAAATTCTTCACCAACAGTTCCTTTGGTATATTTTCTTGGAGCTCTATTAGTTGAACTTTTAAATCTTGTATTTCCTAACCCACCCTTACCGCCATTAGCTGCAACAAATTCTTCACCAATTTTTATAAAATCATATATCAAAGTTTTATTATCTTCTTCAAATATCTGTGTTCCTAAAGGAACTTTAAGAATTAAATCTTGGCCACCTTTTCCTGTACGGTTTTGACCTGAACCATTTTCTCCTCGTTGTGCTTTGTGGTGTTGCTGATATCTATAATCAATCAAAGTATTTAAGTTTTGCTCTGCTTTTAAAATGACTGAACCACCTTTTCCTCCGTCACCACCGTCAGGTCCACCAAACTCAATAAATTTTTCTCTTCTAAAGCTTGGAGATCCGTCTCCACCATTTCCAGCTTTAATATAAATTTTTACTTGATCTAAGAATTTCATAATACAACCTTATTTTTAGTTGTACTATTAATTGGGTTTTACTGAAACAAAAGTTCTATCTGATTTAGTTTTTTTAAAAACTACTTTGCCTTTTATAACTGAAAAAATTGAGTGATCCTTGCCCATTCCAACGTTTTCACCAGGAAATATCTTTGTACCCCTTTGTCTAACAATTATATTTCCAGGAATTACAGTTTCACCACCATATTTTTTTACTCCAAGTCTTCGTCCGGCACTATCTCGTCCGTTTCTCGATGATCCACCTGCTTTTTTTGTTGCCATTACTTTTTCCTAGTTATTTACTTGTTTTTTTTTCTAAAACTTCTTTTTTTGAACTTTTAGAAACTTTTTCAGCTTCAGATAAAACTTTACCATCTTTTGAAAAAATTTTGTTAATTTTAATCATTGAATATTCTTGTCTGTGTCCATTTTTTCGTCTTGAATTTTGTCTTCTTCTTTTTTTAAAAATTAGGATAGTTCTATTTTTACTATTCTGAATTAAATTTGCTTCAACTTTAGCACCTTGTACAGTTGGAGCTCCAACTTCTATTGCTTTTTCGTCACCATAGGCAAGAATTTCTTTAAATTCTATTACACTATCAGGTTTAGTATTTGGTAGTTTTTCTACTTTTAAGATTTCTCCCGATCTAACTTTGTATTGTTTTCCACCTGTTTGTATTACTGCGTACGACATAAAGATTATGTAATTTTTAATTAACGCAATATAGTCTTAGCTAAACTATAGTCAAGCTATATAAGCTAAAAATTATCCTTTAAATCCCTGAGTTTTGAAAAACTCTTTAAATCTTTTGCCTTTAGAAATATATTGCATTCAAGTTCATCTTGTAAGGTACTTGGAATTGTTGGTAAATTTTTTTTAAGATTATTTTTAATTTTTATAATTTTTTCTTTTAACTTAAAATTTTCAGGATCATTTGCTACACAAAAATTTGAATTTTGTAATGTATATTCATGACCACAATAAATTTCAGTATCTTTAGGAAGTTGTTTGATTTTATTTAAAGAGTTAAACATTTGTTCATATGTACCTTCAAATAATCTACCACACCCGAGAGAAAATAAGGTATCACCTGTAAAAATTTTTTTTTCTTTAAAAAAATGAAAAGCAATATGCCCTGTAGTATGACCTGGTATATGATAAATTTTTGCTTCAAAATTATCCTTTTTCCATATTTGATCATCTTCTATAAGAATATCAATTTCTGGAATACGGTCCTTATCTCCTTTGAAACCTATTACACAACAATTATATTTTTTTTTTAATTCAGTATTTCCACCAACATGATCGTAATGATGATGCGTATTGAGAATATATTTGAGATTTATTTTTTTATTCTCAAGGAATTTGATTATAGGTGTTGCTTCACTGGGATCAACGACACATGCTATCATGGTTTTTTCATCAATTATCAAATAACTAAAATTATCTTGTAGACATTTAATAATTTCAACTCTCATTTATTTCTCGATTAAAAATATCCCAAGTTCTCCAAACAAATTCTTAAAGAATAAATTAGAGTTATTGATATTAGATATATTTTTATTTTTTAAAGCTAAAGATTTGAAAATCTTGAAACCAATAATTTTGGAAAATTTTACAAAATCCTTAATTGTGCACATATGGATATTAGGTGTATTGTACCAATCATGAGGTAGTGAACTTGTAATAGGCATTGTACCTCTCATTAATAAATTTAATCTTACTTTCCAATGTCCAAAATTAGGAATAGTTACAATAGCTTTTTTGCCAACTCTTAAAAGTTCCTTTATAACAATTTCTGGATTTACAAAAGCTTGTAAAGTTTGTCCAAGTACAACGTAATCAAATGAATTATTTGGAAATTGTTTTAAATCAAATTCTGCATTGCCCTCAATAACAGTTAATCCTTTTGCAATACAGATTTGAACTTTTTCTTTGGAAATTTCAATCCCTCTAATATTTGTATTTTTATTAACTTTCAAAAATTCCATTAAAGTCCCGTCATCGCATCCGACATCTAATACTCTTGAATTTTTTTCTATTATATCAGAAATAATTTTATATTCAGTTTTCATCATAATTTTTCCATGAAAGATTTATCTAAAAAATTTTTAAGGGCTTTTAAAAAATCTGGAACATCTAATAAAAAAGAATCATGTCCTTTATCAGACTCTATTTCTACGAAACCTACATTTGCACCAATAGCATTTAGAGCAATAACAATCTCTTTATTTTCTTGGGTTGGGTAAAGCCAATCAGAAGTAAAAGATATAATAAAAAATTTAGTTTTTGAATTTTTAAAGGCATTAGATAAATTTCCATTAAATTGTTTTACTAAATCAAAGTAATCCATTGCTCTTGTAATATAGAGGTAGCTGTTAGCATCAAATCGATCTACAAATACTGAGCCTTGATACCTTAAATAACTTTCAATTTGAAAGTCTGCATCAAAACCAAATTTGAGATCATCTCTCTCTTGTAATTTTCTTCCAAATTTTTCTTGAAGTCCTTTTTTTGATAAATAAGTAATATGTGCAGCCATTCGAGCTACAGCCAATCCTTTATCTGGTAAAGTGCTTTTTGTAATGTAATCTCCGTCTAACCAATTGTGATCTGCTGCAATCGCTTGTCTACCCAATTCATTAAACGCAATATTCTGTGCTGAGTGACTAGATGTACAAGCAATTGGTATTGCAGTTTTAGCTTTGTTGGGAAAATTACTCACAAATTGTAAAACTTGCATACCACCCATTGACCCTCCAACGACTGAAAAAAGTTTATCAATGCCAAAAAAGTCTAATAAATTTATTTGAGCATTGACCATGTCATTAATTGTTATAACTGGAAAGTCTGTGCCATATATTTTTTTTGTTTGGGGGTTCTCATGACTAGGCCCAAAAGATCCCATACATCCACCAATTACATTGGCGCAAATTACAAAATATTTATTTGTATCAATAGATTTATTTGGACCAACGGCATAGGCCCACCATCCATCTTTTTTTGTAATTGGATTAATACCAGTTACAAATTGATCTCCTGTTAAAGCATGAAAAATTAAAATTGCATTATCTTTATTCTCATTAAGTTCACCATAAGTTTCATATGCTAATGGAAAATTATCTATGGTTTGACCACAATCTAGTTTAAGTGGTTTTTTAATAATTATCTTTTTAATACTATTTTTAACGTTCATAATTTAGGCTGAAATTTGAATTGTGAGAAAAAAAACTTTTTTAGCTGTTTTTTTAAAGCGCTCGCAATTCAGGTAAATCAGCGCATAAATTTTGTACAAGAAGTTATTTAGTATGTCAATTTTTTAAATATTTACACTTAAACTATATAAAAAATTGATATTTTATTTATAAAGATCTTAAAAATAAAAAGATGAGCACTGTGAGATTCAAAAAATTTGGTATAGAGGCCTACAAACCTGGCAGATCTAGTATCAAGAAATTTAAAAAAATTATTAAACTTTCTGCGAATGAATCTGCTTTAGGTATGAGCCCAAAAGTTAAGAAAGTTTTATCTGGCAAAAATTTAAATTTTTTTAGGTATCCAGATGGAAAGTCAAAAGTATTAAGAAATCAAATTGCAAAAAAATTCAAATGTGACAAAAACAAAATAATTTGTGGAGCAGGATCAGATGAAATTATTCAAATGTTATGTCAGCTTTTTTTAAGTCCTAGAGACGAGGTGATTGTCCCGCAATTTAGTTTTTTGATGTACAGAATTTACGCAAAAATAGTTGGTGCAAAAGTTATTTTTGCAAAAGAAAAAAAATTTAAAGTATCTATATCAGAAATAATAAAAAAGGTTACAAAAAAAACAAAAATTGTTTTTTTGGCAAATCCAAATAATCCAACTGGAACATATTTAACAAAGTTAGAATTAATAAAATTAAGAAAAAAACTCAGAGAAAATATTTTGCTTGTAGTAGATGATGCTTATTCAGAATATATGAAGAATGAAGATTACAAATCTGGTTTAGATTTATTTAAAAAAAAACAAAATGTTTTCCTATTGAGGACATTTTCAAAAATTTACGGTTTATCAGCTTTAAGAGTTGGATGGGGTTATGGATCTAAGAAAATCATTGATGCTCTTAATATTATAAAACCACCGTTTAATGTAAATGAGGTTGCACAAAAGGCAGCTGTTGTATCTCTTAAAGACTCTAATTTTATATCTCGTTCAATTAAACATAATATTTTTTATGCAACAAAGCTGAAAAATTTTTTAAATAAATATGGCATTAGTTCAAACAAGGTTTCTGCTAATTTCTTGTTATTAGACTTTGCTAAATGTAAATTTAGTTCTAAATATTTTTATAAAAAATTAAAAATGAAAGGAATTATATTAAGATCCACAGATGATGGTTATAAAATTAAAAATAGTTTGCGATTAACGATTGGATCTAAAAAAGAAAATTTAAAATTTATGAAAGCGACAGAAAGTATATTTAAAAAATGAAAAAGGTTCTGGTTATAGGTTGTGGATTGTTAGGTTCTTCTTTAGTAAGAAAAATGTCAAAAAAAAAAATAGCAAAAAAAATATTTGTTTATGAAAAATCACAATCAAATATTTCTAAAATAAAGAAATTAAGACTACCTATAAAAATTGTTAAAACATTTAAAGATGGTGTAGTTAATTCAGATCTAATTATTATTTGCACGCCATTGAGTGAATATAAAAAACTTATTTTAAAAATTAATAACTTTATTTCATCTAGGACATTGATTACAGATATTGGATCTTCAAAAGTTGAGACATCTAAAATTATTAAAAAATTTTTAAGGAAAGACATACAATGGATTCAAAGTCATCCAATCACTGGGTCAGAAGTAAGTGGGCCAGAGTATGGTAAGGTTAATATGTTCGAGGATAAGTGGTGTATTTTGATTAAAGATAAAAAAACTAATTTAAGATGTCTAAAATTTATAAGTTCATTTTGGAAAAAAGTAGGGTCTAAAATAGTTATTATGGACTCAAAAAAACATGATAAAATTTTTTCAATTACAAGTCATTTACCACATTTAATTGCTTATAATTTAGTTAAATCAGCTCAAGATTTTGAAAAAAAACAAAAATATGATTTAATTAAATTTAGTGCAGGTGGATTAAGAGATTTTTCAAGAATAGCAGCATCAAATGAAATAATGTGGAGAGATATTTTTTTTGATAATAAAATAAATGTTTCAAAAGCAATAGATATATTTATTAAGAATTTAAATAGTTTTAAAAAAGATATTAAATTAAAAAATAACAATTCAATTCTCAAAAAGTTAATTCAAACCAAAAAAGTTAGATCTAAAATTATCAAATTAAAACATGATATAAATAAGCCAGATTTTGGAAGAAGTTAAATTTTTTCTATATTACTTATTTTTTTTACTTTTAAGTTTGCAGTCTTATAAATTGTTTTTAAAGAAGAGATTGTGGGCATAATTAATACTTTTTTTTTTGGCCCATAAGCATGGATTAATTTTGTCTTGTTGATACAAATACCAACATGTCCTTTCCAAAAAATTATATCACCTTTTGAAAATTTCTTTTTATTTTTCTTTTTACAAAATTTTATTTGATCCTTTGTATCTCTTGGGAAAAAAGCTCGATTATAGAAGAAAAAAATTTGAATTAAAGCTGAACAATCAATTCCATCTGAAGTTTTTCCACCCCACAAATATTTTGTATTTAAAAATAATTTAAAAATTTTAATGAAATTTTTTTCATTATGGCTGATGTCTTTTAAGTCACCTTTTTTAATCCATTTATTTTTATCAAACTCAACAAAAACGTTTTTTCTATTTCTTATTGAAATTCCTGATCCAAAATAGAGAAATTTATTTGTTGGTAAAAATTTATTATTTTTTTTTTTGAATATTTTAGATTTTAATTTACAAATTTTATTTGTAGGTATGAATTTTTTAAAAAACTTTTGTTTCTTAATATATCCTATATAATTATCGTAGCTTGTTTTTATTTTTAACCAGTCCTTTTTTGTTGATAAAATTTTAAATTTTTCACCATATAAAATTTGTGAAGTAACCTCAGAATTTGAAGAGGGTTTCGAATTTATATTAGCTATAGGCTCTTTAAAAAAATTATTTTTCACTTAGCAAAAGTTTATTTTTTATAGTCCACAAAATAATTAAAGATGGAATTACCATTAAAGCTGTTAAAATAAAAAATATACCCCAATCACCGTTTAACCAGTCTACAAGAGCACCTGAGGATGATGCCAGAGTAGTCCTTCCAGCAGTTCCTATTGATGCTAAAAGGGCATATTGAGTAGCTGTATAAGCTCTATCAACTAGTAGAGAAATAAAAGCAACAAATGCTACAGTTGCAAACGCAGCAGCAATATCATCAAAAATAACTGCTATAGCAAATAAAAGCTCAGATTTTTCACTCCATGCAAGTACACTAAATAAAAGATTTGTACTTGCCATAATAATTCCTGCTAGAAACATCGCTTTAAGTACTCCAGATCTTATAACAAACAATCCACCTAAAAGTGTAAATATAACTGTTGTGATCCAGCCCAAAGTTTTTGAATAAATAGCAATATCCGACTTACTAAATCCTATTTCTTTATAAAAAATAATGGACATTCTACCAAGGAAAGCCTCACCAACTTTGAATAAAAATACAAATCCCAAAATTGCTATAGCTATAGAAAAACCATTTTTTTTAAAGAAACTGATAATTGGACCGCTGATAGTACTACTTATCCAGCTGAGTAATTTAGTAATAACATTAACTTTTCCTATTTTACTTAAAATTAACTTATCATTTTCTTTTTGTTTTATATATCTTTCAGAATTATCAGTTTCATTAATAAACATTAAACCAATATTCATTAGTATTATGAGGACTCCTAAAATTAAGAATGTTAATTGCCAATAATTATTAAAACCTGCATTCTGTAAAATTTCTGCAGAAAATAAAGATAATACACCACCTAACTTATATCCTGACCACCAGCCAACAACAGCCATTGCAGCACCAGCTGCCATTGATCTTCCTTCATTTTCGCCTATCTGTTCAATTCTAAGAGCGTCAACAGTTATATCTTGAGTAGCGGAGGCTATTGCTATGATAAGACCAACGGAAATTACCAAAGCTAGATTTTCTGTCGGATTAATAATACTCCATAGAAAAAGTGATAATAAAATAATAAATTGCATTAAAACAATCCAACCTCTTCTATGACCAATTTTTTTTGTTAAAAAAGGTATCTTTATTCTATCCACTAATGGAGCCCATAAATAATTAAATGCATAAACTCCAAAAATTAGACCAGCCCATCCTATTGTAGATCTACTTAATCCATCTTCTTTAAGCCATAAGCTAAGACTACTTCCAATCAAGACCCATGGAAAACCAGAAATAGCACCTAATAATAAAATTCTCAGCATTCTCTTATCAAAATAAATTGAGAATGTTTCTGAAAGAGATTGTTTTTTTATTTCAATCATTATTAATTCTTCCAAAAAGAAGGTAGAAATAATACTAATATAGCAAATAATTCAAGTCTACCC
>CACDMG010000003.1 GCA_902553845.1 uncultured Pelagibacteraceae bacterium
ATTTGAATCAACTCAATTGAAACGATGGGAGGAAGATCGATAGGTTTTTTTGAGAGAAAAGGTAGACTCATAGCTGTTATAAAAATTATAAATACATGAAAAACAGAAGATATTATAATACTTCTATTCACAATGTTAATTACCTTTCTTTATAAGGTTCCGAAATCAAAGCAACTTTTGTAAATCCAGATCCTGATAAAAGACCCATAATTTCCAAGACTCTTCCATAATTTATTGTTTTATCTCCCCTTACATAAATTCTTGTATCAGTTCTATTTTTAGAAACTGCTAAAACCTTTGCAATAATTTTTTCATATTCAACTTTAGACTCTTGAATAAAAATTTCTCCTTTAGAATTTATAGATAAAGTCAATGGCTCCTGTTCTTCAGGCAAAGAGTCTGCTGAACTTTCAGGTAGATCAACTTGGACTCCGACTGTTAATAAAGGAGCAGTAACCATAAAAATTATCAACAAAACTAACATTACATCAACAAAAGGAGTAACATTAATTTCACTCATTGGTTCCTTTGAAGAACGATTAAATTTGAAAGCCATTTTAAATTATAGTTAAAAATCTTTTTGAAAAATTTTCCAATTTTCGAGAATATAAAATAGAGTCATTATTAAATTTATTATAAGCAATAACTGCAGGTATTGCAGCCAACAGACCTAATGCAGTTGCAAATAATGCTTCTGCTATTCCAGGGGCAACAATTGCTAAACTAGTATTTCTTGAAATTGCTATAGATTGAAATGAATTCATAATTCCCCAAACTGTTCCAAATAAACCTATGAAAGGAGCTGTAGAACCTACAGTTGCCAAAAAGGTGTAACCTTTGCTTATTTTAGACATTTGTTTTTCAATTCCAGTTTCCAACATTGTTGTCATTCTTTCATGAAGATCTGTTTTTGATCTTTTTTTTAATAAATTCTGCATCGCATCTTTAAATACTAATGCCATTGGATCTTCAATATTTGCTGGTAAGTTATTATAAAATGACTCTGCAGATTTTGAGTTCCAAAATTTTGTCTCAAATTCCTCAGTTGTTTGATTTATCTTTTTAAATAATCTAAATTTATCTATTATTACTGCCCAAGAGTAAATTGAACACGCGATAAGCAAAACAATCACAGATTTAACAATTATATCGGCTCGAATAAATAAATTCAGTAAAGAAAAATCTGCACTTGATGCCAATCCAACTGCCTGTGATGAAATATCAGCTTCCATAATGCCTTCTCACACTTAATTGTGTCATGAATTTGACTTTTTTAGAGATTAAACATCTGCTGATTTATAAGTTTCGTAATAAAAACTAGCAATTAATATTGCATCTGCTTTATTTGAATCTTTTTTTTTGGATAATTGAGACGAAATATAAGGAAAAATTTCAATTACTCTAGTCCTGCTGGCATCCTTTTCAGAATTTATTAAATTGAAGTATTTTTTCCATTTTGCTGGTCTAACAAAATACATTGATAACTGCATAGCTGAACAAATACCTTTCAAAATTCCAAATGTTTGGCCGAAATTGAACATACTTGTTACGCCTTGACCAGGCATTGCTGAAACTTGCTCTATTACAACTCTCACCTCTTTAACATCAATATTATTTATCCTTTTCGAAATCTCATTAAAAATTTGTGAACCATTTACTTGTTTTTTATTTTTTTTTCCATCTGTCATAGTAGGCATTTCTATAACATCTAAAATTTTTCCATCATTTAAAAAACAGATTGATCCAGAAATACCAGGGTCTATTCCAATTACTAACATAGTTTATTAAGTAAAATTTGCATTTGAATAAAAATTTTGTACATCATCATCTTCATCTAAGGCTTCAAAAAATTCAATAACATTCTCTTGATCTTGTTTACTAATATTAATCTTATTCAAAGGAATCCATTCAATATCAGTAGATATAAAATTTTCTATTTCTTTTTCGAGTTTTTTTTTTACATTATATATATCATTTGAAGGACAATGGATTTCATGAATATTTTGCTCCGAGATACACTCATTTGCTCCTGATTCAATAGCTAATTCAAAAATTTTTTCATCAGTAATTTCTTTTTTATCAATTTTAATTATACCTAATTGATTAAAATTATGTGATGCAGAACCTTGAGTGCCTAAACTTCCTCCAGCTTTTTGAAAAATAGTTCTAATTCTTGATGCAGTTCTATTTTTATTATCTGTCAAAGTTTCAACAATGACGGCAACTTTATTAGGACCGAAACCCTCATACCTTAAACTTTCAAAATTTGCCCCTGTATTAACTGATGATTTATCTATTGCTCTTTCTATGTTGTCTTTTGGCATATTAGCTGATCTTGCCGCTTGAATTGCCGATCTCAATCTTGGATTCATTGATGGATCTTTATCCCCTAGTTTGGCAGCTATTGTTATTTCTTTTGATAATTTTGAAAATATTTTAGACCTTTGTTTATCAGCCTTACCTTTTTTGTGTTTAATACCTGCCCAATGTGAATGTCCTGCCATAATTTAAGATATTTTCTTTAACTGATCCCCAAAAATATAGCTTTGAATTTTATTTGCTAAACCAGTACTCAAATTACATTCGACAATTACGCCACTTAGGGTTGCTTCACCTTCAGCTGGGAAATGTTTTTTGGAGTCTTTTTTCATAAATTTATTTAATGAATTTTCTATATTCATACCAATTACTGAGTCGTAATCTCCACACATACCTGCATCTGTTTGGTATGCAGTTCCCTTTCTTAAAATTCTAGCATCATTAGTTGGTATATGTGTATGGGTACCAACAACTAATGTTGCCGATCCATCAAATAAGTAACCAATTGCATTTTTTTCACTTGTAATCTCTCCATGAAAATCTACAACAAGAAAATCATAATCTCTCTTTATTTTATTTTCTTTTAAAAATTTTTCTGAAACAGAAAATACATCCTCACATTTTTTCATAAAAACATTTCCCATTAAGTTTAATACTCCTACTTTAATATCTTTAGAAATTTTGAAAATCTCAAAACCTTTACCTGGGGTGGGACCAAATAAATTTTTTGGCCTTAATAATCTTTTTTCTTTATCAATAAAATTCATTATTTCTTTTTGATCCCAAACATGATTACCAGTAGTAATAACATTTACACCACAGTTAAAAAAATCATTACAAATCTCTTTCGTTAATCCAACTCCAGCTTTATCTGCATTCTCACCATTAACTATTACAAAGTCTATGTCATTTTTTTTTATTTCATTCTTTAGATTTTTTATAATTTTATTACATCCAGAAACACCAACAACATCACCTAAAAACAATAATCTCATGAGATAATTTTCTTTTCTGTAATTATATAATTAAGTTTAATATCATGGTTATTTATTGGTAATTCATATACTTCTTGAAATGAATAGCCAAAACCAATCAAAATAATTTTCTTTTTCTTAAGGACTTTTTTGAGATATCTATCATAATACCCCCCACCATAACCCAATCTATTTAAATGGCGATCAAATGCGACTAAAGGAACTAAAAAAATATCTGGTGTAACGACTTTACTTGATTGAGGCTCAGGTATACCAAATATATTTATTTTGAGAGGTTCTTGATATGACCAAGTAAAAAAATTCATTTTGTTTTTTTTGCTTATCTTTGGTAATGAAATTAAATAATTCTTTTTTTTTAATATCTTTAATATTTCTAAACAATCTATTTCATTATTAAATGGATAGTATCCGCCTATAATTTTAGACTTAAATTTGTTTTTTTTTATAATGTTTAAAACTTTTTTTGGATTTATCTTCAAGTTTGTATTTCTTTTCAATTTTCTAGTTTTGAGTATTTTATTTCTTAATTGGGATTTTTTCACAAAAATTTATTAGGATAAGTTTTCTAAGTTTGCCTTTTCAACAAAGTTTGAAATTTCAGTAGCTGCTTCATCAATTAGTTTTTCATAATTTTTTTGATTAATTTCAATTTCATTCTTTAACTTATGATGATTTGTATTAAGATCATTAATTTCTTTTTCTTTTTTATCTCTATATTCATAAATTAAAGTTTTTAATTCTTTAAATTTATTAGAAAGATTTTTTAACTCCTCTTTTTTTTGATCTACTTTCTTTTTAGTTTCGTAATATTCATCCATTACTTTAACAGCAGTTATCAATAAAAGCTTATTTTCTCCTAAATTACCTAGATCATTTTTTAAGGTATTAAATTTTTGATTTATTTGAATTAATAATTCTTCCAAATGTTCCTCTTGCCCATCTTCACAAGACAATAAAAATTCTTTTCCATTAAATTTTATACTTACGTTTGCCATTTATCTATTTCATCTAATAAAGTATCTGTTTCTTGATTTAATTCATCTATTTTTTCAGAAAATTCTAATTGTTTTTTTTGCTCTATTTCTTCCTGATTTTGAAATTCATCCAACTTTTTACTTAAATTATCGTAATCATCTCTAAGACTTTTATATTTTTCTTCTAATTCTTGTTTTTCAATTTCTAATTGATTTTTTTGTTCACTTAAATTGTCTATATCTTTTTTAACATCTAGTTTTTTTAAATTTAAGTTTTTTAATTTTGTTAACGCTAAACTTAGTTTTTTTTCTTTTTCGATCACAGATTTCATATATATATAATTATATTATTAAATTGAATCTTCTTAGTCTAGACAGGATAATTTTTTGAGTAAACAATATTTAGAATTGGCTAATTGTATAAGATTTTTATCAATTGACGCTGTACAAAAAGCAAACTCTGGGCATCCTGGGATGCCTATGGGCATGGCAGATGTTACAACTGTACTTTTTAAAGATTTTTTAAATTTTAATCCAAAGAATCCAAACTGGATAAATAGAGACAGATTTATTCTGTCTGCCGGTCATGGGTCAATGCTTCTTTATTCGCTACTTTATTTAACTGGCTATAAAAGTATTTCTTTAGATGATATAAAAAATTTTAGACAATTAGATTCTATTTGCGCTGGTCATCCTGAATATCATCCTAATACTGGTATTGAAACCACTACTGGACCATTAGGACAAGGGATATCTAATGCGGTTGGACTAGCAATATCAGAAGAAATTTTAAAAAAAAAATTAGGGAAAAAAATTATCAACCACAAAACTTATGTATTAGCTGGTGATGGGTGTTTGATGGAGGGAGTAAGTCATGAAGCTCTAAGTCTAGCAGGTCATCTTAAGCTAAAAAATCTAATTTTACTTTTTGATAACAATTCTATTTCGATTGACGGTCCTACAAGCTTAGCTGTCTCAGATGATCATGAAAAAAGATTCAAAAGTTATGGTTGGGACTATCTCAAAGTTAATGGTCATAATTTTAAAGAAATATCAAAAGCTCTTAAAAAAGCGCAAAAATCAAAAAAACCTGTAGCGATCTCCTGTAAAACAACTATTGGTTTTGGATCTCCAAACAAAGGTGGCAAAGAATCATCGCATGGAAGTCCATTAGGTGAGGAAGAGATAAAATTAGTTAGAAAAAAATTACGTTGGAAACATAATCCTTTCGAAATACCAAAAAATTTAATTGATAAGTGGAGATTAATTGGCACTAAAGCTTCGAACAAAGCAAAAAAGGAAGAAAAAAATTACAATAAAATTTCGTCTAAATTAGGTTGGTTAGAAAGCTATAAAATTTCAAAAGGTGCCATCAATAAAGCAATAGAAAAAACAAAAGAAGATTATATAAAAACTTTAGAGCCAATAGCTACAAGAAAATCATCAGAAAAATTTTTAGAAATAGTTTCAAAACTTCCAAGTTTAATAGGTGGATCAGCTGACTTAGCTGGATCAAATAATACAAAAACTAAAAATCATAAAATTATAAAACATAATGATTTTTCAGGAAATTATATTCATTATGGAGTAAGAGAGCATGCAATGTGTGGAATTATGAACGGAATATCACTTCATAGTGACCTAATACCTTATGGTGGAACTTTTTTAATTTTTAGTGATTACTGTAAACCTTCTATAAGGCTTGCAGCTATGATGAAACAAAAAATAATTTACGTATTTACACATGACTCTATTGGACTTGGTGAAGATGGTCCAACTCACCAACCTATTGAACATTTGGCAAGTTTAAGATCAATTCCAAATTTAAATGTTTTTAGACCATCAGATCTTATTGAAACTTTTGAATGTTGGCAATTAGCACTTGAAAGTAAAAATTCACCAAGTGTTATTGCTTTGACTAGACAAGGAATTAAGCCTGTCAGAAAAAAAAGTTCTATCAAAAATATGTCCTCTGCCGGTGCTTACGAAATTTTGAGAACTGGAGATAACATAAGTGTTACAATTATAGCGACTGGGTCTGAAACTAGTTTGGCATGTGATGTTGGTCATAAATTAGCCACAGATGGTATTTATTCCAAAATAATATCAATGCCATGTCATGAATTATTTGATCAACAGAGTGAAAGCTATAAAAGTAAAATTTTAGATGAAACAAATCTTGTTGTTTCTATAGAAGCCTCTGAAACAGATTATTGGAAAAAATACACTGGTAAAAATGGAATAAATTTTGGAATAAATGATTATGGAAAAAGTGCTCCATATAAAATGATATATAATCACTTTGGATTAAGCTTAGAAAATATAGCTAATAATATTAAAAAAAAATTATGAAAATAAAAATCGGTATAAATGGAATGGGAAGAATAGGAAGAATGATAGTTCGGTCTATTATTGAAAGCAATAATAAGAATTTAATAATAAAACATATTAATAATAGAACAAATTCTGAAACTTGTTCAACACTATTAAAATATGACTCAATTCATGGAAAATTAGATGCCGAAATAGATTTTGATGAAAAACATCTTATTATTAATAAAAATAAAATTACTTTCAGCCAAGAGACTAATTTAAATAATATTAATTGGAAAAAATATGATGTTGATTACGTTTTTGAATGCACTGGTAAATTTAATTCTAAAGATAAATTATTACCTCATCTCAATAATGGAGCAAAAAAAGTTATAGTCTCAGCTCCGTGCAAAAATGCAGACAAAACTATTGTATTTGGTGTTAATGAGTCTGAATTAAATAAGGAAGATAATATTATTTCTGCCGCATCATGTACTACAAATTGTCTGGCACCTGTAGCCCATATTTTGAATGAAAATTTTAAAATTGAAAAAGGTTTTATGACAACAATTCATGCTTTTACAAGTGATCAAAGAATTTTAGATAATTCTCATAAAGATCCAAGAAGAGCTCGATCAGCAAGTCAATCTATAGTACCAACGTCAACTGGTGCGTCTAAAGCAATTGGTGAAATCATTCCCTCCCTTAAAGGAAAGTTGGAAGGTATCGCAATGAGAGTACCCACTCCGAATGTTTCTTTAGTTGAGCTTGTTTTTTGTACAAAAAAAGATTTAAGTATTGAAAAAATCAATTCAGCATTTCAAAAATTTGCAAAAAAAAACAAGATTATCGAAATCACCAATGAAAAGCTTGTTTCTGTTGATTTTAATCATAATTCATCATCGTCAATCATTGATGCAAGCTTAACTAATGTCGTTGGTAAAAATATGGGTAAAATTTCTGCTTGGTATGATAACGAGTGGGGTTTTTCAAATAGAATGTGTGATATCGCAGAATATCTTCACAAAATTTCTTAATGAACAATATTAAAGATCAAGAAAATCTCAATAAAAAAATTGTTTTATTAAGATTAGATTTAAATGTTCCATTAAAAAATGGAATAATTACAGATGAAACACGAATTGATAAAATCTTACCAGTAATAAAATTTTTAATAAATAACAATGCTCTAATAGTAATAATTTCTCACATAGGACGTCCTAATGGAAAAGTAAATAATGATTTATCTCTTAAACCAATTTGTAAAAATTTAGGAAAAAAAATTAACAAAAAAATAAGAATAATAAATGATAATATTTTTGAATTAAAAAAAGATGACTTATTCAAAAATTCTGAAGATCAAATAGTTTTTTTAGAAAATATTAGATTCTATAAAGAAGAGGAAGAAAATGATATTTTTCTGGCAAAACATTTGGCTTCTCTTGGTGATTTATTTGTTAATGATGCTTTTTCTTGCTCTCACAGAGCCCACTCAACTATAAGTAAAATCACTGAGTTTCTCCCATCTTTTGCTGGATTGCAATTAGAAACAGAAATTAATGCCTTAAAAAAAGTTACAACTGAAATTAAAAAACCAATTACTTGTATTATTGGTGGGTCAAAAATTTCTACAAAAATAGGAGTAATTAAAAATTTAATACCTAAATTCGATAACATCATAATTGTTGGAGGAATGGCAAATAATATTCTTAATTTTAAAGGTAATCATATTGGTAAATCAATTAAAGAGGAAAATTGTGAAAAGATAATTAAAGAAATTTTTGAAACTTCTAAATATCATTCATGCAATATTATTTACCCTAAAGATGTTATGGTAGGAAAAAATGTTGATGATAAATCACAAGTTAAAAAACTAGATAAAATAGAAAATGATGAATTAATATTAGACATTGGACCCGATACAGTAAATGAAATCAAAAATATTATTAAAATAAGTAAAACAGTTTTATGGAATGGTCCTGCAGGCTATTTTGAAAATCCAAATTTTGCAAATGGCAGTTACGAAATAGCAAAAGCAATTATTAAAAAAAATAAAGAAAGATCAATTTATTCTGTTGTGGGAGGAGGTGATACTGTAGCTTTAATAAATCAAATGAATGCTATTAAAAATTTTAACTTTGTTTCAACTGCTGGTGGAGCATTTTTAGAATACCTTGAAGGAAAAGAACTTCCTGGTATAAAAGCTTTAAATTAATATGTCAGAATTAAATAATATTGCAATTTCAATTCTAGATAAAGGTAAAGGAATTTTAGCTGCTGATGAGAGCACCGGAACTATGACCAAAAGATTGGATAGTGTAAATGTTCCCTCGACACAAGAAAATAGATTATTATTTAGAGAAACTCTTTTTAGCGCTTCTAGCATGACAGAGTGCATTGGAGGTGTAATTTTATACGATGAAACAATAAAACAAATAACTTCCAAAAAAAATAAGATTCCAGAACTAATATTAAAAATGGGCTCTATTCCTGGTATAAAAGTTGATACAGGTGCAAAAGTTTTAGCTGGATCACCAGATGAAAAAATTACAGAAGGCTTAGATGGTTTAAGAGAAAGGTTAAAAGAATATTACAAACTAGGTGCAAAATTTACCAAGTGGAGAGGCGTTTACAATATATCGAAAAATTACCCAAGTAAACTTTCAATTCAAGCAAATGCTCATGCCTTAGCAAGATACTCGTCGTTAGTTCAAGAATGCAACATGGTTCCAATTGTTGAGCCAGAAGTATTAATGGATGGAGAGCATTCATCAAAAGAATGTTATGAAAAAACTTCGGAAGTAATTAAAAAATGTTTTGATGAGCTTATTTTACACAAAGTAAATTTAAAAGGAATAATTCTAAAACCAAATATGATTTTGCCTGGCAATAAATCTAAAGAAAAAATTTCAAATGAAGAAGTGGCTAAATTAACTTTGGAATGTTTAAAAAATTCAGTACCGTCAGAAGTTCCAGGAATAGCTTTTTTATCTGGTGGCCAGTCAGAATTAGAAGCAACAGAAAATTTGAATTTAATAAATAAATATAATAATTCTAATTTTATAATGAGTTATTCTTATGGAAGAGCTCTTCAACATAGTGCATTGAGATTTTGGTCTAAAGATATACAAAATATCGAGGGTACTCAAAAAATTTTTAACCACAGAGCAAAAATGAATACTTTAGCGTCTCAGGGAAAATGGTCAAAAGATCTTGAGAATTAACAAAAAAAAATTTATCTACCTCATTTCTCCATTAAAAATTAACAAGTCATTTTATAATGATTTAATTAAAGTTTTAAAAGAAGGAAAAGTTAGTTTTTTTCAACTCAGACTCAAAAATGAAAAATTCAAAAAAAAATTAATGATTGGGAAAAAAATAATAAAAATATGTAAAAAGTTTAATGTCAAATTTTTAGTAAACGATGATGTTTTTCTTGCTAAAGAATTAAATGCTGACGGTTGTCACATAGGTCAAAAAGATATGAATATTAATGATGCAAGAAAATTAATGGGAAATAAGATAATAGGAATTACATGCCATAACTCAATTAAATTAGCAAAAATTGCTATTAAAAATAATGCTGACTACTTAGCTTTTGGAGCTTTTAATTCTTCAAAAACTAAAAAGGTAAAATATAAGGCCTCAATTAATTTGCTTAAAAAAGCTAAGAAGATAACAAAAACTCCTATTGTTGCTATTGGAGGTATAAATTCTGGTAATTATAAAAAACTTCTGTTGAATAAAGCCGACTTTTTGGCTATCTCAGGCTACATTTGGAATAATAAAAAAGCTGAACCAAAAGAAGCAACTAAGAAATTGAAATGAAAATAAACGCTGGTGAAATTAGAGTGGGAATGTTGTTAGAATATAAAAATGATCTATGGCAAGTACTTAAAACTCAACATGTAAAGCCTGGAAAAGGTGGTGCATTTGCGCAGGTTGAAATGAAAAGTATAAATAAAAACACTAAACTTAATGAAAGATTTAGATCCAACGAAACAATTGAAAAAGCATCTTTAGAAGAAACGACTTTTAATTATTTATATAAAGACGAAATTAATTATTTTTTTATGAACCCTAAATCTTTTGAACAAATAGAAATAAAAAAAAATATAATAGGTGAAAAAGGTAAATTATTGACTGAGAATTTAGAAGTTATAATCAGTTTTTATAATGAGTTACCTATTTCAATTAATTTACCAAATCAAGTAGTATGCAAGATAGAGTCAACTGATGTCGCTTTAAAAGGTCAAACTGTTTCCTCGTCATATAAACCCGCAATATTAGATAACGGGCTTAACATTCAAGTTCCTCCATTTATTGAAATTGGAGACGAGGTTATAATAGATACAAGAAATCTAGAATATATAAAAAAAAACTAATTAAATGAATTCAATTTCTGCAAATTTAAATGTAATGATTAAAGCCAGTGAAAAAGCTTCAAAAATATTGATAAGAGATTTTGGAGAAATTGAAAATCTTCAAGTTTCAAAAAAAGGTCCAGCTGATTTTGTTACTAATGCAGATTTAAGAACTGAAAAAATAATCATTGAAGAGCTAAAAAAAGCACGTCCAAAGTATTCAATAATAAGCGAAGAAAATGGAGTTCAAAACAATGAAGATAAAGAAAATACTTGGATAATTGATCCAATAGATGGTACTGTAAATTTTTTACATGGCATTCCTCATTTTGCCATTTCAATTGCATTAAGATCCAATAATGAAATTATCTCAGGTTTAGTTTTTGACCCAATCAAAAATGAGTTGTTCTACGCAGAAAAGAATAAAGGTGCTTTTTATAATAATCAAAGAGTAAGAGTATCAAAAAAAAGCAAAATTGATAATTGTCTGTTTGTTACTGGTGGAAAAATGAAAAATGAACCAGAAATACCCTTTAGAAAATCTGGTTGTGCTGCATTAGATTTGGCTTATGTTGCTGCTGGTAGGTATGATGGATATTTTCAAAATCATTTAAATCTTTGGGATATTGCTGCTGGAATTATTTTAGTAAAAGAGGCTGGAGGTATTCTCAACGAAATAGATCTTAATGTTAATAAAAATATAAAAATTATAGCTTCAAGTGTTGATATTAACTCAAAATTACTTGAAAAATTGGATAACTTTTAATTGTTTTAAAAAAATCTTTTGCTATAAGTCTCGTCATGAAAAAAAATATTCATCCTAATTACCACTCTATTAAAGTTGAAATGACTGATGGTACTCAATTTGAAACTAAATCAACTTGGGGCAAAGAAGGAGAAACATTAAAGCTAGAGATAGATCCAAAATCACACTCTGCATGGACTGGTGGTAAACAAAAATTAATGGATAAAGGAAGAATAAGTAAATTTAATAAAAAATTCCAAAATTTTAAATCAGAAAAGAAAGATTAAATGTCGAATGCACCCCTAATGCCAATGGCGACTGCTGTTTGGCTTGTAGAAAATACAAGTCTTACTTTTAAACAGATAGCAGATTTTTGTAACTTACATGAAGTTGAAGTTCAAGGGATTGCTGACGGAGAGGTCGCTAAAGGTATCAAAGCTTACAACCCTATTATTTCTGGACAATTGTCAAAAGAAGAAATTGACTTATCTTCACAAGATAAGAATAGACCTCTCAGAATTGAGAGTATTGACATTGAGATCTCAAATTCTGAAAAAAAAATTAAGAAATATATTCCTCTCTCAAAAAGACAAGATAAGCCAGATTCTGCACTTTGGTTAATTAAACAACATAGTATTTTAAAGGACTCTCAAATAGCAAGGTTAGTGGGAATCACAAAAAATTCAGTCACTTCTATAAGAAATAAAAGCTATTGGAACTACAACAATCTCAATCCTAAAGATCCTGTAGCTTTAAATCTTTTTACTCAAAAAGATTTAATTGAGGCTATAGAAAAAGCTGAAAGAAGAATAAAAAGGGAAAAAAAAGAAAAAGAAAAACTTAAACAAGCTTAAATATAATCAAATAATGATTAAATTAATTGGACATAAAAAAATAAAAATGCTAACTACTCATTTTTTTGGAGGTGGTTATTAAAATAGAAGTCAAAGACAATAATGTTGAACAAGCTCTTAGAGTTTTAAAAAGAAAGCTTCAAAGAGATGGTTTTTTCAAAATTATTAAATTAAAAAATACTTACGAAAAGCCATCAGAAAAGAAA
This sequence comes from uncultured Pelagibacteraceae bacterium, assembly GCA_902553845.1. GTDB lineage: Bacteria > Pseudomonadota > Alphaproteobacteria > Pelagibacterales > Pelagibacteraceae > Pelagibacter. The sequence continues at coordinate 12,771 of CACDMG010000003.1, forward strand.
AAAAGAATTCTTCAAGAAAATATTAAGAGAGTAAAAAAGTTAAATAAACTTAAAAATAGAATTTAGATTTAACGCGGGGTGGAGCAGTCTGGTAGCTCGTCAGGCTCATAACCTGAAGGTCGGCGGTTCAAATCCGTCCCCCGCAACCAATTAAACTAAATATAAATTTTTTATTACTCTTAAAATTATAAAAAAAATTCCAAAAGAATATAAAAAGACTAAATTTCTAGATTTGGAGAAAAAATATTTAAAATCTAAATTTTTAAATAAAATAAAAAAAATTATCAAAATTAAAGGTTCATAATATTTATGATATATAGAATTTTGAACATTTGAAATAATCAATATAAAAATTATAAATAAATTTTCAAAATTTATACTTGATAGAAAAAATAAAAATGAAATTGATAAAAAACAAAATAAAAAAAATAACAAATTATTATTAAATAAAAAATTTGAAAGCTGAAAAAAGAATCCACCGCCAGTAAAAAAAATTTGATAATTAAAAAAATAAATTAGAATGATAAATAAAATTAAAATATAAATTAATTTTTTTTTAATAAATTTTACAAAATTTTTATAATTTACGACATAGAAAAAAACTGGAATAAGATGAAAAAAAAGTATTGAACTTATAATTAGAATTTTATTTGATAAATTAAAATTTAAGCTAACTAGATCCTCATCTAATCCTGGAGTTTTTCCTGCAACTAAAAAATTGATATCTAAGACAAAAAGATAGTACAACATAGGAAAAGCTGCAATAAGATTAAAAATCATTAGTTTTAAAAATCTTCCAATGCTTAAATGTCTAAAAAAAATAAAATAAAAATATAAAGAAAACAAAGAATAGTTTGGGCTAATGTAAGATGCAAATATTAAGCTAATTGAACAAAACCATGTATTTTTATAATCTGGTTTTTTTAAGAACTTTATAAAATAATACGCTGATAAAATAAAAAAAATCAAACCAGGCAATCTACTATCCGGCCAAATTGATAATGATCTAAATGTAGGAGATAAAAAAATTATTAATGATAAAAGTTGTAAAATTTTTTTATCAACAGAATTAAATTGTACTTTTAAACATTTATAAAAAATAAATATTAAACTTACACATAAATGAAGATGAATTATTCTTATTATATCTAAGCTTAATCCTAATTTGTAAAAAAATGAGAGAAAAACCAAATACAGTGGTGAGTGTCTTTGACCATAAACCTCATAATTTAATAAAGTATCTCCAAGATTTTTTGAAAAATCTATAATAGGAGGTATGTATGCACCTATCCAGTCGTTATAAGATCCATAATTTAGATTTTCATCAATTAAAAATCCTATTATTAATGATGAGTATAATAATAAAAAAAAAAATTTATTATTATATTTATACATTAAATTTTAAATTTTGATTTTCTACTATCTACTAAAAAAGCTTTTACGGTCTCTATTGTTAATTGATCAAAAGTTTTTCCGAACTTTTCAATTTTTTCAATAATTGATGGTGGTATCGTTATAATATGGCATCCAGTTTGTTTCGCTTGCAGAAAATTATATGGCTCTCTAACACTTGCCCATAAAATTTCTACATTCTTATACTTCTTTGCTATTAAAATACTTTTTTTAAATTCTGGAATCGGATCTTTACCAGTATCAGCTGCTCTTCCAGCAAATATTGAAATTATTACTTTTGTTTTTTTATCAATCAATTTTAAAATTTTACTTACCTGATTTGCTGTATATACTGCAGTTATATTGAGTTTAATGCCTCTTTTATTGAGCTCTTTAATAATCTTGCTTGAAAAAATACCTCTTGAGTTCACTATTGGAATTTTAACAAATATATTTTTTCCTAAGGTAAAAATTTTTAATGCTTGTTTTTTCATACTTAGATAATCATCTCCAAATACCTCAAATGAAACTGGCTTATTTTTACAAACTTTAAGAATTTTTTTACAATAAAATTGGTAATCTTTTGCTCCCGCTTTCCTCATTAAGCTTGGATTAGTAGTAAAACCTTTAACTATCTTTTTTTTGCTAAATTTTTTGATTAAATCAATGTCAGCTATATCACAATAAATTTTTGTATTCAAATTAACCTACAAATTTTTTGTTATATCCTCTGTCATCTTTTTTGCATCCGCAAAAAGCATAAGGGTGTTCTCTTTATAAAATAGATCATTATCAATTCCAGCATAACCTGGTGATAAACTTCTTTTTACAAAAAGAACTGATTTACATTTTTCAACATCTAAAACCGGCATACCATAAATCGGACTTTGAGGATCTGTCTTTGCAACAGGGTTAGTTACATCATTTGCTCCAATAACAAATGCAACATCTGCGTTTGCAAAATCATTATTAATTTCCTCTAATTCAAAAACTTCATCATATGGAACATTAGCCTCAGCTAATAATACATTCATGTGACCTGGCATTCTTCCAGCAACTGGGTGTATTGCATAAGAAACTTTAATACCATTCTTTTTAAGAGTATCCACCATTTCTCTTAAAGCATGTTGTGCTTGAGCAACTGCCATTCCATAACCTGGGACTATAATAACAGATGAAGCATTCTTCATTAAAAACGCCGCATCATCTGCATTACCACTTTTTACTGGTCTTTGCTCTTTATTTTGTGCACTAGAAGATTGGTCAGTCGCTCCAAATCCCCCTAAAATTACATTGAAGAAAGATCTATTCATACCTTTGCACATTATATAAGATAATATAGCTCCAGAAGATCCAACAAGAGCACCAGTTATTATTAATGCCGTATTTTCTAAAGTAAATCCAATACCTGCGGCAGCCCAACCAGAATAAGAATTTAGCATAGAAATAACTACTGGCATATCTGCTCCACCAATTGGAATTATTAACAAAAAACCAATTAAAAAGGATACACCTAACAATAACCAGAATAAATTTGGTGATTGAGTTGAACAAAGAAAATAAATCAATGCTAATATTGAAATAAGTATTACAGCATTTAATGGATGTTGACCTTTAAAAGTTATTGGTGAACCAGACATAATTCCCTGTAATTTTAAAAAAGCAATTACTGATCCAGAAAAAGTTATTGCACCAACAGCAGCACCAATAGACATTTCAATTAAACTTCCAAGTTTAATGTTTCCTGGTGTTCCAAGATTGAAAGCTATTGGATTCAAAAAAGCAGAAATTGCAACAAAAACTGCTGCAAGTCCTACAAGACTGTGAAAACCTGCCACTAATTCCGGCATTGCTGTCATTGGAATTTTGTACGCTATGAATGCTCCAACCGCACCACCTATTAAAAGAAAAATCAAAACAAATATAAAACCACTTGAAAAATTTCCAATGGACAAAAATGTTACTGTTATTGCGATTAGCATTCCAAGAATACCAAAAAAGTTTCCTTGTCGAGAAGTTTCTGGGGATGACAAACCTCTTAAAGCTAAGATGAATAAAACTCCTGAAATAAGATAAAAAATTGCTGATAAATTTGCAGAAATCACTTTTTATCCTTTTTCTTTTTTTTATACATAGCTAACATTCTTTGAGTAACTAAAAATCCACCAAAAATATTTATTGCCGCCAAAGATATTGCCAAAAATCCAAAAATAGTTGAAGTATTAAAAACACTTTCAGAGTTTCCAGCTAAACCAGCAATAATTGCACCTACTATAATTACTGAAGAAATTGCGTTTGTAACTGACATAAGTGGGGTATGTAAAGAAGGTGTTACACTCCAGACAACATAATAACCAACAAAAATTGAAAGAATGAATATACTTAATCTAAATATAAAAGGATCTATTTCCATAATCTACCTTATTAAAGTTTTTTTAATAATTTCATCTTCTAGATTTATATTAATTTTATTATTTTCTTTATCTAATAAATTTGAAACAAAATTGAAAACATTCTTTGCATATAAAGTTGAAGCTGATATGGGTAGTTTATTAAGTATGTTCATTTCTCCCATAATTTTAACACCATTTTTTTCGATTAACTCATCAACTTTTGTTAAAGCTGTATTTCCACCTTGAATGGCAGCTAAATCATAAATTACAGATCCTGATTGCATATTATTAATCATATTTTCTTTAATTATGATTGGTGCTTTTTTACCTGGAATTAAAGCAGTACAAATCACAATATCAATTTTCTTTAATGTTTCACCTAAAAGATCTTCTTGTTTTTTTTTAAAATCTTCAGATGCTTCCTTCGCATAACCACCCTCTGTTTCAAGATTTTCAGCACCCTCTACAGTCAAAAATTTACCCCCTAAACTTTCAACTTGTTCTTTTGATGCCATTCTAACATCTGTAGCAAAAACAATGGCTCCCATTCTTTTTGCAGTTGCTATTGCTTGCAAACCAGCGACACCTGCGCCTACAACTAAAACTTTTGCAGCTGGAACAGTTCCTGCTGCTGTCATCATCATTGGAATTGCTTTTTCAAAATTTGCAAATGATTCTATTACAGCTTTATATCCTGCTAAATTTGCTTGAGATGAAAGAATATCCATAGATTGAGCTCTCGTTATTCTTGGTAGCAATTCCAAAGAAAAATTATTAATTTTTTTTTTGTTTAAATTATGTAGTCTATCTTTATTTAAATAAGGATTTAAAACACCTATTAAATTTTGATTTTCTTTAAAATTTGATAATTTTTCATCTGAAGGCAAACCTATTTGAACAATTATATCACTTCTTTGAATGAGATCTTTTTCATCATTAATTATATTTACACCTTGAGATATATATTCCTCATCATTAAATCCTAAATGTAAACCATAGTTCTCAGGTAAAAAAACTTCAAATCCTATAGAGGTATACTTTTTTGCAGTCTCAGGAGTAATCGCTACTCTTTTTTCTAAATCTCTATTTTCTGATAAAGAAACAATTTTCATTAGAAAAACCTAGATTAAAAATAAAGCCATCAATATCAGAACTACAATAACGATTACTGTTCCCCAAAGAACAAACTTTGTAAAATTATTCCAAGTTTTTTTATGGTTTTCATTATCCATAAAAATTATTTCTGACGCGCTTTAAATTTTGGATTAGTTTTATTGATAACGTACACTCTTCCTCTTCTTCTAACTAACTTAGAATTAAGATCTCTTTTTTTTATTGATTTGAGTGAACTTTTTATTTTCATAATATTTTTATGCCGGCAACGTCCTACTCTTCCATGTCTTAAGACAAAGTACCATCGGCGCTGAGAGGCTTGACTTCCGAGTTCGGAATGGGATCGGGTATAACACTCTCGCAATAATTACCGGCATCAGCTTTATACATATTTTTAAAATTATGTAAACTATCTAATATGTTCTAAAAACAAGTAATTATGAGTTTTCTGATAAAAAATTATTAATATAGTCTTTTAGTTTAATCGATCCAAAATTTTTATATATTTTAGTCGAGGCTGTCATGCTAGTTAATGCTGAAGCATATCTTTCACCACTTCTTCTTGGTAATAATTTAATTTTTGATTTGAACATTTTGGCAACTTCCAGAATTGAATAACTATATTTGTTACTTATACTATAATATCTATTTTTATTCTTTTTCCATGCTTTAAAACAAACTTTTATAGTATCATCTATATGTGTAAATCTTCTTGATTGTGAGCCAGGTCTAACAACTGGCAACGGTTTTTTTTTTATAAAATGATCTTCAAATATTCCTATTACTGTTGCCATTTTACCTTTTTTAATTTGATTTGGTCCATATACATTGTAAAAAAAAATAACTTCAAATTTAAAATCAAACCAATTTTTTAAATTTTCTAGAAATTCTAAATTTTTAGATTTCGTAAATGCATAAGGTGAGAGATTTTTGTCTTTACCCTTTTTTCCTAGTGATGCTGATGTAGCTGAGTATATTAACTTTATCTTATTTTTAAGGCAAAAATCAAAAACCTCATTTGATCCTATTGTATTTGATTGAATACATTTATTCATTTGTTTAAAACTTTGGTAAATTCTTGAGAACTCACCGAAATGGAAAATTGTTTTAATTCTTTTTTTTTTTGAATTTAAAATTTTAGAGATATTTTTTGTATTACCATTTATATATTTAACATTTTTATTTTTAATTTGATTTTTTTTTATACCTGAAGAATAATCATCTAAACTTATTATCTTATAATTTGTATTTTGAACTAAATAATTGATAAGGTTTGATCCAACAAAACCACATCCACCTGTTACTATTAACAAATTTTTCAATTTATATACTCGATTTTACAAAATTTTTATAAGTTATATCAAAGCCTTTATCTAAACTAATTTTTGATTTCCATCCATAATTTTTAGCCAATTTTGTATTTAATATTTTTCTTGGAGTTCCGTTAGGTTTAGATCTATCAAGTTTGATGTTAAGTTTAATATTTAATTTTTTCATAATAAATTTTGCATAATCACTTATTTTTTTTTCATGTCCAGATCCAATATTTATTATTGTATGTCTAACTTTTTTTCTCATGAAAAATTCACACGCATTTGCTAAATCATCAACAAATAGTAACTCTCTTTTTGCTTTACCATCTCCCCATAGATTAATACTTCTTATCTTATTTTCTTTTGCGTTATGAATTTTTTTAATCAATGCTGGAAAAAAATGAGAATTGTTTAAATCGTAATTATCATTTGGACCATATAGGTTAGATGGCATTAAACATATATAACTTAATCCATATTTTTCGTTATAAGCTTCACACATTTTTACACCAGCAATTTTAGCTACTGCATATGCATCATTAGTGTTTTCCAATTTTCCAGTCAACAAACTGCTTTCTTTAATTGGTTGAGCTGCATACTTTGGATATATGCAACTAGAGCCTAAAAAAATTAATTTTTTAACACCACACTTATATGATGAATGTATCAGATTTGTTTGTATCATTAAATTTTGATAGATAAATTCAGCTTTATTCTTTTTATTTGCAATAATTCCTCCAACTTTTGCTGCTGCTATGATAACACAATCAGGTTTTACAAATTTTAGATATTTTTCAGTTTTTTTTTGATCTAATAGATCAACTTTTTTTTTATTTACTGTATAAATCTTTTTATATTTTTTTTTTCTTAAATATCTTAATATTGAAGATCCAACCATTCCTTTATGGCCAGCTAAAAAAATTTTGCTATTTTTTTTAACTTGCATTTAAATTTTCATATTCTGAATCGATCATTTCCTCGATTAAAGAAGTAATATTTTGTGATGGTTTCCATTTCAACTTTCTTCTAGCTTTTCGAGCGTTTCCTAAAAGAGTCTCAACATCTAAGGGTCTAAAATAATTTTTATCGCACTCTATTATTGGATAACCATTTTCATTATATGCTTTTTCCTTAATACCTTTCCCCTTCCAATAAATTTTAAGGTCAAGTTTTTTTGCTGCAATATTTATAAATTGTTTAATTGAATATTGATTACCAGTCGCTACCACATAATCATCTGGGTTTTTCTGCTGAAGTATTTTCCACATTGCTAAACAATAATCTCTAGCGTGCCCCCAATCTCTTTTGGCATATAAATTACCTAAATAAAGTTTTTTTTGTTTACCTTCTTTAATTTTACACAAACCTGAAATTATTTTTTTTGTTACAAAAGTTTCGCCTCGTCTTGGACTTTCATGATTAAATAAAATTCCATTACAAGCAAAAATATTATAAGCCTCTCTATAATTTTTTGTGATCCAATGAGCATATAACTTTGCTACACCATATGGACTTTGTGGATAAAATTCTGTTTTTTCATCTTGAGGAATTTTCTGAACTTTACCGTACATTTCAGAGGTTCCAGCCTGATAAAATTTTGTTTTTTTTTCCAATTTATGAAATTTAATTGCCTCTAAAATTCTAAGTGCGCCTAAAGCATCAGCATTTGCAGTATACTCTGGTACTTCAAATGATACCGCAACGTGTGATTGGGCGGCCAAATTATAAATTTCATCAGGTTTTGTTTTTTTTATAATGCTTGACACTGAGGTCGAGTCAGTAATATCACCGTAATGAAGTCTAAAACTATAATTTTTTTCGTGAGGATCTTGATAGATGTGATCAATCCTTAATGTATTAATACTAGATGATCTTCTTTTAACTCCGTGTACAATATATTTCTTTTTTAAAAGTAATTCTGCAAGATAAGAGCCATCTTGACCGGTAATTCCAAAGATTAAAGCTGATTTTTTTTTTGCCATTTTGATTAATTTTTATAATAAATTTAATATTAATATATTAATTTAATCATTTCACAAGTTCATTAAATTTTTTTTCATATTATTAATACATAGCTTATTCTAATATTTTAATTTCTTTTTCTAAACTAACACCGGTCTTTTCTAATACACTTTTATGGACAAAATCTATTAAATTTTTCATGTCTTCAAATGAAGCGTTTCCTTTATTGACAAAAAAATTTGAATGTTTTTTAGAAATACACGCATCCCCAAATTCAACATCTACTGAAACCGACTCTCTAATCAATTCCCAAACCTTTTTTTTTGTTTGAGATTTAGGATTTTTGAATGTACTACCGCTTGTTTTGATTTTTGTAGGTTGAGTTTTTTCTTTCTCTTCTTTGAATCTGTTCATTCTATTTTTGATCTCCATCTTCTCACATTTTACTGTTTTGAATGAAGCACTTAAAAATATTAGATCATCTGACAAATTACTTTTCCTATACTCAAATTTTATTTCTTTAGAGGGAATGGTTTTTATATTGCCTAGTTTATCTATTGCTTGAATAGATACTAAAATATCCTTAAATTCGCTTCCAAAGCATCCAGCATTCATTTTAATACCTCCACCAATAGTCCCAGGAATACATGATAAAAATTCAAGTCCTGTTAAACTATTTTCCGCTGCAAACTCAGACAATGATTTATCTAAAGCACCACTTCCTGCAATTATAATATTCTCACCTAGTAAAGAAATATTACTAAAACACTTACCTAACTTGATAACAACACCATCGAAGAAATTATCGTTTATTAGTGTGTTGGAGCCTGCTCCAAGAATAAATATTTTTTCTTTATTGTTTAATTTTTTTAGAAAATTTATTAAATTATTTAAATTTTCCGCTTTATAAAAAATTTTTGATTTTCCTCCAATATTAAACCAATTCTTTTTTTTTAAATCAGCATCAAATCTAATATTGTCCTCAAATTCTTTTAAAAAAACTTTTAAATTTTTTTCACTCATTTTATCAAGTTTGGCATATTTCTCATCCAAGTTGAGATAGAGCCAGCTCCCATCCCTATTACAATTTTTCTATCTACTAAATTATTTTTTAAAAATTTAGCTAATTGGATTTCGTTATTTACTAAAAATAATTTAACTTTTGAATTTTTAATTATTTCTTTTGCAAAATTAAAATAATTAAATCCTAATTTAATTTTTTCACCAGCTGTATAAATCGGACAAAGCACAACTGTGTCTGCATCTTTAAAAGCAAAAGAAAATTCTTTTTTTAAATCTTTAAGTCGCGAAATTCTATGTGGCTGAAAAATACAGACTTTTTCAAAGTTTTTATAAACTTTACTTACTCCGTCTAAAACAAACTTTATTTCAGTTGGATGGTGAGCATAGTCATCATAAAAATCTATATTATTATAGGTGAAAATTTTATTAAACCTTCTTTGGACTCCCTTAAAATTTAATAATCCTTTTTTAATTCTTTTAATTGATATTCCAACAGTTAAGGCAACTGCAGTTGCAGCAACAGCATTACGTACATTATGAATTCCAAGTAAAGGTATCTTTATATTTTTTATATTTTCTTTTTTTTTATTCGGAAGATTAATATTTAAATCAAACACAGTGTATTCTTTATTTTGTTTAATATTTCTAAATAGAAAATTTGATTTTATATTTTTTCCATAAGTATATATATTATGGTTTTTTAAACTTTTAAAAATCTCATAATTAATTTTATCATCAATGCAAATAAAAGATTTTCCAAATGAGGGAACTTTTTTAATGAATTTTACAAAATAATTTTTTAAATCTTTCATTGTTTTGTAATAATCCATGTGTTCTCTATCAATATTTGTAATTACAGAATAGGTAGGTGGAATGTGTACAAAACTACCATCTGACTCATCTGCCTCTAAAATTGACCACTCACTTTTACCCAATTTTGCAGAATTTTTTATAGAATTAATTACTCCTCCATTAATTATAGTTGGGTCTAAATTTGTTTTTTGAAAAATAGCAGCAACTAAAGATGTTGTAGTAGTTTTTCCATGTGAACCTACTACAACAATATTTTTCATTAAGGAAACTATGTGGGCTAACATTTGTCCTCTTTTTACAATTGGTAATCCTTTTAGTTTTGCCTCCTTTAATTCTGGATTGTCATTTTTGATAGCAGATGAAATAACAACTATAGTTGCTTTTTTTAGATTTTGTTTTTTATGACCTATAAAAATTTTTATCTTTTCTTTTTTTAATCTATCAATATTTTTATTATGGAGAATATCACTCCCCTGAACTTTAAAACCTTTACCTTTCATGATTAGCGAAAGACCACTCATGCCTATTCCGCCAATCCCAACAAAATGGATTATTTCATTTTTTGCTAATTCAATTTTCATTAATATGCTCTAATATTTTTTGATTAACATCATTCCAAGTATTTTGATAATTAAAATTTTTCAAATTATCTTTTTTTTTTAAATAATCATTTTTATTCCCAATTATTTCCAATAAAACTGCTTCAATTTTTTCTTCAATCAATTTTTGACTCAGTACCCAACAACAGCCTCTTTTTTCATAATATATTGCATTTTCAAATTGATGATCATCTTTAGCTGAGGGCAATGGAATAGCTAGAAATGGAATGTTTGAGACTGACAATTCTGCCAAAGTAGATGCACCAGCTCTTGTAATACACAAATCTGATTTATGAAGAATATTTACAAATTTATATTCAAAATTGAAAATATAATTTTCAATATTATTTTTTTTGTAAAAATTTCTAAGATTATCTATATTATTTAAATTTGTCTGTTGAATTACCTTTAAAGAGTATCTTTTTGAAATTTGAATAATTACATCTTTCAAATAATCATCAAAAATATTTGCACCTTGACTGCCACCAACAATTAACAAATTAAATTTATCATTTTTATTTAAATCTATTTTCTTTTCATAAAATTCCTTCCTTACCAAAGGTTTAATTAGAACTATCTTTTCTTTTAAATTAGATGGAAAATTTTTTATTTCATTAGAGTAACAAAATATCTTTTTACTAAAATTTAAATAAAATTTATTTGCTTTACCCAAGACAAAATTAGGTTCAATTAAAAAAATATCTAGGCCAAGTATTCTTGCTGACAAACAGAGAGGTAAAGACATATATCCTCCCGTTGATATCAATTTGTCAATTTTTTCCTTTTTTAGTAAAATTATTGATTTGATAGTTAAAAATAGGATTTTAAAAAAGTTAAATGGAAAAAGAATAATATTATTTAACTTAGGAGTGTTAATTATATTTATTTGAGAAAAATTTCCTCCAATATATTTTAACCCTCTTAAATCTGAAGAAATTATAGTTTCAAAATTATCTGACAAGTGCTCATGAAGAATTAGAGCGGGGATAGTATGTCCTCCAGAACCACCTGTGGAAATTAAAATTTTTTTTTTCATAATTTAATTTTTCTTTTAGTAAGATTGAGAATAATTCCTGATAGAATCGAAACACTAATTATAGATGAACCGCCATAACTAATATAAGGAAGTGTCATTCCTGTAGTTGGAAACAATCTTATATTTACTCCAATATGAATAATAGTTTGCATCAAAATTAAACTTATACAACCTACCAAAATTAATTTAATTTTTTCTTCATTTTCAAAATAAACTTTTTTAAACACCGAATAGATAAATATTATAAATAATAATAGTATTAAAATAATAGCAATAACTCCAAACTCTTCAGATATTACTGAAATTATATAATCCGTATGAGCCTCTGGCACTCTATTCTTTAATATACCTTCACCAACCCCTTTGCCAAAAAAACCCCCACTGATTATTGATTCAATTGCTTTATCTGATTGAAAATTGTGAGTACCAATCTCTTTATCGAAAAAAGAGATTAATCTACTTTTAATGTAATCGAACTTTGGAACAAAAATAATTAAATAAGAAATCAAAAATACAGAAATAAAGAATAATATTAATAGAAAAACAATATTTATACCTGATGTAAAAACTAAAATTAACCAACTAAAGATTACTAAAAGAGTTTGGCCAATATCTGGTTGTAAAACTAAAAATAAAGCTACAATTAGAGTTGTAGAAAAAGATAAAAAATATTTAAAATATAAGTTGGAATATTTTTCACTGCTCAAAATTAAACTAATAGAAATTATCAAAAATGGCTTCACTAATTCTATTGGTTGAAATCTTGGTAGCATATATAATTCTATCCATCTTTTTGATCCTTTAACTTCTATTCCAATTAGAGGAACCAAAAGTAAAAAAAATAAAGAAATAAAAAAGAGTAATAATGAAAATCTAAATAATGTTCTTTGATTTATTGAAGAAAAAACAAACATTACAATAACACCTAAAAAAATAAATATTAAATGTTTAAAAAAAAAGGAATAATTATTTGTATTTAATTTATCTGATGCAATTAAAGATGTTGAAACTAATGAAAAAAAAAGCCCTATAATAAAAAGTAAAACAATTATTGAAAATATAAATTTATCTATATTTTTCCACCACTCATAATATAGATTAAAGATCGATAGTTTTTTGTACATTCAAATTTTTTTTTACCAGTTTATTAAAATAATAGCCTCTGTCTTCAAAATTTTTAAAACTATCAAATGATGCAGCACATGGACTGAATAAAATTATTTTTTTTGATTTTTCTTTTTTAATTACAAAAAAAATTTTTTTCAAAGCTTCATTTAAATTTTTGAAATTTTGAAATTGAATTTTATTATTTAAAGCGTTATTAAAGAATTTAAAATTTTTTCCGTATATAAATGCCTTTATATTTTTAAAATATTTTTTTGATAAATTAAATTTATCTCCTTTTTTCGGTTTACCTCCCAACAACCAGAAAATCTTACTATTTAATTTTAAAATTCCCTCAGATGATGAAAAACTTGTTGATTTAGAATCATTTATAATTATTAATTTAGGGCCTTTAAAAATAATTTGTTGTCTATAATTTAACCCTTTAAAATTTTTAATTGCCTTGATCAAAGATTTACTTCTTAGACCAAATTCTTTTAAAATTGCTAAAACAAATGATAAATTTTCTTTATTATTTGCATTTAAAAAATACTCATTTCCGATTTTTTTAATAAAATTATCTAAATTTGTCGTGCTAACTTTTATTACTTTATGATTAACCTTATTGGAAAGAAGTTCTTTGTTAACAAGTAAGTCATTTTTTTTTATAAAACTCAAAGATCCTTTTGGTTGATTTTTAATTAATTTAAACTTTGCTTTTATATAATTATTTAAGGTTTTGTGTCTCTCAAGATGGTCTGGTGCTATATTTAATATAGCAGAATATTTTGAACAAAAAATTTTACTATATTCTAATTGATAAGAAGATGCCTCTATAACAAAAATAGTTTTCTTTTTTACATTATTTACTGAAAGAATCGGATTTCCTATATTTCCAACTAATTTAACATCAAAACTTTTCTGAGATAAAATTTCGTAAAGAAGTTGACATGTTGTAGATTTTCCATTTGTTCCGGTTACAGTTATAGAGTCATTTTTATAAAAGGAGTAAAATACATCTAAATCAGAATAAATTTTTTTTTTATTTTTTTTTAAAAAATTAGACAATCGACATTTATTTAAGTCAATTCCTGGACTTAAAATTACTCTATCGAATTTAGATTTTATAACATCGCTGTATGTAATTGTTTTTTTTCTGGTTAAAAAATCATTTGAGTCGATTTGATAATCATCAAATAAGAAAATATCATTTTTATTTTTTAAAAATTTAAAAGCTGAAATACCAGTCTTTCCAAGACCATAAATCAATATTTTTTTATTTAAAAAAATATTTTTCTCTTTTTTCATTATCTCAATTTTAATGTCGCTAAACCTATCATTGCTAAAATTATTGAAATAATCCAAAATCTTATTACGACGGTAGATTCAGGCCAACCCTTTTTTTCAAAATGATGGTGAATTGGTGCCATTTTAAAAATTCTTTTGCCAGTAAGCTTGTAGGAAATAACTTGAACCATAACTGATACAGCTTCCAAAACGAATAAGCCTCCAGTGATAGCTAAAACAATTTCATGCTTTGTAATTATTCCTACTGCTCCAAGAGATCCGCCTAAAGATAATGATCCGGTATCCCCCATAAATATTTTTGCAGGAGGAGCATTAAACCATAAAAAACCTAAACAAGCTCCAATTATAGCTCCACAAAATATTGAAACTTCTCCAGTTCCTTGAATATATGGAATTTGTAAATAATCAGAAAAAACTATATTTCCAGTTATGTAGCTAATAAAAGCAAAACATGAAGCGACTAAAATAACAGGAACCGTAGCCAAACCATCAAGACCATCAGTTAAATTTACGGCATTAGATGAACCTACAATAACAAAAATAGCGAACGGAATAAAAAACCATCCTAAATTAATAATTAAATTTTTAAAAAATGGAAAAAAGAGATTTAATAATTGTTCATTATCTGTAAATTTTGTCAAAAAGACTATTCCTATAAATGCTATTATTATCTGAATCATTATTTTTAGTTTTGAAGAGATGCCTGAAGAATTTTTAAATTTTATTTTTCTATAATCATCATATGCACCCAGTAATCCAAATGATATAGCTATATACAAAGCAAAAATTATATAAATATTTTTTAAATCACCCCACATTAATACGGAAATCAATAAACCCGTTAAGATAATAAGACCACCCATTGTTGGTGTACCAATTTTTTTGATTATATGATCTGAAGGGCCATCATCTCTAATTGGATTTGTTATATCTTTATTTGCAAAATATCTAATAAAAGGATTACCAATTAATAAAACAATAATTAGAGATGTAAACATAGCCAAACCAGTTCTAAAAGTAATATATTTAAATACATTTAAAAATGAAAATATATCTACAAAGTTTAAAAGAAAATTATAAAGCATTAATATTTCTCTTTTTTAATTTAGTTACATAATTAAATAAACCCGTTGAATTAGATCCTTTTATCATTAAATAATCACCATCATTAAGAATATTGATTATAAGATCATTTATTTGCGAATCATTTTTTAAAACAAATCCTTTTTTATCTTCATCAATTTTTTTAAAGGTTTTTTTAATATATCTGCCAAAAATATGCACTTTATTCAAAGAAATTTTATTAATTGATTTAGCAATTGAGAGATGCAATTTTTTTGAATATTTTCCTAATTCAAGCATGTCTCCTAGAATTACATGTTTTTTATTTTTTTCTACTTCTAATTTATCAAAATTTTCTAATGCAGAATTTAGTGACAACGGATTTGAATTGTAACTTTCATCAATCAGAAAAACTTTTTTTTTGTTAAACTTTAATAATGAAATATCTCCTCTTCCCCGAGTTGTTTTAATATTAAGAAATAAATTTTTATTCAATTTGCTAGTATTAAAGTAAATTTGCATAACTGTTAGTGTGGCTAACATATTATATTTAAAATTGTTATAATTTTTTTTTATGTAAAAATATTTTTTTTCATTATTCATTTTTACAACTACTTTAAATTTATTATTAACTTTTATAATTTTTTTAATATAGACTGATGAATTTTTCTTATTTAAAGAAAATGAGAAAATTTTAATATTTCTCTTAGATGCTAGTTTTTTATGAAAGTTGTAAAATTTATCATCTGCATTGAGAATTAAAGAACCATTTATATTAATGTTGTTTATTATTTCACCTTTGGCAGATGCAATATCTGAAATATTCTTAAAATTTTTTATATGAGCAAAATTTATATTAGTGATAATACCGACATCCGGCTTAATAATTTTTGAAAGAAAATTGATTTCTCCTTTTTTATCCATACCAGCTTCTAAAATGCCAAACTTATCATTTTGATTAATATTCATTAGGCTTAATGGAACTCCATATTTATTATTAAATGATTTTTTTGAATAGCTGGTTTTAAAGTAATTTCCTAAAGTATTTCCCAACATATCTTTTAGAGAGGTTTTCCCACAACTGCCAGTTATTGCTATAATATTAGTGTTCAAAGCAACTCTAAATTTTTTTGCGCAGTTGGTCAAAAATTTTAAGGTATTTTTTACTTTTATTTGTTTAGTTTCTAAAGGTTTTTGGATAAGTTTATTTACTATTGCAATTGAAGCTTTTTTTTCAAAGACATCATTCAGATATTTATTAGCATCTTTTTTTTTTCCTTTTATCGCAAAAAAAATATCATTTTTGCTTACTTCTTTAGAATTAATAACTACTTTTTTGGTGTTTAAATTTTTTAATTGTAATTGTGAATTTGAAACCTCATTTATAATATTTAATCTAATATCATTTGATAAATTATAATTTTTATTACTAATAGCTTTTAAAATAATTTCTCTGTCAGAAAAAAATCTTACTTTATTTCGATATACTTGTGTTTTTTCATGACCCTTACCAGCAATTAATAAAATTTCAGAACTTTTTAAATTCGATATTGCCTTTTTAATTGCTATTTTTCTATCTGCTATTTCGAACATATTATTTTTTCTTACCCCTCTTTTAATTTCTTTTCTTATAAATTTAGGATTTTCATTTCTAGGATTGTCATCTGTAAGATAAATATTATTACAAAATTTATCTGCAATTTTACCCATTAAAAATCTTTTTGATTTATCTCGATTTCCTCCACAACCAAACACTATGGAAATTTGATTATGTGGAAACTGTTCCTTTAAGTTTTCAAGAACAGTTTTGAGAGCATCTGGAGTATGAGCATAATCTAAAATAACTTTAGAATTATTTTTAATTTCTCCAATC
This sequence comes from uncultured Pelagibacteraceae bacterium, assembly GCA_902553845.1. Classification (GTDB taxonomy): domain Bacteria; phylum Pseudomonadota; class Alphaproteobacteria; order Pelagibacterales; family Pelagibacteraceae; genus Pelagibacter. Next base: position 29,762 of record CACDMG010000003.1, read on the forward strand.
TTTTCTAAACGTCCATCGATTGGTTTTAATTTATGTAAAATTTTTATAATTTTTGATATTTTTATACCACTTTGCTCTGCTGCAATTAAAGCCATCAGTATGTTTTTAATTTGTATTTTTCCAATTAGATCTATTTTGAATTTAAATCTTGATTTTTTATAGCTAAATTCTATTAGTTGAGAATCACCTTCAAATTTGTGTAAAATTATATTTATTCCACAATTTTCTTTTCTTTGAGAAATATAACTAAGCTTAGATTTTTTATTTTTAGAAATACTTCTTATTTTTTTAAATTCAGGAATTTCTTGATCAGTTATTGTATAACTTTTTTTTTTAAGTAATTTTTTAAAAAGATATAATTTTGAATTTAAATAATCATTAAAATTTTTATGATAATCTAAATGGTCTTGAGAAAAATTTGTAAATATACCAATATCAAACAATAATCCATCCAATCTATGTTGTTTTAATCCATGGCTAGAAGCTTCTAATATAACATTTTCTATTCTATCCTTCCTTAAGTTTTGAAGTAATTTACTTAAATTAATTGGATCCATTGTTGTATTAGATAATTTTTTAAATTTATTATTTGATTTAACTCCTAAAGTGCCAATTGAAGCTACTCTTTTTTTATTTAATCTTAATATTTGAAAATAAAAATCTGCTACAGAAGATTTACCGTTAGTTCCTGTTACAGCTACTAAATTTTTTGGTTTTCTATGATTAATTTTAAAAGCAACATTTGCAAGTAATTTTCTGATATTTTTTGTACTAATAAACAAAACTCTATTTCTTTCCCCAGAAAACTTTTTTTCGTGAACAATTATTTTAGCACCTTTTTTTATTGAGTTATTTATAAACTTATGTCCATCATATCTATCTCCTTTTATTGCAAAAAAAATGGAATTTTTTTTTACATTTGAACTGTTAAATTCAATATTAGAAAAAAAATATTTTTGATATTTTTTTTTTATTTTAGGAAAGTAATCCTTTAGAAACATCAGTTAATAAACTTGTAGATATTTTGTGGCTAAAATAGGTCCAATTTTTTCTATAATTTGACCGGCAACTTCAACTGAAGTCCAACCAGCTGTATTAAATGGGGTTCCTTTAAAACTTCCCTCTTTATTTCTGTAATTATAAACATAAGAAGAGGAACCTTTTGGACTATCAAGCATTACAATAAATACAAACTCTGGTTTTGAAGATGGAAAGATAGATGCAAAGGTATTTATTTTAGTGTTAGAATACTCACCTTTAATTGCTTGTTCAGCTGTCCCAGTTTTTCCAGCAATTTCATAACCATCCACATTTGCAAGTCCAGCTGTACCCTCATCATTAGTTACAATTTTTCTTAAAATCTTTACCATTTTTTCAGAAACATCTTTAGCTAGAATTTGTTTATTTTTTTTCGTTAAATCATTATTATTATTCATAGTTAACTTTGGATTAACATTAAAACCGCCATTAGTAATAATTGCGTATCCCTTTGCTAATTGTAAAAGAGTAGTAGTTATGCCATGTCCAAAAGATGCTGTTGCTAATTTACACTTACCAATAGAAAAATCATTTTGATAAGCAACTTCCTCAATATCAAAATTTACATTACCAATAACACCTATTTTTTTTAAAAAATTTTTGAAATTTTCCCCTCCAATTTTTTGAGCTATTCTTACAGATCCAATATTTCCAGACCTAATCAATATTTGTTCAGCTGTTAAATTTTTAGGAATACTCTCATCATATTCTCTTATGGGAAAACCTCCACATTTTATAGATTTTGGTAAATTTAAAAATTCAGTTGAGGGCTCAATAATTCCCATATCTAGACCTGCTGCAAGTGTAAAAGGTTTTAATACAGAACCTAATTCATAAGCTCCTTTACTGACCCTATTTATAAAGTTTTTATCGTCAATTTTTTTTCTCTCATTCAAATTAAAATCTGGCAAGGATACAAATGAAAGAATTTCTCCAGAATGAATATTCATTAAAATTGATGCACTTCCTTTAGTCTTAAAAATTTCGTTAAATTTTAATAATTCTGTTCTCACAAGATATTGTATATTTGAATCTACGGTAAGTTTTATTGGTTGCTTTCTATTTTTTAAATCTTTATCTAAAGACTTTTCTAAACCTGATATACCATTATTATCATTATCTATTTGGCCAATAATATGACTGAATAAGTTTTTTTGTGGATATAATCTTATAATATTTTCTCTTGGCTCTATTGATTTGTCACCCAATTTCATGAGCTTTTCATAATTTTCATCAGAAATTTTATTTTCAAAATAAAAAAAATTTCCCTTCTTAATTCTTTTTTTTACTTTAGAATAATCCTTGTTTGGAAATATATATTTCAAATTCAAAATTAATTTTTTTTCATCAATTATTTTTTTTGGACTTATACCTATATCTATTGAGCTAATTGTTTTACTCAAATATTCGCTATTCCTGTCAATTATATCAGCTCTATAAAATTCCTCATCATTCAAATCATAATTATTAGATATTTCATTATTATCTTTTCTAGTGCCAAGATGAGTTAAGTGAATAGAAAAGATTATAGAAATAGTTAAAAAGATAAAAAAAATAAATGCTACTCTATTAAATGTAATATTTAGACTAGATCTGTTTTTATGATAATAAAAATCATTTTTTTTATCTTCTAGAACAAATCTAGAATTATTTTTAGTCATTACCTAATTTATTGTTAATTATTTTTATTTCTTTAATATCTTTTTGAACCAATTCATTTTCAAAATATAAATTTTGAAATTCAAGTAATTTTTCGGCAGAACTTAAATAATTAAATTCTAATTTTACTTTGTCTAGTTCTTTATTAAAACTTCTTAAATTTTCTTTTAAAGTAAAAATTTCATCATCAATTTTTTTTGTAGAATTTTTTATAAATGCTGTTGTCAAAATTAATAAAAATATTAATGAAATGATTAATAATTTATTCATAACTTATCTCCTAAATTTTCAATTTGAATTAAATGATCAAATTTTTCAAATATGTCAGTTTTGATTTGATAAGAATTATCCTTTTTTATTATATATCTTAACTTTGCAGATCTAGAGGATAAATTTTCATTTAATTCTTTTCTAGATGGTAAGATTACTTTTTTTTGTGCCAATTTAAATGATGTTTCAGGCTGATCTAGTTTAGGTAAATATCTAGAAATACTTTTATGTTCAGATAATGTTTTAAAAAAATATTTTACTATTTTGTCCTCTAGAGAATGAAATGTAACAACTACTAAAATACCATCTTTTTTTAATACTTTAGTTCCTGCAATTAGACCATTAATTAGTTCACTAATTTCTTTATTCACAAAAATTCTTAATGCTTGAAAAACTTTAGTGGAAGAATTAATTTTACGATCTCTTTTTCTTTTAGTTTTTTCAATGATCTCAACTAGCTTTTGAGTATTAATCTCTTTTTTTTGTCTTTCTTTACCAATTTTTTTAGCAATTCTTTTTGCTTCCTTTTCTTCACCAAAAAATTTGAAAATTTTTTCTAAGTCTTTTGTTTCCAAATTATTTACAGCCTCTTTTGCTGAAAAATTATTAATACCTAAACACATATTTAGATCACCCATAAAATTGAATGATAATCCTTTTTTTGGATCTTTAATTTGAGTATATGAATAACCTAAATCAAAAATAACTCCTCTTATACTTTCATTTTTTAATTTGATTTTGTCTAATTCACTAAATTTTTTATTTTTGAATAAAAATCTGTTACTAAATTTTTCTGAAATTATATCAGCTTTTTTTTTACTATCTTTGTCTCTATCTAAAGCAATAACTTTAGTATCTTGATATTTTAATATTTCTTGTGAATATCCCCCTTGTCCAAAAGTACAATCAATAAATGTGCCACCATATTGAGGGGAAATAATGCTAATAATTTCTTTTAGCAGTACAGGATAATGTCTTGGTAAATCCGGTACTATGATGGCACTCATTTATTTTCTCGAAGACCATTAATTTTTTTGTCTTCTTAAAAATGCTGGTATTTCTAAATCATCTTCCTGATCATCATTATTGATTGATGATATTTTATCTTCGTCAGAAGAAAATAAATCAGGCGTATCTGAGTCTACTCCAAATTCTTTAAGATGATTTTCATCATTTAGCTCATTAGATACAGAATCAACATTGTCATCATTTATATGAGATGTTTCATCAATATTATCTTGATGTTCATCCGTTTCTTGATTTTTCAATAATTCCTCATGATACTGATCATTGGTTTGATTAATTTCATCATTATTTAGAGTTTCATTCGTGTTATTCTCAATAATCTCATTATCTATGTTTAAAGCATTAGCTCCATGAGATACAGGATTTGAACCTGTATTAGAAAAGCTGAATGAAGAGGTTCCATTACCTGTCGGAAAATCAGAATATCCTGGGTTACGATTTTGTATTCGGTGAACCATATTTATTACTGATTTAGACTCAGGTTGTTGCCCATCTAGCGCAGTCGCAACTATTGATACTCGAATTTTTCCGTCTAAAGATGGGTCAATAATTGATCCATTAATTATCTCTGCTTCAGTATCAACTTCGGATCTAATTTTATTAACAATCTCATCTACTTCAAAAAGCTTTAGATCTTCTCCGCCAGTAATATTTATCAATAAGCCTTTCGCGCCTCTAAGAGAATAATCATCAATTAATGGATTATTTAAAGCTAATTCTGTTGCTTTTTCGGCTCTCCCTTCACCTTCAGCCTCACCAGTTCCCATCATTGCTTTGCCCATTGAGCTCATTACAGTTTCAACATCTGCAAAATCTAGATTAACTAAACCATCTTTTACCATTAAGTCTGTTACGCTTTGAACTCCATGTCTTAAAATGCTATTTGAGAGTTGAAATGACTCTTTATACGTTGTTTGTTCATTAGCAATTTTAAACA
>CACDMG010000004.1 GCA_902553845.1 uncultured Pelagibacteraceae bacterium
CTCACAACAACACTTGAGTCTGTTGCCCCTAATTTTTTTGCTAGATCTAAACAATAAGATGCTTTTTGTGATAAATATTCCTGATTTTTTATCATTAAAGTTTTGTACCACCTACAGTCATCTTATTAATTAATATTGAAGGTTGAGCTACTCCAACAGGAACACCTTGACCAGCTTTACCACAAGTTCCAATACCTGGATCTAACATCATATCATTTCCAACCATTGATACTTCTTTTAATATAGATGGACCATCACCTATGAGAGTTGCACCTTTAATAGGTGATCCAATTTTACCATTAATAATTTCGTATGCTTCAGTACAATTAAATACAAATTTGCCTGAAGTAATATCAACTTGTCCACCACCAAAACTGACCGCAAAAATACCTTTATCAACTGACTTAATCATTTCCTCTTGAGTATGGTTGCCATTTAGCATCATAGTATTTCTCATTCTTGGAAGTACTATATGTCTATAATTTTCTCTTCTTCCACTTCCAGTAGACCTGGTTTTCATTAATCGAGCGTTTAATCTATCCTGCATGAAATTTTTCAATATTCCATTTTCAATTAAAACTGTTTTCTCTGTAGGAGTTCCTTCGTCATCTATTGTGAGGCTTCCTCTTCTATTATCTATAGTTCCATCATCAACAATAGTAACACCCTCACTTGCCACCTTCTGGCCCATTAGGTCATGAAATGCAGATGTTTTTTTTCTATTAAAATCTCCTTCTAACCCGTGCCCAACTGCTTCATGAATTAAAATAGCAGGCCAACCGGGTCCTAGAACAACTTTCATTTCACCTGCTGGAGCAGGTTTGCTCTCTAAATTTATTGAAGCTATTCTTAAAGCTTCGTCACAAACATTTTTCCAATTGTCTTCCTTTAAGTATGCATCATATGATTTTCTTCCCCCAACACCGTAAACACCTGTCTCTTTTCTTCCATTTTTTTCAAGCATTACTGTTACATTAAATCTAACTAAAGGACGAATATCAGTAAGTGTTTCACCACCAGATCTAATTATTTCTATAGACTTTTGTTCTCCAAGAAAATTTGCTGTTACTTGCTTTACATTATTATCTTTTGTTCGAAGATAATTGTTTACATTATTTAAAATCTCAATTTTTTCATTTAGTATTTTTTGATTTATTGGATTAATATTTTCATAATATTTTTTATTAGATTTTGGTATTTCATGATTATAAACACCCTTGGCAGATTTTAGTGTAGATTTTAAATTTTCGGAAGATTGTTTTAGTGAATTTTTGGATATCTCATTTGAATGGGAATAAGCAACAATTTCATCTGAGATAGCTCTAAATCCAAAACCTAAGTCCGAGCTATAATTAGAGTTTTTAATTTTATTATCATCTAACAAGATTGACTCAGATTTGGAATTTTCTAAATATAGCTCTCCATCATCACATTTCTGTAATGTGTCTGAAATTATACTTTCAACATCACTTCTGGATAAATCTGATTTTTCAAAGAAATTACTCATGGTCAACTATACATAGTTTGTTTAATCGAATTTTCAACATGTGTATTTTACGCATATACATAACATCATTTTTTTGTAAATTATTACTTAAATGAAAGTTTATTTTAATAATTCCTGTAAAATATGTAAGGCCGAAATTGACTTATATAAAAAAGAAAAAATTCAAGATATTGATTGGATTGATATTACAGATAATACTTTAGCCACAAAAGAAACTTCTAAAAATGATAAAGAACTCTTTCGAAGGCTTCATGTAAAAGATGGTGAAAAAGTTTTAGAAGGTGCAGAAGCTTTTTTATTAGTTTGGAAAAAAATACCTAAATATAAATTTCTATATAAATTTTTTAAATTACCAATAATCTTTAATATTTTTTCATTTACTTATGAAATAGTCGCTTTTTTTCTTTATCTAAAAAATAAAAAGCAATTAAAAAATTAACTTGTAAAAAATATCAAGAATTTACTCAATAATGACATTGAGGCTATAAACATAATAAGCACAATGGAATACATCAACAAGATAACTTTATTTTTTTTTCTCCTTAGTCTTACAAAATCTTTATCATCTAAATCTGAAATATCTCGTTCTCCAACAACAGGATAATCATAAGTAAATCGCCAAGTACTGTCTCCAAGTCTAGTATCTAAATTATTATAATACGTTATCCAAGCAATTACATATCTTAACAATAAATATAAAATAATTAAAAAAATTGTTCCAAAAAACATTTAAGATAATACCTAATTGAGAATAATTTTTAATTAATATTTTTGTCTCTTTTTCTTGCGATAAGCTGTGTTAAAGAGTCAACCATTGTGTCGGAGGCCTTAAATATATCTACATTTCTAAATTCGTGAGAAATATTTTTTTCTGGATTTGTTTTATCTTCAATTATAATTCCTTCATCTGGTGAATTATTCTTTATATAAATAAGCAGTAACCATTCCTCATCTTCAGACTCATCCCATTTTATAAATACTTCCCCTGTTTCAAACCTTCGGTCAATACATCTAAAAATAGACATATCTCTAGTAATATGTCTTTTATTAAGTTGAAAAACTAAACTGCTTGCGCTTCTGTAAAAACTCTCTAATGCAAATTCTACTTTTTGTCTTGCTAGGGTGTATTCTTTTTCTTTTAATAATAATGTTTCTCGATCCTCATCACCTTGTAACTTAACTCCAAGTGCCTCTACTCTCTCTTTTATTTTTTGATCTCTAATTATTCTGTATTTTTCTTTGAGTTTATCGATTCTTTCTTGTAATCCAGTGTAGTTTTCTCTTTTTTCCTGTAGTGAAATTTTTTCTAACTTTTCTAATTCTTTAACTTCTCTTATTCTAAATTTTTCTATTTGTTTGTCTAATTTTAATTGTTTTAAAAATTGTTTCTGTTTTTCAGCTTGTTCAATTCTTAAAAGAGCTTGTTCTTTTCTCAGAAATAATTTTATATCTTTTGTTCTCTGTTTTTCTAATCTAGCTTCTTCCCTAAGTGCTTGTTCTTTAAGTTTTACTCTTAAATTCTCTTCCTTCTTTTTTTGTTTTTCAAAAGCCAATTTTGTTTTTCTCTCATTTTCAATTTTTTCAATTTGCTGTCTTCTTTTTTCATCATGTTTTAAAATTTTGTAATTTGATATTGTTTCTGAAATTTTATCAAAAAAACTTTTTATATATTTTTCTAAACTAAATTTTATTTGAATATTTAATTCTGGCTTTAGGGATAACTGCCATTTTACTAATTTTAAAGCTAAACTATCTTTTTTAGCTTTACTGGTATCAATTTTATTTTTGATTATTTTACTTTTTTTTAATTTTATTTTCTTAATTTTTTTTTTTGATTTTACTCGTGATTTTTTTTTGATTTTTTTAACCCTTTTGAACTTTTTAATTATTGGTTTTTTTTTCTTAATTTTATTTTTTCTTTTAATTTTTTTTTGTTTTTTTTTCATTGTTGAGGAAAATACGTTCTATCAATAATTTATTGATAAATATAGTCTCTAGTCACAGGTGTTGATCTATAATTTTTGGTAAGTTGAAACTGATAAACAACTTGATCACCCCACTTAAAGGCCATTTCACAACCAGCGAGATAAAATTCCCACATTCTAAAAAACTTTTCATCAAACATATTCACAATTTTATCTTTATTTTTTAAACAATTCTCTTTCCAATGTCTTAATGTGTGAGAATAATGAAGTCTTAAAACCTCTATGTCAGTAACAATTAAACCAGCATTTTCTATTGGTGTAGTCACCTCACTCAAACTAGGTGTGTATCCACCAGGAAAAATATATTTTGTAATCCATGGATGTGGGTCTCTAGGAGGATTAACAGATCCGATTGTGTGTATTAGTGAAATACCATCATCTTTCAACAAATTTTCAACCTGTTTGAAAAATTTTTTATAAAATTTTCTACCAACATGTTCAAACATCCCAACACTTACTATTCTATCAAATTTTTCTTTTAACTCTCTATAATCCATTAACTTGAACTTTACCTGATTCTGTAAATTCATTTCTTTAGCTTTTTGATTGCAATAATTAAGTTGGTTTTCTGATAAAGTGATCCCAGTTACTTCACAGCCCGCACTTTTTGCAATATCAATTGCCAATGAACCCCAGCCACATCCAATATCTAAAACTTTTTGATTTGGTTTGATGTTTAATTTTTTTATAATATGTTGGATCTTATTATTTTGAGCAGTCTCAAGACTATCATTTTCATTTTTAAAATAAGCACACGAATATTGTCTCTTTGGATCTAAGAATAAATCATATAAGTCATCTTTAATATCATAATGATGGGATACATTCATTTTAGATTTTTTTATAAAATTAAAATTAGTTAAATATCTATAAGAACCACGTAATCTATTAATTAAATAACTAAAAAAATTTAATTCACCTCTACCAATATTCATCAACGCTAAATCTAAAAAATCAGTTAAAGATCCATTTTCAATTACAATTTCCCCATCTGTATAAGCTTCACCAAAATAAAGATCAGGATGAAATAATAGTTTATAATGTAAATTTTTATTTAAAATTTTTAATTTTATAGGTTTTTCCTTAGGCTCACCAATTATGTACTCTTTTGAATTTGCATCCACTAAAATGAAACCATCTTTTTTAAAAATTTTATTTAAAAATCTTGCTAGTTGCATATTAAGCTGCCAATTTCGATTTAATTTGAAAATCGAGTTTCTTTAAACTTTCCATTAAATTATTCTCACTTTCACTGTCTAATAGATCCAAAGGTGGTAATACATTCTCATAAATTTTATCTTCTTTAGATTTAAAAGTATGAAGGGCTGAAATTAAATTATATTTTTCAAAAGCATTTCTCACATCAATTAATTTTTGATTATACATTTGCTTTTTTCCTGAAAAAAAATCATCATAAACTCTTCGAGCAAGTTGAGCAGTGACGTTGCATGTCGCAGTTATGATACCTGAAGATCCAAGCTCTAGTCCTTTTAATAATTTTGATTCTGAACCTGGCATTAAAGAAAAATTTTCTAATTTTAACTTTTCAAATAAATTATATGAACTATCTTTAACTCCCACTATTTGTTTTGGAAATCTTTTTACAAGTTTTTCTACACATTCTAGACTAAATTTATAGCCACACAGTTTTTCAAAGTTGTACAGAATTATTTGACATTCAGGAATTGCATCAACGACTTTAGAATAAAAGTTTAGTACATCTTTATCTTCATATTTGTAATAAGCTGGAGGCATAATTAAAAAATTTTTAAAACTCAATGATGTTGCTATTTTCATAAAATTGATAGTTTCATTCAATGAATTTAAACCCGTTCCAATCAAATATTTATCTTTATACTTACTTTCAGATAATTTATTTAATAACTTTATTTTTTCAGAAATAGGTATTAGTTGAGCTTGCCCTGTACTTCCAAAAATTGCTGTTCCATGACAGCCTTGATCGATTAATTTTTCTGCATGGTTTATGGTTTTTTCAATATTTAAGCTCAAATCAGAATTTAAAACTGACATTGAAGCTGCAAAAATTCCACTTATTTTTGTCATAATAAAAATTTATATAAAAAATATACTCAGTAATGTTTATAAATACCATATGAAAATTTTAGCAATTCAAAATAGAATGGGTATCGGTGATACAGTTATTTTTTTACCTTTTATTAAGGCTTTATATAAAAAATTTAATTCGCCTATAAGTTTACTTGTCAAAGAGAGTTCAAAAGCAGATCAATATTTATTTCAAACAAATTATATAGATAGAATTCTAATTTTAGAAAGAGACAGTAATAATCACAGTCGACATAGTGGCTTTTTAGGAAATTTCAATTTAATCAAAGATTTAAGAAAATATAATTTTGATAAAATCTTTATTTTTAATTCTTCTTTAAGATTTAATCTAATTGCAAGATTATCAAAAATTCCAGAAATTTATCAGTACCCTTTGTTTGATAAAAGAAAACAGCACATTACTGATACTCCTAAAAAATTCATGAAAGATAAATTGGATTTAAATGTAAATGAAGATCCTAATATTCAAATCAGTGATGAGTCAGTATTGGAAGCTATGAAAAAATTTCAAATTAATAAAGATGAATTAAATATTCTTTTAGGTATAGGTGGCTCTGGGTCTACAAAAAGAATACCTTCTAGAATATTCTTAGATGTTATGGATAAAATCTTAAAGATTAAAAAATGTAAATTTTTTCTTGCAACAGGTAAAAATAATGAAGAACAAATAATATTAAATGAAATTTTAAACTCCAAATTCAAAAATTTATGTATACCATTAGATAATTTTTCAATTAAAGAGACTTTACCTATTATAAAAAATTGTAATATATCTATATGCAATGACTCAAGTTTCAGTCATTTATCATCAGCATTGAATATTAAAACAATTACTTTAATGGCCGATACTCCTTTAATATATGGAAATTACAGCTCTAACATGTTTCCAATAATTCCTGATGGTGAGGAAACAGTAAGACATAATACTTTAGGTAAAGAAAAAATAGATCCACAAAAAATTTTCGATAAAATGCTTGAAATCAATAATTAAGAAATATCATTTAAAACAATATCCTTAGCTTCATTTACGATCGAAGAAAGTCTAGAAGTTTCGGGAGAAATATCAGGATGAATCTTTTTTTGGATTTTTATATATGCTTTATTAACTTCATCTTTAGTAACTTTTTTATTCATATCTAAATTTAAAATTTTATATGCTTCCGAAACAGTTATAGAAGATTGATTATTTAAATTTGATTGATTAAAAGAAAATCTTCCTGATCTCCTTAAAGTTTGAATTAGTCTAAATAGTGAAATTAGTTGAAAAATAGATAAGCCTTTTAATTTTAACAGAGCAAGACTTGCAAGAGTGAGAGGCAAAGTTAATAAAAATCTGCCACCGATCGCAAACAAAACTGCTAAAAATATAAGACCAATTATTATCAAAATTCTGAGGGATTTTGATATTTTTTTAGAAGATATGTTGCTAATGAATTTCAATAGAAAATAAAAAATAGTCAATATTACTACTGTATAAATTATTATATTCATATATTTGTACCTAAATGAAAGTACCACAACTTAAAAAAAAACCAGAGTTAAAATCTTGTCACAATATTACATGGGAAGATGATTATAGTTGGGTACATCAAGGTAACATTCTTGAAGTTTTAAGAGATAGCTCAAAATTACTTCCAGAAGTAAGAGAATATCTTGAGCAAGAAAATGAGTATACAGAGTATAATTTAAAAGATACCAAAGAATTTCAAAAAAAAATATTTAATGAAATCAAAGGTAGAATAAAATTAGATGATGAGTCTTTAAAGTTTAAAGATTACCAATATGAATATTGGTCAAAAACTACAACTAAAGGAAATTATTCCATAAAACTCAGAAAAAAAATTGGCTCCAACGAAATTGAGGAAATTTGGAATGGAGATAAAGAAAAAGAAAAATTACAGACTGAATATTTTGGTGTCGGTGATTTAGAAGTAAGTTACAACGACAAATATTTAGCTTATTCGTTAGATTTAAAAGGCTCTGAATATTTTACAATATATCTAAGAGAAATCTCATCTGGAAAATTAATTTCAGAAAAAATTAAGGATACTAGTGGAAGTATTACATTTAGTTTAGATGACAATTACATTTTTTATTCAAAACTTGATGAATTTCATAGACCTAGAAAAATTTTCAGACATAAAATAGGATCATCTCCCGATAAAGATGAGCTAATTTTTGAGGAAAAAAGTGATGCCTTTACAGTAGGAATAAGTCTAAGCTCAGACGAAAAATACTTTTTTATCACCACATCAGATCATAATACGTCAGAACAATATTTCTTTAGGATAAATGAAAAAAGTCCAGCGCCAAAATTAATTAAAAAAAGGAAAAGAGGCATACTTTATTCGGTAAATTCATGGGATAATCATTTTTATTGCCATACAAACGAGGATGCAGAAGATTTCAAAATTGAAAAATGTGATGATTTAATTAATCAAAATTGGGAAATTTATATTCCTCCCAAAAATGAGGTTCTTATAGGAGGATTAATATTCTTAAATGATTGGATCATCAGAGGGGAAAAATCTAATGCTTTAGGGAAATTGTTTGTAAAAAATAAAAAAACAGGTTTTGAAGAAGAATTAAAATTTACTGAAGAAAAAGTTATTGTGCCTGGTATTTCATTAATACAAAGGGATAAAAATACTGACATGGTTTATTTATCATATTCATCACAAAAAACACCTAGCAAAACTTATTTGTTCAATTTAAAAACAAAAGAAAAAAAACTAGTTAAAGAACAAGAGATACCATCAGGTCATAATCCTGATGACTATATAGTGGAAAGATTAGAGTGCCCATCTCATGATGGAAGATTAGTTCCAATAACAATTACTAGACATAAAAAAACTAAAATTGATGGATCAGCTAATCTACTTTTATATGGTTATGGATCCTATGGAAGTTCAATGACACCAGATTTTTCATCAACTAAATTTAGTTTAATTGATAGAAATATTATTTGGGTAACTGCCCATATTAGAGGTGGGATGGAAAGAGGCATGAAATGGTGGAAAGAGGGAAAACTTCTCAATAAAAAAAATACTTTTGAAGATTATATCTACTCTGCAAAATATTTAATTGAAAAAAAGTATACCTCTAAAGGAAAAATAATCGGCATGGGAGGATCTGCAGGTGGTTTGTTAATGGGAGCTGTTGTAAACCAAGCACCACAATTATTTTTGGGAATTATAATGGCAGTCCCATTCGTAGATTCTCTAACTACAAATCTTGATCATTCTTTACCTTTAACAGTTGGTGAATTTGATGAATTTGGAAATGCAAAAGATAATAAGGATCATTTTGATTATATATTTTCATATGCTCCTTATAACAATATTAAAAAAATGGACTATCCTAATATATTAATCACAACTAGTTTGAGTGATAATAGAGTCTTGTTTGATGAACCATTAAAATATACCGCTAAGCTAAGAGATTTAAAAACGGATAATAATTTACTTCTTTTGAAAACTGAAATGAATGCTGGTCATGGGGGTAAGTCTGGGCGAGATGGTGCTATTGAAGAAATTGCTCTTGATTATGCATTTATTTTAAAAATCACAAAAAAAATTTAATTTTTTATTCTTGAAAAAAAAATAATAATTCCTACTTATAAATAGTAGGTCGCCTATTGGGGCTTACAAAAATAAACTTGCTTAAAAAAAGGAGGATATATATGACAAGTAAGGATCTATCTATATTCAATTCATTAAGACCTTTTTCTATTGGCTTTGACGATATGTTTGACCAATTTGAAAATATGTTAGGTAATGGGGGTTTGACTATGCAGTCAAATTATCCACCATATAACATAAGAAAAACAGGCAAAGATAACTACGCTATTGAAGTTGCTCTTGCGGGTTTTAATAAAGATGATGTTGAAGTTGAGTTTGAGGATAATTTATTAACTGTTAGAACAAAACTAATTAATAAATCTGAGAACAAAAATAATGAAGATGGTGAAGTAATTCATAGAGGTATTTCGCAAAGACAATTTGCTAGATCATTTACAATCGCTGATGATGTAAAAGTAAATGGTGCTGAGTTAAAAGATGGTCTTTTAACAATAGCTTGTGAAAGAATTTTACCTGATCATAAGAAAAAAAGACTTATTGATATTAAATAAGTATTTACCTTGCTTGTGGGGATTTTTCCCCACAAGTTTAAATTATTAAATTTTTATACACATCCACTTGAGGCAAAACTAATTACAATATTATCCTTATTCACTTCAAACTTTCTATCACAAGTAATTCCGTATTTTTTAGTTTTGTAAACTAAAACTTTATTTCCGGTCTCATTAATAAAATCTTCAGTTGGTTTTCCTAATTTTATTTTTAATTCTTCAATATTTTTTCCAACTAATTTTCCATATTCTCTGTTTTCTTTTTCAGCAATTGCATCAGATTTTTCTTTTATTGTTTGGCAGCTTGTAGCTAAGAAGGAAATAAAAAAAATAATTATTAATTTTTTAATATTCATTAATTAATAATATCACAAAGTTTGTCATATTAATTAACCTCAAGGTTGTAAATATTATCAAATTAACAACAAATCCAAGAAATTGAACACACTCCAAAAAGATTTTTTGATTCGAATCAAATACTGTACTGAAAAATGGAGGTCTAATGTTAGATAACTACTTTAACTATAAAAAACATAAGACTGATTTTAAAACAGAAGTTTTAGCTGGAGTTTCGACTTTCTTGACTATGGCTTACATAATGTTTTTAAATCCAGTCATATTAGCTGATGGTGGCTTTGACTTTGGTGGTGTATTTACTGCTACTGCATGTGCGACGGCACTTGCATGTTTTATATGCGCTTTTTATGCAAAGACATGGCCTGTTGGACTTGCGCCTGGTATGGGAATAAATGCATTTATTGCATACGGTGTCTGTCTTGGAATGGAATATACTCCAGCAGAAGCTTTGGGAGCTGTATTAGTAGCCGGTGTAGTGTTCTTAATTATTTCACTAACACCGATAAGAGCTTGGTTAATTAACTCAATTCCTAAAAGCTTAAAACTTGGTATTGGAGCGGGAATAGGAATGTTCCTTGCTATAATTGGATTTGAAATTATGGGATTAACAGCGGATAATCCTGTAACTTTAGTTCAATTAGGGGATTTATCAAATCCTCTCCTTTTACTTGGTGCTGGTGCTTTTGTCTCTATGATCGTGATGGAGAAAAAAGGAATTAAAGGGAACATAATCATAGGTATTCTTGTATTTAGTGCAATAGCTTGGTTAACTGGTGTCGGAAAATTTAATGGTGTTGTATCGCCACCGCCGCCAATGACTTATTTGTTTGAGTTTGATCTTGGCGCTGCGCTATCTGCATCAATGGTAACTGTTGTTTTTACTTTATTCTTTATAGACTTTTTTGATACGGCCGGAACACTTACTAGTGTCGCTAACGTAGCAGGAAAAATTGGTAGAGATGGTAAAATTGAAGACATTGATAAAGCAATGCTTTCTGACAGTGTTTCTACTGTTGCAGGCGCTATGATGGGTACGTCTACTGTAACGACATATGTAGAGTCAGCAGCTGGAGTAAAAGCTGGTGGTAAAACTGGAATGACTTCATTAGTAATTGGAATACTTTTCTTGCTATGTTTATTTTTCAGTCCATTAGCTACAAGTTTGCCTAAAGAAATTGATGGTGCTGCTTTAATTTATATCGCAACACTGTTCGTTAGAAATATTACAGATATTGAATGGGATGATATTGCTGAGTCAGGACCTGCTGTTCTTGCTATGTTAGCTATGCCATTTACATATTCTATTTCTCACGGAATAGCTTTAGCGTTCATAGCTTACGCAGCTATCAAAATTCTTACTGGTAGATTTGATGTAAGTCCAGCTATTTGGGTAATTGCTGCACTAAGTGTAGTAAGTTTCGCAGTAGCTTAATAAGATAAATTTATAAAAGGCGATCTTTAATTTAAGATCGCCTTTTTTATTTTTGATGCTTTTTTTTTATCTCATCAATTCTTATTTCTTCGTAGATTTCAAAAGGCTGAACAATCCAAGGGTCATCCTTTAATCTAGTTGCACAAAAATCAGGTTCGAATGTAGATTTCTTTTTTTTCCAGAGAGTTGCTGTTTTAATATCTTCTATTTTTCCTTTTATTGGTTCATATTGTCTTAACCAATCGATACTCTTGTTAAATGTTATTCCAGTATCTGATAAGTCATCACAGAGTAATATTCTTCCTCCCATGTTAGGTGCTATGGAACTCATCTCTCTGGAAAAAACTATATCACCTTGCTCATCCTCAACACCTTTGCCGCTATAAGACTCAACTGCTAGATATGCACATTTCAATTTAAATATTCTACTTAAAACATCTATCATTGGAGCAGCTCCTCTCATAATTCCAACTAATATGTTAGGTTTATAGCCACTCTCATCAATCATGATAGCTAATTTTTCTACTGTGTTATTATAATCTTTCCAGTTAACAATTAATTTTTCTGACATGATTTTGATTATGTTTTGAATGCAAAAATAATACCAGCAAGTATAATTAAAGCAATTATTGAAATATATAAAAAACTTATTTTGTGGATATTTCTACCTCTTAAATTAAAATAATGTCTTGCTAAACAAGAAATAATTCCAATTAATACGAGTATTGCCCAATTGTATTTATGATAGACAAGAAAACTAAAGTGTCCTGATAGCATTATAAATAAAACTAAAAAAGTTGAATAATTATTATGGATAGATCTTTGTTTGGCTGCCAAAGATAAACTCATATCAAATTGTTTTGACTTTTTACTGCTGTTAATAATATTCATCTGATTTGGTATTATAATTGTAAAAACATTTGCAAACATATTTGATCCAATTATTAAACCAACACTTAAAAAAGCAAATTTTGGACCAAATATTTTAGTCAATCCAAAAGATAAGCCTGTCAATAAAATTAACATTATGGAAATAAATAAAAAATTATTCTTTATTAAATTTGATTTGCATAAATAATCATATATTAACCAAGATAAAATCATAGACAGTGCTGAATAAAAAATTGCGGTAGTAGGTGAAATAATTAAAACTCTTTTATCTACCATTAATACACCTGCGTTATAATAATAAATAACAAACAAAAGCAAAATTCCTGTAATAAATGTCAGATAACTTTGCCATTTAAATATTATAAGCTGATTAAGATACATGCTTTCAGGAGAGCTTTTAAGTCTAGTTAATTTATAAAAAAAGCCCGAATGCATAAGATAACCTTCACCATCTATATCTTTATTTGCAATTTTTTTATTTAATCTGTTATCTAAATAATTAAATAAAAAACTATTTCCAACCCATAGAATTGCAAATAATACATGGCCCCATCTTAGAATGACTTCTGACCATTTAAGTGTGTAAGTCAAAATATCCATTTAATATTTAATTTTATCTTCTTTATTTTTCCAAATTTTAAATGCCTCTAAAGCTTGATCTCGATGTATTTGATACATTTTAATTTTTCTATCTTTAATTTCTTTATTTATTTCAGAATAAATAAATGAGTCATCAAAGTCTATGTTCTTAGCATCCAACCTGGTGTTTGCATAAAAAATTTTATCTATATGAGCCCAATATATTGCTGACAAACACATGGGGCATGGTTCACAAGTAGAATATAAATCACATCCTTTTAAAAAGAAATTATTTTGATTTTTGCATGCATTTCTAATTGCAACAATTTCTGCATGTGCAGTTGGATCATTATTTGAGGTTACTTGATTAAATCCTTCTGCAATAATTTTGTTATCCTTTACAATTACACAACCAAAAGGACCCCCTTTTGTTTTTGCACTTTGAATTGATAATTCAATTGCTCTTAACATAAATTTTGATTTATCAGTCACTGTATTAAATTTTTCTCTTTATTTTATTTATACTTATTAGTATTTTTTCTGGAGTTGCTGGTGCATCTAATTCTGGTGTCTTTTTATAGTTAGATAAAGAAGCAATTGCATCTTTAATTGCAAAAAAGACACTCATTGCAAGCATCAAAGGTGGTTCTCCAGTGGTTTTTTGTTTATTCACCACATTTTCAACGTTAGATCCTTTCTTAAAAATCTCTACATTGAATTTTTTTGGCGTATCACTGATTGCTGGAATTTTATATGTAGAAGGTGAGAAAGTTTTGAGTTTTCCATATTTGTCCCAAACTACCTCTTCCATTGTAAGCCATCCTTGCCCTTGAACAAAACCACCCTCTATTTGACCAAGCTCAAGCGCAGGATTAATTGCGTTCCCAGCATCTTGAACTACATCAACTCTATCAATTACATTCTCTCCAGTGAGAGTATCGATTGTAACCTCTGTAACTGCTGCACCATAACAAAAATAGTAAAATGGCCTTCCATGAAATTTTTTTTTGTCAAAATTTATTTTTGGAGTTGAATAAAATCCCGATGAAGATAATGAAACTCTATTAAGATAAGCTTCTTCTATTATCTTTTTAAATTTAAATGACCTATTTCCAAAATAGATATACTGATTTTTATAGATAGGTTCAGTATTTGAAAAAATTTTGTACTTATCTCTTATAAAATCATTTAAATTTTTTTTGATTTTACCTGCTGCATTTAAGGTAGCAGCACCATTTAAATCAGTAGTAGAAGATGCGGCACTAGCAGATGTATTGGGAACTTTAGAAGTATTTGTTGAGGAAATCTTTACTTTTTCAAAAGGTAAACCAAAAGTATTTGCTACAAGCTGAGCAATTTTAGTATGAGTGCCCTGACCCATTTCAATTCCTCCATGATTTAAATAAACACTTCCATCAGTATATATATGTACCAATGCTCCAGCTTGATTTAAATGAATTGTTGTAAAAGAAATACCAAATTTCACAGGTGCTAACGCTATTCCTTTTTTAAAAAACTTATTCTTTAAATTAAAATTTCTAATTTCTTGATATCTTTTTTTATAATCTGATTTATCTAACAAATTTTTAAAAATATCATGTATAACATTATCATTAATTTTCATTCCATAATGAGTAGTGTTTCTTTCATTAAGACCATAAAAATTATTTTTTCTTACTTCACACGGATTTTTTTTTAAAAATCTTGAAATATTATCAACAACATTTTCTATCGCCATCATACCTTGATTACCACCAAAACCTCTAAATGCTGTTGAAGAAGAGGTATTAGTTTTACAAAGATAATTTTTGACTTCTAAATCTGAAAGATAATAAGTATTATCCAAATGTAACAATGCTCTCTCATTAATAGCATATGATAAATCAGGTGACATTCCGCATCTAGAAGCCAGTTTCAACTTTAAGCCCTCTATTTTTCCATCATCATTAAATCCAACTTCATATTCAGAATAGAAATCGTGTCTTTTACCAGTTATAATAATATCATCATCTCTATCTAATCTTAATTTTATTGGTTGACCTGTCTTGTGAGACAGCAGTGCACAAACTGCAGCTGTCATAAAATTAGTCTCTTTACCTCCAAAACCACCTCCAATTCTTCTAACCATGACAGTAATTGAATTACTTTTTTGATTTAGCATCTTAGCTATAATTTGCTGAGTTTCAGATGGATGTTGTGTAGAACTGTAAACTGTAAGATTATTATCCTCTTGTGGAATAACTAAACAAACCTGGCCTTCCAAATAAAAATGTTCTTGGCTTCCAGTGTTGAATTTACCTTTTAATTTATTTTTTGATTTAATTATTTTATTTTGAGGATTTCCTTTTCTGATTATCCTAGGTTCAAATAAAAGATTATTTTTTTTTAATGCATCTTCAATGGTAACGATAGGTTTAAGTTCTTGGTAGGAGATTTTAGCCTTTAAAACAGCTTTTCTTGCTAATTCAGTTGAGATAGCTGCAACAGCAAATAAAGGTTGGCCAAAATATTCAACTTTTGTTTTTGGGAATATTGGATCTCCATCAAATACTGGACCTACATCATTTCGACCAGGAATATCTTTATAAGAAACAACAGATATTACACCTTCACTTTCTTTGACGTCTTTCAAATCAATCCTTTTAATTATTGCATGAGCTTTTTTACTCCATCCAATAGCTCCGTGTAAGGTATTTAAGGGCTCACTAATATCATCCGTATATTGAGCTAAACCAGTTACGTGCTTATTTGCACTATCATGTGGAATACTTTGCCCCTTCAATAACTCTTCATTTTTCATGAGTGTATTCTAATATTTTTTTTATTTTTAATTTCGTAAAAAGCTTTTAACAGTAAATTTTTTGCAACAGTTAATCTATAATTTCTACTGGCTCGCATATCATCTAAAGGTGCAAAATCTTTGTCCATAAAATTTACAGCTCTATTGAATGTATTTTCTGAAAATTCCGAATTTATTAAATTTTTTTCTATAATTGCTGCTCTTTTTGGAATTTCAGACATTCCGCCGTAAGCAATGGATGCTTTTGTTATTTTATTCTTTTTTATCAGAAAATTAAATGAGCCACATACAGATGAAATATCATCGTCGAATCTTTTTGAAATTTTATAAGCTTTAAATACATTTTCTTTATCTAGAGGAATCTTTATTGAATAGATAAACTCACCTTTTTTTATTTTTGTTTTTCTGTAAGATATAAAAAAATGATTTAAAGAATAAACTTTCTTTTTATCTATCCCTTGAATTACAATTTTTGCATCTAATGATAATAATAAAGGAAGTGTATCTCCTATAGGAGAAGCAGTTGCAATATTCCCAGCAATAGTTCCAATGTTTCTAATTTGAATTGATCCATATCTTTTAAGTACATCGTAAAAATCTATAAAGTATTTTTTGATCAGATTTTGAAATTCAAAAAGTGAGGTTGTGGCTCCAATTTCTATTAAATTTTTGTTTTTTTTTACAAAATTCAATTTTTTAATAGAATTCAATGAAATAATCGTTTTAATATCTTTTCTAAATTTAGTTACCTCAAGAGAAAGATCTGTTCCTCCACTCAAGATTTTTGCATTGGGGTATTTTTTCAATATTTTTTTTAAGTTTGGTATAGTTTTTGGTGCAAAAAATTTTCGACCTTGATAATTAATTTCAATATCAACGTCTTTTATTTTTTTTAATAATCGGATAGTTTTATTTTGGTTTTTTTCAAAGTGATCTTTATCTTTTTTATTATTTAAACTTTTTGCAGCATCAATTATTGGTCTATATCCTGTGCATCTACATAAATTTCCAGACAAAGCCTCTTCAATTATTTCATTATTGATTATTTTATAATTTTTTTGCATTGAGAATAAAGACATCGTAAAGCCTGGTGTGCAAAATCCACATTGAGATCCATGAAATTTGACCATTGCTTTCTGAACTATATGAGGTTTATTTTCATGAACTAAGTTTTCAATTAGAATTAATTGTTTACCATTGAGGGTAGGTAAAAAACTTATACAAGCATTGATTGATTTATAAATAATCTTATTTTTATTTAATTCACCCAATACTATTGTACACGCTCCACAACCTCCCTCAGCGCAACCTTCTTTTGTTCCAGTCAATTTCAATTCATTACGAATATAATTTAAAATTGTTTTGTTTGGGTCAGGATTTTTGATTTTGTAAATTTTATTATTAACTAAAAATTGTATAGTATCGGAAACCATTAGCTTCCTCTATAAGTTGAATAACTCCATGGCGAGACTAACAATGGAACGTGATAATGTTCTTTATTGTTTGATATACCAAATCTAACAACCACATCATCTAAAAATTTTAAATCATCTTTATTTGTAATATCTTTAAAATAATCTCCAACAAAAAATACCAGTTCATATTTTCCATTTTTAAATTCATCTTTTTCGATCAAAGGTTGATCTGAACGCCCATCATTATTCAAAATAATGCTTTTGAGTTTTATTTTATTTTCTCCAGAAATAAAATAAAGTTCAACTTTAATTCCTTTTCCTGGTTTTCCAGAATAAATATCAAGAACATGAGTTGTAAGTTTGGTCATATAATAAGTTATATACTATACAAAAAATACATAATAAATATATTAAATCTTATAATTGATTCAAAATGCAATTAATCAAAGATATTAACTTACTTACAAAAAAAGAATTTCTGTCTATTTTTGGAAATATTTTTGAAAAATCTGATTGGATAGCAATCAGTACATTTGAATTAAAACCTTTCAAAGATATAAAAGATTTTAAAGACAAAATGATGAACATTTATGAAAAGAGTTCTAAAGAAAAAATAATTATTATTTTTAATTTACATCCAAAGTTGGCAGTTGAAAAAAAATTAACTTCTTTTTCATCTAAAGAACAGTTTGAAGCTAAATTAAATACATGTACAAAAGAAGAAATGATTGAATTTCGAAATCTAAACGAACATTATCATGAAAAATTTGGTTTTCCTTTTATAATGGCTGTAAAAGGAAAAAGTAAAAACGAAATACTTGATAGTTTTAGACAAAGAGTTAAAAATAACTTTGAAGTTGAATTTAATGAGGCAAAACTTCAAGTTAAAAAAATAGCTTCATTAAGACTGAATGAAATTCTTAATTAAACAAGCTTTTTAAATATGAAAATTTTTGATTGTTTTATGTATTTTGATGAGGACATTGTTTTGGATCTAAGATTAAATTTTTTAAATAAGTATGTAGATTATTTTGTAATCGTTGAAAGCTCATTTACACATAAAGGCGACAAAAGAAAACTTAAGTTTGATTTAAAAAAATTTAATAATTTTAGAAATAAAATAATTTATGTCACTTTTGATGAAGAGCCAAAAAATGTTGAAGAGGTTTTTGATACAGATGATGAAGGGGAAAAATCTAGAAAATATATATTAAATGCTGCTTATCGTGAGAATGGTCAAAGGAATCACATTTTGAAAGGACTGAATAAAGCTCAAGATGAAGATATGATTTTAATTTCTGATGTTGATGAACTTCCAAATTTAGAGAATATTGATTTCAATAAAATAAAAAAAGATATAATTTTATTTAGACAAAACATGTTTTATTATAAATTTAATCTTAAACTTCCAAATTTAATTTGGACTGGTACTAAAGCATGTAAAAAAAAATACTTAAAAACACCCCAATGGTTAAGAAATATTAAAGATAAAAAATATCCTTTTTATCGGCTAGATACTTTTTTTTCTAAGACTAAATATACAAGTATCAAATTTATAGATAATGGTGGGTGGCATTTTTCAAATATTAAGACTGCTTCAGAAATTGAATACAAACTTAAATCTTATCTACATCACAGAGAATTTGATGAAAATCCTATAAATGAAGATCAAATAAATAAAATTATTAAAAATAAACAAGCAATTTACGACTTAAATGTTGATAAAAAAGTGAACAAAATTGGAAATGGAAATAAACTTGAAAAATTTCCTTTAGAAAAACTTCCAAAATATCTACAAGATAATATTGCTAATTATAAAAAGTGGATTGATTAAAATGAAAAAAGGGTATTGGATTAGTCTTTATTTAAAAGTAGATAATCAAAAAAATCTAAAAAAGTACGCCGAAACAGTTACGCCAATTATTAAAAGCTTTGGCGGGATACCCCTAGTGAGAGGTGGCAAATATCAATCATTTGACGGTGATAATTTTGTAAGGACTGTTGTCTGGGAATTTCCTAGTTATGAAAAAGCTATCGAATGCCATCAATCAAAAGATTATCAAGATGGATGGAAAATTGCTAAAGATACAACTGTTAGACACATGCAGATAGTTGAAGGATTTAGTACTGAATAGGTTCTGGATCGATACTTCTCCATAGATACCATGTAGCTACCGAACAATAAGGTGAGAATCTTTTTTTTAGTAGATTAACAAATTTTATCGGAGGTAAATATTTTTTTTTATAATTTTTAGAAATAGCTCTTAATAGTCCAATATCCTGGATTGGCCAAATATTTGATCTATTATAAGTAAACAACAATATCATTTCTGCAGACCATCTTCCAATTTGTCTTAAATTAGAAAGATAACTGATAGCCTCTTCATCATTCATTTTTTTTATTAATTTAGGATTGAATGATTTATTAATTATTTGTTTTGCCAAACTTTTTATTCCCAACACCTTTTGACGACTTAATCCACAACTTTTTAACTGTTTAAAGGATAATTTAGAAACAGATTTTGCATTAATTTTATTTTTACACATCTTTTTAAACCTAAAAAAAACAGAATTAGCTGCAGCAACACTAATTTGTTGGCCAATTATACTTTTGCATAAAGAGAAAAAAATATCTTTTCTTGATTTCAAAATAATTTCTGAAGGACTTTGATAATTTTTAATCAATTTAGACATTACTTTATCTTTTTTTGAAAGACTTTTTTTTGCTTTATTCCAATATTTTGGAACTTTAGTCATTTAGAGTTTTAGATGTAATTGTTTTTTTTTTGTAGATTTCTCTTCTAAAAATAATAAGTGTTGAAATAATTACTAAAGAAGCACCAAGCAATGTTTTAAATGTTGGTATTTCTCCCCAAATAAAATATCCAAAAATTATTGCAAATACTAATGCTAGATATTTTAATGGTGTAACAAGAGAGACCTCTGAATACTTATAAGATTGACTAAGCCATAAATTTGCAACTCCACCAAAGATACCAATCAATGATAATAAAATAATATGATTTAAGCTCGGCATGACCCACCCCTGGGGAATAGATAAAAAACTCAACAAAGTTATAGATAAAGAAAAATAAAAAGAAATTAACCAGACAGGTTCTGTAGTAGATAGTTGTCTAATTGTAATTGCAACATAAGAAAGACCCAGACAAAAAATTATTGGAAAAATATAATAAATATTTAATTGGCTTATCCCAGGTTCTGTTATTATTAAAATACCTAAAAATCCTATCAAAACAGCTAACCATCTAAAAATTCCAACTTTCTCACTTAATAAAAATATTGAAAAAATTGTTGTGAAAATTGGAGCTGCAAAAGTTATGCTAACAACAGTTGCTAAAGGCAATTCTCTTAAAGCAATAAAAATTGCGATTAAAGCAATTAACCCTGATGTACATCTTAATAAATGTAAACCAGGTCTTTTAGTTTGATAAAAATTATGAAGTCTTTCTTTTGGAATTATAAAAAAGTAGAAAATAATACCAAAAAAACCTCTAAAGAATAATACTTGACCAATCGGGTAATCAACTGACCATTTAACTATAACATCCATTAAAGAAAATGCGCAAATGGACATAAACATGTACAAAAAACCTAATTGATTTTTACTTAGCATATGAATAATTTGTAAATTAATTTAAATCATAATCAATGGAAATAGCAGTTTTAGCACTTGGATGTTTTTGGGGACCAGAAATTAAATTTAGCAAAATTAATGGTGTTATAAAAACAGAAGTTGGATATTGTGGAGGAAATAGTCCAACAACAACCTATAAAGAAGTTTGCACTGGTAGCACTAATCATGCTGAGGTTGTTAAGCTTGATTTTGATGAAAAAATTATAACATATGAAAAAATCTTAAAAACTTTTTTTCAAATTCATGATCCTACCACCTTAAACTCTCAAGGACCAGATTTTGGGACTCAATATAGAAGTGAAATATTTTATCTAAATGATGATCAAAAAAAAATAGCCCAAAAAGTATTGCAAGATATTAATCAAAGATTATCAGGTAAAGTTGTTACGAGAATTTCTTTATTAAAAAATTATTGTCCTGCAGAAGAATATCATCAAAAATATTTGGAAAAAAGATAAGTAAAAATGTCTTTAGTAGAAACAAATTGGTTAGAACAAAATATTAATAAAGTAAAAATTATTGACTGCTCTTGGCATATGCCTCAAACAAAAAGAAATGGTTTTTCTGAATATAAAATTAATCACATACCAGAAGCTATTTTTTTCGATTTAGATTTTAATTCAAAAAAAGATACTGAGTTACCTCACATGCTAGTAGAAACGGATGACTGGAAAGAAATAGTTTCTAAAATGGGAATAAAAAATAATGATAAGATTGTTATTTATGATAACTCAGACGTTGCAAGTGCATGTCGTTGTTGGTTTAATTTTATTTATTTTGGACATAATCCTAAATTAGTCCATGTTTTAAATGGAGGACTTAAAAAATGGATTATCGAAAATAGGCAGGTTACAGCTGAAATACCAAACATTAAAATCACTAATTACAATTGCATTGAAAAAAAAGAGTTGGTAAAAAATAAAAATTTTGTTGACCAAAACATTAAGGAACAAAAATTTAAAATAATTGATGCTAGGAGTAAAGAAAGATTTGAAGGAAAAGTTCCAGAACCCAGAAAAGGATTAAGAAGTGGCAATATTGAAAATTCTTTTTGTATACCGTTTAATGAATGTTTAAATGAAAATAAAACGTTTAAGAACAAAGATGAGCTAGAAAATGTTTTTAAAACTTGTTTAGAAAATTTAGATGAAAAAAATATTGTTTTTTCATGTGGTTCAGGGGTTACTGCGTGTGTTTTGGCACTAGCATATTCTTTAATAAATGATAAATATCACCCTTGCATTTATGATGGATCTTGGGCTGAATACGGGTTAACTTAAAAAATATATGAAGAGATCTACAAAAATAATTTCAGTACTATTGGTGTTTTTTTTAATAATTGCGTTTGTAATTATTGGAAGAACAATGATTGGAAATCATTTTAAAAAAAAATTTAGTAAAAGACCTCCTCCAGGAATAATAGTCACTGAAGTAATTAATAAAGAATTTGCAGAAAAAATTGAGACTTTTGGTACTGCAATCTCAAAAAAATCTGAAACTTTTAAAATAAAAAAAGATGATCTTTTTGAGGAAATAAAATTAAAAAACTTTGTAAAAAAAGGCGAAATTTTAATAAAATTAAAAAGTGGAAATATCGTGGCCCCTTTTAGTGGTGTTCTGGGTTATACAGGTCTTACTGAGGATATTCTCGTTTCAAATAATATTTTCATTATAACTTTAGATGATAATTCAACAATATATTCAGATATTAAAATCCCTGAAAATTATTCGGGTTCTATAGAAAAGGGCTTGCCAGTAGAAATTAGAATTTCAAGTTATAATGATAAAATTTTTAAGGGTGAAGTTGACTATGTTTCAAGTAGAATTAATGCTGATACAAGAAGCCTACTTTCTAGAATAAAAGTAGAGAACTCAAATCTGGAACTTATTTCTGGCTCGTTATTAGAAGTCAGTGTTAAATTCAATCAAAGAAACTCTTTGAGCGTTCCTGATACAAGTGTGATGATTGAAGGTGACAAATCCTATGTTTATAAAATTAATGATGAAAACATAGCTAATAAAACCGAGGTTACAACAGGAATTAGGAATGATAAGAGTATTGAAATAATCTCAGGTCTAACACAAGGAGATATTATTGTGGCTGAAGGATTAAAAAAAGTAAGACCTCGAGGAAAAATAAAACCAATAAATAAATAAATGCTTATTACTGAATTAAGTATTAAAAGACCTGCTGTCTCTTGGGTAATGTCACTTATCTTGATTGTTTTTGGTTTATTTGTGTTTTGGAAATTACCAGTAAGAGAATTACCAAACGGTATTCAACCACCTGTAGTTCAAGTTCAAGTAAATTACTCATCTGCTTCAGCCTCAATTGTTGATCAAGAGGTAACACAAGTTGTTGAGGATGTTATAGGTGGGGCAGAAGGTATAAAAAATATTGACTCTAAATCTGAAAACGGAAGAAGCACTATTAATATTGAATTCGATACAAATATTGATTTGGATAATGCTGCCAATGATATTAGAGAAAGAGTAGCAAGAGTAGTAGATAATTTGCCTTCTGAGTCTGATCCTCCTCAAATATTAAAAAGAGCTGCTGGTTTTACAACTACTATGTGGTTGTCTTTATCTTCATCTACATGGAGTGATCTTGAATTAGGAGATTATGCAGAAAGATACTTGGTTGATCAGTTCTCAAGTATAAAAAATGTAGGAAGAATATTGGTTGGTGGTTTAAGGGAATTAAGTATTAGAGTATGGGTTAATCCAATTAAACTAGCTGCATATGACTTAACTATTAAAGAAGTTGAATTGGCGATACGAGGTGAAAATATTAGTCTCCCAGCAGGCACTCTTGAAGCAGATAATATTGATTTGACTTTAAACTTAGACAAATCTTATAATGATATCAATTCAATTAAACAACTCCCAGTAAAGAAAACAGGAAATAAAGTTATTTTATTGTCAGATGTTGCTAATATTGAATATGGTCCAGTTTCTGAAAAAACTCTCTTTAAAGCTCAAACAAAAGATCAAATAAACTTAAAAACAGTTGGAATTGGAATTTATGCAAGAAGTGGAGCTTCAACTGTTGAATTATCAAAAGATATTAAAAAAAGAATAGTAGAAATTAAAAAATCTTTACCTGATGAATTAGATTTAAGAGTTTCTTTTAATAGAGCAAACTATGTCGAAGCTGCTATTGAGGAAGTATATAAAACTCTTCTTATAGCTTTTGTTTTAGTTGTTTTAATAATTTATTTATTTCTTGGAAACCTTAAAGCTGTTATTGTGCCGGCAATTGCTCTTCCAGTAAGTTTGATAGCATCATTTTTAGGCCTTTATATTTTTGGATTATCCATAAATATTTTTGTTCTTCTAAGTTTTATCTTAGCAATTGGAATAATTACAGATGACTCGGTCATTATGACTGATGCAATTTATAGAAGAATAGAAAATGGTGAGTCACCTTTAGTTGCTGCCTACAAGGGTTCTAAACAAATTTCGTTTGCAATAATAGCAACTACATTAATTTTAGTAGCAGTTTTTCTCCCACTAATATTTGTTGAAGGAATTTCTGGAACTTTATTTAGAGAAACTGCAATCGCTTTATCATTTTCAATAGTTGTATCTTCTTTTGTTGCACTGACTTTATCACCGATGCTTGCGAGTAAATTTTTAGTAAAAAGATCATCTAAAAAATTTTTTATTCAAAAGTTTGAAAAGTTTTTTTTAAGTTTTTCTAATTTTTATAAAGAAACATTAAGTACAACCGTATATAAAACTAAAACTGTCACTTTTTTCATTATTTTTATAGTTATAGCTTCAGTTTTATTATTTAATTTTTCTAAAAAAGAATTACTTCCTATGGAAGATCGTGGTGCATACTTAATTATTGGATTTACAGATGAAGGAACTTCTTTTGAATATACACAGGAACAAGCTCAAAAAGTAGAAGCCAGACTTCTTCCACTTCTTCAAGCTGAGAACAGTCCTTATTCAAGATTTATAATGAGAGTACCAGGGTTTGGGGATTCAGCTAATTCTTATAACAGTTTCATAATAATTGCTCTACTAGATGATTGGAAGAATAGAAAAAAGGGACAAGAAGCTGTTTTAAGAGAAGCTATTGGAAAAATTGTAACTTTACCACAAGCTGTTGCATTCCCAATATCTCCTCAATCAATTAGAGTTTCGAGTTACAATAAACCAGTTCAAATGGTTGTTTATGGAACTAATTATGAGGAACTTGAAAATTTACAAAATAGAATAATAAGAAAAATTAGATCAAATAAAAATCTTTCAAGAATAGAGTCTGATTATAATCGAAATAAACCTGAGGTTAAATTAATCATTAACAAAAATAAAGCTAAAGATCTTGGCATTTCATCAAAATCAATAGGGGAAACACTTGAAACACTTTATGGTGGTAAAAAAATAACAACTTTTAATAAGCTTGGTAAAGAATATCCAATAATTGTTCAACAATATTTGTCTGACAGAAGAAATAAAGATGGAATTTCAAAAATATTTGTAAGGTCTGAGACGAATGGAAAACTAATATCATTATCAAATCTTGTAAATTTTAAGGAGGAAGGTTCTGCAAAACAGCTTTCAAGATATAATAGGCAACCAGCTATAACAATTTCAGCGAATATCAATGAAGGTTACACTTTAGCTCAAGCTATAAGTTTCCTCGAGAAAGTCATGGCTGAGTTAGCTCCAGAAAATCAAATCACTTGGAAAGGAAAATCAGAAGAAATCAAAGAAACAAGTAATGAATTATTTATTATATTTGCTTTAGCATTATTAACTGCTTATTTAGTTATGGCAGCAACATTCAATTCATTTATACATCCATTCATTATTGTTTTAACTGTGCCTTTAGCTATTTTTGGTGGGCTTATTTTCATATTATTTCTTAATAGTTCAGTAAATATTTTTTCTCAAATAGCTTTGATAATACTGATAGGTATTTCAACAAAAAATAGTATTTTAATCGTAGATTATGCAAACCAAATAAGGACTACTGGAAAAAACATTGAAATAGCAATTAAAGAAGCTTGTGCTGTAAGGTTTAGACCCATTATAATGACATCACTAAGTACAATGATTGCGATGTTACCTTTAGTAATAGGAAATATTGGTCCTGGAGCTGGCGAGGGTTCAAGATTAGCGGTTGGTTCAACCATTTTAGGGGGAATGATTATATCTACTTTTTTTACTCTATATGTTACGCCATCAATGTATTTTGCATTAGCAAAGAATACAAAAAGAATAGATATTGTAGATTTGGAGTTAAAAAAAGAATTATCTAAAAAATAATATATTTATTTTTGTTAAGAGAATTTCTGCACTTTAAAAGTTGCTTCTTATAAATTTTTGATTGTTTTTCAACTTTTTTAGCCAATGCAATTACTTTTTTATTTTTTTTATAATGCTTAAAATTTCCCCATCCCTCGTGATAAGCAAGGTATTGTTTAAAAGCATCTTTCTTTGAAATTTTTAAAATAGATTCTGTTTTGTTAGTATACCATCCTATAAAATCGACACTATCCTTAAATCTTGCTCTAGTTGCTAATTTATTTCCTGTCTCCTTTTTATACTGTTCCCATGTTCCTTTAACTGCTTGCGAATAACCAAATGAACTTGATGGTCTCTTAAAAGGAATTACTTTAAAAATTTTTTGTCTTGCTGGCTTTGCTAACCAATCAAAATCGGATTCCATTTTAATTATCGCCAATTGTATATTAATAGGAGTACCCCATTTTTGCTCTACTTTTTTTGTATGTTTGTACCACAAATATCTATCATTAAAAATTGAACAGCTATTTGATGTATTTGAAGGAATTGAAGAACAAGCTGTTAATAAAAAAAAAATTATAATTAATGATTTATTTTTTAAAAACTCCATGATTATTTATAAGATTGTAAATAAAAATTACAACTAACACTCCAAATAAATTTCCAAATAAATCGAGCCATTCAAAACTTCTATTAGGTATAATTAGATGAAAAATCTCTAGAATTGTAGATAAAAAAATTAAATAAATTACCAAATATTTTATTTTTTTTGATTTTGCGTAAGTAAAAAAACCAATAATGGAAATCAATATAAATACAAAAAAATGATTCGAAGATAATATAAAATCAGGCGTTATTTGAGGTTGTATTTCTTTGTCACCATAAAAAACTAACCCAGGCAAACTGCCTGGAAAAATATATAAAACTATCAAAAAAAAGTTAGTTAAGTAAAAAATTATTTTATTATTATGAAAAAAATTTATCATTTAAATATCTAGTTTTATTTATAAATATATTTTAAGAATAACAATATGAGTTTTTTAATATTAGTTAGACATGGACAAAGTATTTGGAATCTTGAAAAAAGATTTACTGGTTGGGTAGATGTTGATCTTACAGAAAAAGGGAAATTAGAAGCAGAAAAAGCTGGCTTTTTAATAAAAGAAAAAAATATAAATATAGATTTCTATTACTCATCTTTTCAATTAAGAGCAAATAGAACCTTAGAGATAATAAAAGATGTTTTAAATGACAAAAAAATTTTTAAGAGAGCTTGGCAACTCAATGAAAGACATTATGGTTCTCTAACTGGTTTAAATAAAAATGAAATGGTTGATAAATTAGGTGCAAATAAGATACATGAGTTTAGAAGATCTTGGAATGTAAAGCCTGAAGCCCTTAATAAAGAAAGTCCTTATCATCCGGTAAATATCGCAACATACAAAGAAATACCAAAAAGTGTCATACCTGACAGCGAATCTTTGAAAGATACATACGAACGAGTCCTTAAATATTTTAAAAATGAAATTGAGGAAAAATTAAGAAATAAAAATGTTTTAATTTCAGCTCATGGAAATTCTTTAAGAGCATTGTGCAAAAATTTATTCAATTTAAATAATAATCAAATCTCAGATTTAGAAATACCTACAGGTAACCCTTTAATTATTGAACTAAATCAAGAATTAGTAATAACCAATTGTGAATATCTTGATAAAGAAAGAGCTAAAAGTCTTTTAGTTTTTTAAATGTTTCTAAATTAGTTAAATGATAAAATTTATTGTAACTTTGAAAACCATTTAATTTATTTTTTTCAAGTAATCTATTCCATATTTTTGTAATAGAAAAATTACTTATTTCAAATTTTTTAAATAAATTTTTACTTAAAATTTGACAACCAATATAAATGAAATCATTTAAATCATCTTTATTTATTGAATTATTAATTAAATTAAAATCGCCTTTAAGATTTTTATCAAAACTGTTTTCTTTTTTTGTTAATAAAAGAATATTATTAAGATTTTTAGAAAAATAAAGATCCTGCATTTTATTAATTTCAACAATATAACCTTTGCTCCACAATGTGTCAGGGTTGAAAATTATAAAATCATTTTCATTTGATTGCTCAATCATATTCAAAATCCCACCACCAGTATCTAAAATTTTTTGTCCATCTTCAATTATTTGAATTTCAATTGGAAATTTTTTAATATTTATAAATTTAATAATTTGATTTTCTAAGTGATAAGTATTCAATAAAATTTTTCTTATACCTAATTCTATAACCATCTTTATACATCTTTCCAGCATAGTTATATTTTTTAATTCGAGTAATGGCTTGGGTGTTTTTAAAGTTAGAGGGTTTAACCTTGTGCCCAAACCGGCACATAAAATCAATGCTGTTTTAATTTTCATTTAATTTATTTTTAAATTTTTCATTTAGTAAATTTTTTAAATCTTGAGATACTTTATTTTCATTTAACCTCATACTGATTAATTTCCATGCATAAGGTATTAATCTCAAATATTTTTTTTTACCATCTCTAATTGCAAGACGAGTAAATATTCCAATAATTTTTAAATTCCTTAAGATTGATAATATCTCAAAATCATTTTTAAATTTATAAATATCTATTTTTTTTTGTCTGTTTAAATAAAAATTAAATATTTTTTTTTTAAATGATTTTGAAGTTTTTAATCTTACATCATCTATTAAAGATGCTAAATCATAAGCTTTATTTCCTATTAAAGCATCTTGACTATCAATTACAGCTGTTTGATTATTAACTATCATTAGATTTGAGACATGAAAGTCCCTATGTACAAAAATATCATTTTTTAATTTTAAATTATTAGTTAATCTTTTAATAATTTTTATATACTCTTTAGAAAATTTATTCATATTAAAACCATGAAAATTTTTTTTCACATACCAATTACAAAATAAATTTGCTTCTTTAATTAAAATTCTATTATTGTATTTTGGAATTGAATAAATTTTATTTTTAAAAGTATTAATTTTTCTATTTTTAATAGACTGAATTTTAACTAACAGCTCAATAATTTTTTTATAATGATTAAATTTATTTGTATTTTTTTTATTAAGTTCATTAAAGATTGTTTTGTTACCAAAGTCTTCTATTTCAATATAATTCTCATTATAATTCTCTTCATACAATTTTGGCGCTAAAATTTTATTTTTAATTAAAATTTTGTTAATTGCATCATAAACAATTAGATTTTTGAATTTTTCTTTATTAGCAAAAACTATTATTGATGAATAATGATTTTTTCTTCTTCTGAAAAATTTTCTAAATGATGCGTCACCTTTTATTTTTTTCAAATTTTTCATTAAAAATTACAAGTTAACACCTTTAACAAGTACATATCTTGTTTTATGATCTTTGCCATATTCAAAAATCAATTCTATCAAATTTTTAGGTCTTACTTTTATTATTTCTGGCCACTCAATCAGTGTGATTGCATTGGTAACTTCATCAAATAAATCTAAATTTTTTATCTCATCAAATGATTTTAGTCTAAATAAATCATAGTGATTTAATTTAAATTTATTAATTGGATATTCATTTAATAAATTAAATGTTGGACTAGTAACTTCAGTAATTTTAATTTTATTTAATTTTTGAAATCCATTAATCAAATATCTAGCAAAAGTAGTTTTTCCTACCCCCATTTCACCAAATAAAAAAACTATGTTACCGGGCTTTATTTTTTTTATTAGTTTATTCGCTAATTCTTCTGTTTTTTTTTCCGAAGATAAATGTATTTTATCACCTCTAATAGCGGTAGGCATTAGGTTTAAAAGGACCCTCTACTCCAACACTTATATAGTCCGCTTGCTCTTTAGATAATTTAGTTAATTTTGCACCAACTTTTTTTAGATGAAGTGTTGCAACTTTTTCATCTAAATGTTTTGGTAAAACATAAACTTTATTTTCATAATTTTTATGGTTATTCCAAAGTTCTATTTGGGCAATCACTTGATTTGTAAATGATGCGCTCATTACAAAACTTGGATGACCTGTAGCACATCCTAAATTTACCAATCTACCCTCAGCTAACAAAATAATTCTTTTTTTGCTAGGCAATTCAATTTCATGAACTTGGGGTTTAACCTCAGTCCATTTGTAATTTTTTAAAGCTTCAACCTGTATCTCATTATCAAAATGTCCAATATTACAAAGAATAGCTCTATCTTTCATATCCCTCATGTGATCTGCTGTTACAATATCTTTATTACCTGTTGCTGTTACAACAATGTCAGCCTTACTTATAGCTTCATCCATCAAAACTACTTCATATCCCTCCATTGCTGCCTGTAATGCACATATAGGGTCTGCTTCAGTAACCAAAACTCTTGCTCCACTTTGTCTTAAAGATGCAGCACTACCCTTTCCTACATCACCAAATCCAGCAACAATTGCAATTTTTCCAGACATCATAACATCTGTGGCTCTTCTTATACCATCAACCAAACTCTCTCTACATCCATATAAATTATCAAATTTCGATTTCGTTACAGAGTCGTTTACATTAATTGCAGGAACTAAAAGTGAATTTTCTTTTTCCATTTTATTTAATGCTTTAATTCCTGTGGTAGTCTCTTCAGACAAACCTTTAACGTCTTTAAGTAAATCCTTATATTCATTATGCATTATTGCTGTCAGGTCACCACCATCATCTAATAGCATATTCGGTTTCCAATCTTTTTTACCAATTATAGTTTGCTTTATACACCATAAATATTCTTCCTCGGTCTCACCTTTCCACGCGTAAACAGGAATACTAGCCTTAGCAATAGCAGCAGCAGCATGATCTTGTGTTGAAAAAATATTACACGATGACCATCTTACTTCTGCACCTAAATTTACTAATGTTTCAATTAATACAGCAGTCTGGATTGTCATGTGTAAACAGCCAATGATCTTTGCTCCTTTTAATGGTGACTTTCCTACATACTCTTCTCTCAATGTCATTAAACCAGGCATTTCACTTTCAGCTATAGAAATTTCTTTTCTTCCAAATTCGGCAAGTGATATATCTTTAACTTTAAAGTCTTTCATAATGGGTCTTCTAACAATAAAGAATTAATTAATCAATAGAACTCTTTATTCAACATCCAGGAAATGTAACTTCCAACTTAGCACCTTTCTGATCAACTCTATTTGATGCTTTTATAGTACCACTGTGAAGTTCAACTAAATTTTTAACAATATTTAAACCTAGTCCTGAGTGCTGGCCGAATTTATCTGGTCTATTACTATAAAATCTTTTAAAAATCTTATTCATATCTTTTTCCTTAAATCCTTGACCTTCATCAAGTATACTAATTTTTATTTTATCCTCCTCAATTTTAGAGACTTGGACAACTACTTTTTTATTATTTGGGCTGAAAGATATGGCATTCTCAAGAAGATTTGCAATTATCTGTTCAATACGATTTTCTATACCATTAATAAAGTACTCTTTTTTTTTATCGTCAACATAAGATATTTCAATACCCCTTTTTAATTGGTAAATATTATTAAAATCATCTACAACAGATTTAATAATTGGCTCAACATTAATTTTTTTAATCTTTTCTTTACTTAAAGCCACCTCATCTTTAAGTATTTGCGAATAATCTGTTATTAATCTCTCAATTCTTTGAACATCGTGGCTTAATATATTGATCAACTTAATTCTTTCATTTATATCATTAGTGTCTTGCAAAATTTCGGAGGCACTTTTCAAAGAGGCTAATGGATTTCTTATTTCATGAACGAGATCAGTTGAAAAATTTTCTGCATGTGAAATTCTTTTTTGTAACTCTAATGTCATATCATCTAATGAATTAGACAATAATCCTAATTCATCATTTCTTAATTTTAATCCTTCAATATTTGTTGTTTTAGTATTTTTATCTTTTATTGTTTTGGTATAACTGACAAGATTTTTAATTGGCTTTAGAAAGTATCTGTTTAATACAAATGAAAAAATCAAAATTACTATTCCTACAGCAATAGCAGTTCTAATAATGAAACTTTTTCTTTCATCTATTGCAGCTTTTATATCATTTGCATTTTCACTGATTGCTAGAAAACCAATATTTTCACCATCGCGCATTACATTTTTTATAGTTGTTAATTTAAATTTGTTAAACTCATCTTGAGTAAATGTGAAAGGGATTCCAAAATTTTTTGAAGCGGCATAATTAAATAAAATATCGTTCAATGAAACAGTATTATCTTTACCAATATCGATATTTTTTTTTTCAGTAATTTCCTTAGTTTTTTTTTCATTTAAAATTTCTAATTCAACCATATCTAATCTTTTTGAAAAAGATCTTGGATCAAGATCTAAAGTATCTGTATCTCCAATTAAATTTAATTTATTATCAAAAAAAAGAACTCGATCTAAATTCTGAAAGAGAAATCTAGTAGAAAATAAAAATCTTCTTATATCTTCCTCTACAAATTTTACATCTAATCTGATTAAATTATCAATAGTGTTATTAATTACTTCAATATGATTTGAAGATTTTTTTTTTATCAAATTTGGCTGTACATTTTTTAAATACAAGAAAGTAAATAATCCAATAATTGTAAAGAAAACAAAATTAATGAATAAAAATTTTTTTAATATTGATAAATTTTTTATTAAATAATTTAACATTAACTAACATTCCATCTATAACCACTTCCGTATCTGGTTTCTATAGCTGAAAAATCTGGGTCAACTTTCTTAAATTTTTTTCTAATTCTTTTTACGTGACTATCTATAGTTCTGTCCTCAATATCAGTATCCTCTCTGTATGCAATATCCATTAATTGAGCTCTTTCT
>CACDMG010000005.1 GCA_902553845.1 uncultured Pelagibacteraceae bacterium
TGTCAGCTAATCCAAATTTACCAGAACCATAAACAGCAGTGGTTCTATAAAGATATCCAACTTTTTCTAGTAAATTTAAGTCTGGCTGTTTTCCCTTACTTAAGTTGTCAACAACATGATTAAAAACTCTAACCGATTTATTTGCTCTAGATAAAGTCAATTCTTTATAAGATAACCTCCCAACTTCTTGTTTTGGCACTTCATTTTTTAATCTTTCTATGTCTTGAATAGTTGGTAATCCGTCATGCAAAGTAAAAGCTGCATCCCATTTTGTTGCTATAACTCGATCAGATCTTTCATCATTACTTATTTTATTAGCAAAACATATTAATGAATAAACTCTGTTTTTCTTACTGAAAGAATATACTGCTGTACCAAAACCATCTTTATCTAAATTAAATAAATTTCTTTTATAATTCCAATCTTTAAATTCGTATAAAAAACTTCTCAAAAAAGATAATTTAGATTGATGGAAAGATCCGAGTCTGGATAATTTCATTATACTATCGGGATTTCTCAACTTTACATTCATATCTAAATAGATTTATAAAAATTATACCAATTATTACCAAGTATCCCATTGGTCTCAGTTTCTGAAAAACCAACTTTTTTCAAGCCTTTTTCTAAATTTTCAAATCCTCTAGCATCCTGGAACCAAGGAGGTTGTTTGGGAAAACCAGGTTTTTTTTTTGAACCCTCACCATAATTCATATTTTTTGACCATGTGCCGTTTCTCATCCATTCAACTACTTCATCTGGTTGATACAAACATAAATCAGATCCTATACCTAGATTTTTTATATTCATAATTTCTGCAGTTTTTGCAACCATTTCACAAAAACTATCAAGTGTGCAGTTGGAATTATTTTTAAGATGATGCGGGTAGAGAGACAATCCAAGAATACCTCCACTATCACTTAAAGCTTTTAAAAGTTCATTTGATTTATTTCTTTTTGCTGGATGCCAAAAAGAGGGATTTGCATGTGTTATTGCAATTGGTTTCTCACTTAAATCAATAGCATCAAAAGTGCTTTTTTCAGCAGAATGAGACATATCAACTACAATTCCAACACGATTCATCTCTCTAATAACTTCTTTTCCAAAATTAGTAACTCCACTATCTATTTTTTCATAACATCCAGTAGCTAATAAAGACTGATTATTGTATGTGAGTTGCATAAATCGGCAGCCTAATTGATGAATTTTTTCAACTAATTGAATATCATCCTCAATTGGTGAACAGTTTTGAAAACCAAAAAAAATAACTGTTTTCTTTTCTAATTTTGCTTTTTCAATATCTTTAAAATCTTTT
This sequence comes from uncultured Pelagibacteraceae bacterium, assembly GCA_902553845.1. Lineage (GTDB taxonomy): Bacteria > Pseudomonadota > Alphaproteobacteria > Pelagibacterales > Pelagibacteraceae > Pelagibacter. Next base: position 1,313 of record CACDMG010000005.1, read on the forward strand.
CCAAAGAATATTAAGTCCGAATTTTCCCTAAATAATTTCTCCCATTTTCGAATTTCTTTTAATAATTCGTCATAATCTTCATGGTAAACAATTGTTACATGAACGGCATCTAGTCCTGCTTGTCTATTTATTTCAAAGACTTCACGAGACCATTTACAATACTGGAGGTTGTCTATTCTAAATTTCATTTACTAATCAAATAAAAGCATATCAATATGTATTTTTAAATTCTATTTATTTTATTGATATTTCGAATTTATTTTGAAATAAAGTTTAGACCAGTAAATTCATGAAAATAACTAAAAAATTTAAAGTTTCTATTGTTATGGGTAGTCAATCAGACTACAAAACAATGAAACACGCTGAAAAAATCTTAAAAAAAATAGGTATTAAATTTGAAAAAAAAATTGTGTCTGCTCATAGGACTCCTAAAAGGATGTTCGATTATGCAGTTTCAGCAGAAAAACAAAATATTGGAGTAATCATTGCTGGGGCAGGTGGATCAGCCCATTTAGCTGGGATGATTTCATCTATAACTTCTATTCCAGTTTTAGGAGTACCTATTGAAAGTAAAAAATTAAAAGGATTAGATAGTCTTCTTTCAATGGTGCAAATGCCTAAAGGTATACCTGTTGGAACTTTAGCTATTGGTGAAGATGGTGCTATAAATGCTGCACTTCTTGCTGCATCTATAATTGCAATAAATGATTCTAGTGTAAAAAAAAAACTCAAAAAATTTAGATACTCACAGACTAAATCTGTAAAAAAAACTCCTAAATAATCTAGTATGTCTGAAATAAATTTAGGTATTATTGGTGGTGGTCAACTTGGAAGTTTACTTTGCAACGCAGCAAAAAAACTCAATATAAAAACTATCATATTTTCTGACGATATTGAATCTCCTGCAAAAAATTTTTCTGATGAATTTATTTTTGGTGATTATAAAGATAAGAACAAAATTACAGAATTTGTTAACAAAGTAGATATTATTACATATGAGTTTGAGAACATACCTTTCGAAACATTAAATGAATTAAATAAGATAAAAACTGTTTTACCTAAACCTTCTATAAATAGATTAATTCAACATAGATTAGCTGAAAAAGATTTCATAAATAAATTAAATATAAGAACTACAAGATATGTATCCATTGAGAAAAAATCTGATCTAGATACTTTGGAAGATTTTATGCCAGGAATTTTAAAAACTACTACTATGGGTTATGATGGCAAAGGTCAGTTTCCTATTAGAGATATAAAGGAGATTAATTCAATCAATATAGATTTTTCTAAAGATTATATACTGGAAAAATTAGTAAAACTTAAAAAAGAAATATCTGTAATTATTACAAGATTCGGAAATAATAAATATGAAATCTATGAACCAATAGAAAATATTCATGAAAATCAGATTTTAAAACAGTCTAAAATTCCTGCAGATATAAGTGAGAACATATCTGTTCAATCAAAAAATTGGGCAATTCAAATTGCTGAGGAATTAAAATATATCGGTACTTTATGTGTAGAATTTTTTATTGATCGAAATGAAAATTTATATGTAAATGAAATTGCACCTAGAGTACATAATTCAGGACATTTAACAATAAATGCTTATAACATCAGCCAATTTGAAAATCATATAAGAGCTATTTGCTCATTGGAAAAAATTGCTATTAAAAAATTATTCAATGCAAAAATGATTAATTTGATTGGAAATGAAATAGTGCCTTACAGACAGAATTTAAAATTAAATAATAATGAATTTTTTTTTGATTACTTAAAAAAAGAAATTAAAGACAAAAGAAAAATGGGACATTTAACAATTCTAAATTAATGATTAAATCTATTGAGGGAAATTTTGATCATCCTGAAGTCAATGAACTGTTGACTAAGCATTTTATTGAGTTAAGAGCTGCATCTCCAGAGGGGAGCGCTCATGTTTTAGATATACCTGGATTAAAAATTCCATCAATTAAATTTTGGAGTTTATGGGAAAATAATAGATTAATGGGCTGTGGTGCTTTAAAATTTTTAGACCATAAACATGGTGAATTCAAATCCATTAGAGTGCATGACAAATTTAGAAATCGTGGTTATGGAATTAAAATCATAATTCATTTAATTGATGAGGCAAAAAAACTAGATATTGAAAGAATAAGCATTGAAACAGGAGCTGGAAAATTTTTTGAGCCTGCAAAAAAATTGTTTAAAAAGTGTGATTTTAAGCCATGCAAACCTTTTGCTCATTATAAAGAGGATATTAACTCGCTATATTTCACGAAACTAATCAGCAACGATATGAAAAAATAATCAATTTGAAGATCAATTTTGTTGACAAAACCTCTTAAATTTTAAAGAAAGCTAAATTACTTAATTATAAGTAATAAATTAACATAACAATAAGTAAGAAATAATATGAGTCTACAAGGTAAAGTAAAATGGTTCAATCCAACCAAGGGTTATGGTTTTATTGAAAGAGAAGATAAAGAAAAAGATGTGTTTGTACACGTTTCGGCAGTAAGAGATGCTGGAATGAATGGTTTAGATGAGGGTCAAGCTTTGACTTTCGATGTTGAAGATGGTCCTAAAGGTCCTTCAGCAGTTAACTTAAAAACTGCATAATTTTCACATATAATTTATTGGCTATATCAATTTAAATTAAAATATTTTATTTATTTTTATAGCCAGTAAAATAATCTCAACAAGTATTTATAAAATTATGATTGGTATTCTTGGGGGAATGGGAACACAAGCAGGCTTAGATTTTTGTAATAAATTAGCCATCTTAAATAGAGGAAAAATTGATCAAGAATACCCCTTGTTTATTCTTTATAACAAATCTGATATTCCAGGTAGACCTGAATCAATTGGTGTTCAAACAAAAGATTTAACAGATAAAAATTTTAACATTAAAAGCAAAAAGAAATATCAATTAGTTCTAAAAAGCTTATTGAGTGGATGTAAGTCACTACAAAAAAATAAATGTAACTTTATTGTAATTCCATGCAATACAGCGCACTACTGGTATGATGATTTAAGAAAAAAAGTTAATGTGCCAATAATAAATATGCCAGAAGAAGTTTATAAATTTACAAAAAAAAAATGTAAAAAAAATTCAAAAATTGGATTACTTGCAACAGAAGGGACTTTAAAAACAGGCGTTTACAATAAATTTTTTGATAAAAATTATAATTTAATAACTCCAAGTAGAAATATACAAAAAAACTCTGTCAATAAAGCTATTAAATTAGTCAAATTAGGAAATGTAAAAGCTGCTAACAAAATCATTAAATCATCAATTAATTTTTTAATAAGAAAAAAATGTAAAAAAATAATTTTAGGATGTACTGAATTACCTATAGCAATATTTGCATTTAAATCCTTTAAAACTGTAAAGTCATCTAAAATTTTTCTAGATCCCAATTTGATTTTAGCGATTTCATCTATGAAAAAATATAGATAATAAATGAAAAAATCTAAAGAAAAACCATATATGTTATATGTGGCTGAACTAATTTACCATGATATATCAAATATAAAAAAAAATAATCAAAACTTATCAAATATTGACGCTATAGAAAACTTTATAGGATCTGAAACTTATAAAAATATTAGTAGTGGTAAATTTCATGATGATTGGTTTAATGAATTAAAAGAAAATAATTTTGTTGATAAAAATTCGAAAAAAAAAATTCCTGAAGAAACTATTAAATTACTTGATTTACAAAAAGATATGATGAAAAAACAACTTATTCAATTTCCTAATTTATATTATGCTAAAAGTCATTTTCCACTTGAAATATCTCAAAGAGCATTTGATCATATATGGAGAATGTGTGAAAGCTATGAATTATGGTGTAAAGAAACTAATCAGAACGAATTAATCTATTTAAAAATATTAGATTGATCTTCCAAAATAAGTTTCTTCCTTGTCTTTTCAAAATTATTTCTAACTAATTTCTTGAAATCACGCTTAGTTTTTATCTTAGAATTTTGTTCTTCAATTTTATTTGAAACAAAAGTTACAGTATTCATCCCTGTTTCTTCTTCAACTGCTTTATTAGTAACAAAGGCGGCTCCAGCTTGTGGAACATTTCCAGTTGTTACCAATGTAAGACCTGGTCCAAGCATTGCTGTAGATTGGACGCATCCATTTAAAAAAATTAAAGTAAAAAAACTTATTAATAAATTTTTTTTTTTGTTCATTTAATCCTAAACCCTATACATTTATTAATACAACTCAAGATAGAAATTAATAAATTAATGTTATTATTTATTTAAAGAAATAATAAAAAAATAAAAAATTATTAAGTTAATATTTTAAATAAAACCTAAAATGACCAGAAACAATTAACTAAATTACTTTGCTACAAATCCAAATTCTAAGCATGCATCTGTAATAGAATGATAAAGAGACTCACCAAAACTTCTCAATCCGAAAATTCTAATTTTTTTTGGATCCTCTGAAATAAAATCTACTGTTACTGTAATTCCATTATAAACTGAATTTGCACAATCACCTATTTTAAAAGAATTAATGTCTAGTGGACATCCTTTTTTAAGAACTTCGTCAACCAAATCTCCTTCTAGTTCAATTATAGTTCTTGAGTGTGAAATATCTGTTATAGCAAAATCTATTTCACTTAATTGTTTTTTTTCTTTTGTAATTAAATCCAAATTAGAGGAAAAAACTAACCAGTTATCTGGTCCTAACCATAGTATTCTAGTATTTGAGTTTGATGATGATTTTAATGAAGATGGAAGATTTAAATTATCAACTTTAATTTTAGAAATATCAAATTTAGAATTTTTGAATTTAGCAATTTGAAAAATTAATAATTTATTAATCTCTGAAACCTTTAATAAGTCATTTTCACTTTTTTCTTTATAATCTCCAAATTTTCCATTTTTGTGAATAAAATTTAGTGGTGAAATATGGGTCATGATCTAACTCTCTTTCCTTCGTGGTCAACATAATGAGATGAGATGATCTCAACTTCAATAGCAGTATTTTTTAAAGGTGATACTGCAAATAACTTTTTTCCAATCATATTCTTCCCATCCTTAACTATTGCTAAAGAGAATGGATTATTATTTTCAACACTCCAACATGATGAGGATACGTGTCCTAATTTTGGGTTTGGAAGTTTAGCATTTTTATCTACAACTAAATGAGATCCTTCTGGAATACTAGATTTTTTATCTAGTGGAACAAGACCAACTATTTTTTGTCTACCATCTTTATTAAAAGCTTCTTTTTGTAAAGATCTTTTACCAATAAAATCTTTTTTCTTAGATACTAAACCCTCTAAAGAAACGTCGTAAGGAATTGTCCTTCCATCTAATTCGGGCCCAGCTACGTGTCCCATTTCAATTCTTAAAGTTGATAATGCTTCAGTTCCATAAGGTTGAATGTTAAATTCTTTTCCTGCTTCCATTATTTTTTCCCACATGAAAAGTCCATAATCAGATGCAATATTTATTTCATAAGCTAGCTCTCCTGAAAATGAAATTCTAAATATTCTTGCTTTTAAGCCAAATAAATCACCTTCTACATACCCCATAAATGGCAGAGCTTCATTGCTTACATCAAGATTAGGAAATAATTTTGCTAACACATCTCTCGATTTAGGGCCCGCAAGTGCGGCTCCAGCCCATTGTTCTGTTGTTGAAATTACATTTACATTTAACTCTGGCCAAACTATTTGAAGATAATACTCCAAATGTGATAAAACGTTTGCTGCTTGAGCAGTTGTAGTTGTCATATGATAATGATTTTCTGAAATTCTTGTAGTTGTTCCATCATCCATCACTATCCCATCTTCTCTTAACATCACACCGTATCTTGCCTTACCAACTGGAAGTTTTAACCAAGCATTGGTGTAAACTCTGTTTAAAAATTCAGCTGCATCTGGTCCTTTAATATCTATTTTACCGAGTGTTGTTACATCACAAATACCAACATGATCTCTAACATTTTTTGCTTCTCTTTTCGCTGCTTCAAACAAAGTTTCATTACCTTGTTTGTAATATCTAGGCCTTTTCCAGGCTCCTGCATCCACAAAAACTGCATTATTTTTTTTATGCCAAGTATGCATAGGAGTTTTTCTTATTGGCATATATTCCATATCAACTTCTCTTCCAACTATTGTTCCAATTGTGATTGGAGTAAATGGAGGTCTGAAAGTCGTATGGCCAACTTGTGGAACTATTTTTTTTTCAACATCTGCAACTAATTGTAGGCCATTTAGATTACTGGTACGCCCTTGATCTGTCGCCATTCCTAATGTTGTATATCTTTTTACATGCTCAATTGATCTATAACCTTCACGTAAAGCTACTTCAATATCAGAAACAGCAACATCATTTTGAAAATCTACAAAACGTTTAAAATTTTTACCCTTAGGTAAAGGAGAACACCAAAATTTATCATGTGAAATTTTTTTTGCTTCATTCGAATTAGGTATCGAAATTGAATTGTTATTATTTGTTATATTCTTCGAGACTTCAAATCCAGTTTTAAACCCTTCTTCTAAAGTTTCTTTCAAATTAAAAGTTCCCTTAGAAGCTCCAATAGAAGTTTCGTTTTGTTTTGATTTATCTGGAACAAAAGCATCTATTTGATCATTAAACTTAAGTTTGTTGCCAGATTGCGATGCTAAGTGAACAGTTGGTGTCCAAAATCCAGATACACATATGCAGTCACATTCGATTATCTCGTTATTTTCAAACCCAGTTTTATCTTTATTTAATTTTCCAATTTGCGCTGATTTTACTTTTTTATATCCATTTGCAGCTATTACAGCATAAGAAAATTTAATTTCTATGTTTTGATTTTTGACATTATCAATTAATTCAGATGACTGTTCCTCTCTTGTGTCTAAAATGACTGGTTCAACTCCTTGTTTTTTGAATTCTAAAGCGGTTTCGTACGCGCTATCATTATTTGTAAATATTAAAGGTTTCTTACCAACTAATACTCCATAGACTTTGATATACTCTTTTGCTGCAGCTGACAAAAATACACCTGGTGTATCATTGTTTCCAAAAACAATTGGTCTTTCTATTGAACCTGTGGACAACAATACTTCTTTAGCTCTGATGTACCATAATCTTTGTCTAGGAGTATACTTTGGCTTATTTTTTAAATGGTCACCAGTTCTCTCAAACATAACCATCATGTTATGATCATAATAACCAAATACTTGTGATCTATTTTTGACAATCACATTTGGCATCTCTTTTAATTCAGTTATGATTTTATCTGCCCAAGCTTTACCTGATAAATTATCTATAGTTACATCATCCGTTAGTAGAGACCCACCAAATCTTGGTTTATCCTCAGCTAAAATTACCTTTGCACCATTCTTCGCTGCTGAATAAGCACTTGATAAACCAGCAGGACCGGAACCAGTAACTAATAAATCACAATATTCATATTTATGCTCATATCTTTCTTTATCTTTTTTTAATGATGCAATACCAAGACCAGCTGCTTTTCTTATAAATGGTTCATAAACTTTGTACCAAAAACTTTTTGGCCACATAAATGTTTTATAATAAAAACCTGCAGGAAAAAATTTATTTAAAAAATTATTTATAGCCCCTATATCAAATTCTACAGATGGCCAACAATTTTGACTTGTAGCCTCTATACCTTCAACTAATTCGATTTCAGTTGCATTGACATTAGGTTCAGAGTGGTTATTTAATTTGATCTGTAGTTTTGCATTAGGCTCATCAACGCCTGCACCGAAAAAACCTCTTGGTCTATGATATTTAAAACTTCTGCCAACAAGATGAACTCCATTAGCAAGTAAAGCTGAGGCTAATGTATCTCCTTCATAACCAATATATTTTTTGCCATTAAACTTAAAAACAATTTCTTTGTTTCTATTAATTAGGCCCTCATTTATAAGACGATGCGATTGACTCATTTAATCTCTTCATTCATTTTTGCAGTTTTAAAAATTTCATGGGTAACAGTATCTCTTTGGACTTTAAACCATTGCCTGCAGCCTGCAATATGGTGCCACAACTCTATATGTTTCCCTCTAGGACTTTTTCTCAGATAAACAAACTCATCCCATTTTTCATCAGATATATCTTTGTTCAATTCTGGTCTTATGATTGTTCCATCTCCACCATAAGCAAATTCTTTTTGAGATCTGTCTCCACAATATGGACATTTGATATTAAGCATTTATGAAATCCAAGTTTTTGTTCCTAAACCTTTTTCGTCCAACAAATATCCTTTTGAAAATCTATCTAAACTAAAACCTTCATTTAATTCGTGTACTCTATCCTGAGCTATAGTATGAGCAAAAGTCCAACCAGAAGATGGAACAGATTTAAAACCACCATAACACCAACCGCAATTTAAATATAATCCCTCAATATGAGTCTTATCAATTATAGGTGAGCCATCCATTGACATATCCATAATACCACCCCAAGTTCTAAGCATTTTCAATCTGCTTAAAAATGGAAACAGCGCAATTCCCCCTGTTAATACATGTTGAATAGTTGGTAAATTACCTTTTTGTGCATAGCTATTGTAACCATCAAGATCTCCACCCATTACCATTTCACCTTTATCAGATTGACTAATGTAAAAATGTCCAGCACCAAAAGTTACAACTCCATCTAATACAGGTTTAACTGGTTCTGAAACACAAGCCTGAAGTAAATGGGTTTCAATTGGTAATGTCATATTTAATTTTTCTGCTAAAACATTTGTACTTCCTGCTACACAAAGACCAATCTTTTTTGTTTTTATATTACCTCTTGATGTTCTAACTCCTGTTATTTTTCCCCCAGACACATCAAAACCAGTTACTTCACAATTTTGTATAATATCTACTCCCATTGAGTCAGCTTGACGAGCATAACCCCATGCAACTGCATCATGTCTAGCAGTTCCTGCACTTGGTTGGGCTAGACCACCAAAAATTGGATATCTTACATCTTCGGAAAAGTCTGCCATTGGAATTATTTTTTTAACTTCGTCTCTATCCAATAAAACTGCATCTATACCATTTAATCTCATTGAGTTTCCTCTACGAGCGTATGCATTCATTTGTGCATCTGAGTGAGCTAAATTTATTATTCCTCTTGGAGAAAACATTACATTGAAATTTAATTCCTGACTCATATTTCTCCATAAATTCATTCCAAATTCATTAAACCTTGCATTATCATCATACATAAAGTTTGATCTAATAATTGTTGTGTTTCTTCCAATATTTCCTCCACCAATCCATCCTTTTTCGATGACAGCGATATTTGTGATTTTATGCTCTTTAGCTAAATAATAAGCAGTTGCTAAACCATGTCCTCCTCCACCTATGATAACTGCATCGTACTCACTCTTTGGATTTGGGTCTTTCCAGGCTAAGTCCCATTTTTCATGGTTTGAGAAAGCATTTTTGATTAAGCTAAATATTGAATATTTTTGCATGACTAAATTTTATAATAAAGAATATAAATAGTTCATATTTTTTTTATATATAATTTTTAGATATTTCCAAAGGCGCTAAAAAGAGATACTAATCAACCAGTTTTTTAATATTTTAAAAAGAAATTTATAATGAGTGGAGTAAAGTCGGATATCCAAATAGCAAGAGAAGCAAAAATGAAGCCAATCAAAGATATATTGGCTAAGATCAATGTACCAGATGAAAGTTCGGCGTTTAGTCCAATGGGGAGACATATAGCCAAAATAAATTTAGAATATTTAAACACCTTAAAAAAAAAGGACGGAAACTTAATTTTAGTAACTGCTATTACACCAACTCCTGCTGGAGAAGGTAAAACTACAACTTCTGTTGGATTAAATGATGGATTAAATAAAATAGGAAAAAAATCTATTGTTTGTTTACGAGAGCCAAGTCTTGGACCATCATTTGGTATGAAAGGTGGAGCTGCTGGTGGTGGTTATGCCCAAGTAGTACCAATGGAACAAATAAATTTACATTTCACTGGCGATTTTCATGCAATAACTTCTGCTCATAATCTTTTATCTGCATTAATTGATAATCATATATACTGGGGTAATAAACTAAATATTGATGTAAGAAGGGTTGTTTGGAAAAGAGTTATGGATATGAATGATAGATCTCTAAGATCTATCGTAGTTGATCTTGGTGGGGTTGCTAATGGTTATCCAAGACAAGATGGTTTTGATATTACTGTAGCCTCAGAAATTATGGCGATCTTTTGTTTGGCAAATGATTTAAAAGATTTAGAAAACAGAATTGGAAATATCACAATAGCTTACACAAGAGATAAGAAAGCAATTTATGCTAAAGACTTAAATGCTCAGGGGCCAATGACTGTTCTTTTAAAAGAAGCTATAAGACCAAATGTGACTCAAACTTTAGAAAATAATCCGGCAATTATACACGGTGGACCATTTGCGAATATAGCTCATGGATGTAACTCAGTGATTGCTACCAAGGCAGGACTTAAACTAGCTGACTATGTCGTGACAGAAGCGGGTTTCGGTGCCGATCTTGGGGCTGAAAAATTTTTAGATATTAAATGTAGAAAATCAGGAATTAAACCTGATTGTGTAGTGATAGTAGCTACTATCAGAGCTTTGAAAATGCACGGTGGTGTTTCAAAAGAAGAATTAAAAAAAGAGGATGTTAAAGCTTTAAAAAAAGGCTTGGTCAACTTGGAAAGGCATATAAATAATACAAGAAAGTTTGGTTTACCAGTTACAATTGCTGTAAATCATTTTATAACTGACACTGAAGAAGAAATGAAAACTTTACTTGATTTTTGTAAAACTCAGGGAGTTAAAGCTTCAAAATGTACACATTGGTCAAATGGAAGTGAGGGAACTAAAGAATTAGCAAAAAATGTTTCTGAGATATGTGAAGACAAAAAAAATACATTTAAATATTTGTATGAAGATAGTCTTCCGTTGTTTAAAAAGATTGAGAAAATTGCTCAAGAAATTTATCATGCAAGTGAAGTTGTGGCTGATACAAAAATTAGACAACAATTAAAAGATTTTGAGGAGAAAGGTTATGGTAAACTTCCAGTTTGTATTGCAAAAACTCAATATAGTTTTTCGACTGATCCCAATTTAAAAGGTGCACCAACTGGACACGTGTTACCAGTAAGAGAAGTTAGATTGTCATCTGGTGCTGAGTTTATTGTAGTTGTTTGCGGTGAAATAATGACTATGCCTGGTTTACCTAGAGTTCCAGCAGCTGACTCAATTAAACTTAATGATAAAGGTGAAATTGAAGGTTTATTCTAAACTTTAATTTTAAGTTTTTTATTGCTCCGAATAGTCCTTATTAAATTAACCATCAAAGGTATTTTCTGTTTGTTTATTTTTTTAAGAATAAATGGGGCAATCTCTCTTGCTAATTGCTCTCCTTCTACAGTATCATTTGGCATAAACTTTTTTTTTGCAGTTTTAAATGTGTACCCCATGCCCAAGTAGCTTCCCATTTTACTATTTCTTCCACCTGCTGCACTAACGTAAAGATCTCCTGCCCCGGCAAGCCCTAGAGTAGTCTCTTCTTTGCCTTTAAAATATTTTGTTAAATATTTCATTTCTAAAATTGATTTCTGAAATAAATTTGATGAAGCATTTAAACTTTGTCCAGCACCTATTATCATTGAATATATATTCTTAATTGCAGAACAAACCTCCACTCCAATAACATCTTTTGAAAATTCTGTGAGATAGTATTTTGTTGAAATTCTTTTTCCAATTTTCTTTGCAAAAGAAATACTTCTATTTGCAATAACAACACTTGTTTGATTTTTTCTAGCCAATTCTTTAGCTAAACAAGGGCCTTTTAAAACCGATACATTTTTAATACCAGCATTTCTTCTTAAATTTTCTGAAATTGTTAAAATTTTTCTATTGTGAGATAAATACTTTAACCCTTTAGTAAGTACTAAAATAGGAGTCTTTATGTTTTGATCTTTTAATTTTTTACCAATAAAATCGATTCCTGGTAAACTTAAAGCAATTACTAAAAGATCAAATTTCTCTGTTAATAGATCATTTGTAAATTTTCTAAATTTTAATTTAGCTGGAAGTTTAATCTTTAATGCTGAATGAAATTTTTTTTTTGATGATAAATCTTTTATAAACCTTTTTGAGTAAGGTTCAGTAATTGTAACATCATTTTTATTTTCAAGACATGGGATAGTAAAAGCTGAGCCCATTGCACCACCACCTATGATTAAAATTTTTTTCATATATTATATTTAGCTTTAAAATTACATGTTTAATACAACACATACGAGAGAAAGTAATCTCAAATAATCTTAATTATAATGTAATATTTTATTTTAAATTCCTTATTTTGTTAGTAAAATAAATTTACAAATTTAAATTTAGTAACTTAATGAAAAAAATAGCAATTATAGGAGCTGGACCATGTGGACTGTCTATGCTCAGAGCATTTGAATTAGCAGAAAAAAATGGTGAGAAAGTGCCCGAGATTGTTTGTTTTGAAAAACAAGAAGATTGGGGAGGATTATGGAACTATAATTGGAGAACTGGTTCTGATCAATATGGGGATCCAATACATAACAGTATGTACAGATATCTTTGGTCAAATGGACCAAAAGAGTGTTTAGAATTTGCAGATTATTCATTTGATAAGCATTTTGGAAAACCTATTCCGTCTTTTCCTCCTAGAGCAGTTTTATATGATTACATTATTGGTAGAGTAAACAAAGGAAATTTGAAAAGTAAGATTAAATTCAATACTAAAGTTGTAAACACAGTTTATAAAAATGATAAATTTGAAGTTAGTTATCAAGATAAGGTTAACGACAAAATATTAAAAGATGATTTTGATTTTGTAGTAGTATCCAGTGGACATTTTTCAGTTCCTTTCATTCCAGAATATGAAGGAATGAATTCTTTTCCTGGAAGAATTATGCATTCCCATGATTTTAGAGATGCAGAGGAATTTAGAAATAAAAATGTAATTGTTTTAGGGAGTAGCTATTCTGCTGAAGATGTGGCACTTCAATGTAATAAATATGGAGCTAAAAGTGTAACCATTGGATATAGACATAATCCAATGGGATTTAAGTGGCCAAAAGGAATGAAAGAAGTTCATTACCTTGATAGATTAGAGGGGAAGAAAGCAATTTTTAAAGATGGTACGGAACAAGAAGCAGATGTTGTAATTTTATGTACTGGTTATCTTCATCATTTTCCTTTTTTAGAAGAAAATTTACAGTTAAAAACCAGAAATAGACTTTATCCACCAAAATTATACAAAGGTGTTGTTTGGCAAGATAATCACAAACTTTTTTATCTTGGTATGCAAGATCAGTTTCATACATTCAATATGTTTGACTGTCAGGCTTGGTATGCAAGAGATGTAATAATGAACAAGATTAAAATTCCAAATGATAAAGAAATAAAAGATGATATTAACAAATGGGTTGCTATGGAAGAAAAATTAGAAAATCCAGATCAAATGATAGATTTTCAAACTGAATATACAAAAGAACTTCATGAAATGTCAGATTATCCAAAAATTGATTTTGAATTAATTAGAAAGCATTTTAAAGAATGGGAGCATCACAAAGTTGAAGATATATTGACTTATAGAAACAAGTCTTTTTCTTCTCCAGTAACTGGTTCAGTTGCTCCAATTCATCATACTCCATGGGCAACTGCCATGGATGACTCGTTGAAAGATTTTTTAGATAAGTAAATTAGAATTAATCAATACCTAAGTGTTTTTTTCTTTTTTGAACATATGCTCTAATTAAGTTATCAAATATTAAAGCTATAAAAGCAACACATATACCAAGAGTTAATCCAATACCTGCACCTTTTTTATCTGATAATGCTTTTAAAATATATTGACCTAAATCTTCTGTACCAATAAATGCACCAATAATTACCATAAATAACGCAAATACTATTGTTTGGTTTATTCCAAGCATCATATGCGGGAATGCCAAAGGAAATTCTATTTTGGTTAATCTTTGAAATTTATTTACACCCGACATAGTTGCTGCATCGTGCAAACCTGCTGGAACACTTCGTAATCCTTCAATTGTATATCTTGTTGCAGGTATTGTCGCATAAACAATTACTGCAATAAGCACCGATGTGTCCGTAATACCAAATAACATCATTACTGGAATTAAATATACAAATGATGGGAATGTTTGAAAAATATCACAAACCCCTAACATAAAGTTTGCTGAATGTTTATTTTGAAAACATAATGTTCCTACAGTAAATCCAATAATACAAGAAACGATTACTCCAAAAGTTGCCATATATGCTGTAACTAAAGCTCTATCCCACCATGGACTAAATGCGATAAATAAAGTTAAAGCACAAACCACCAAAGCAGAACGTATCCCACCAATTAAATATCCTGCACCAACCACTAAAACTATTGTAGCTATTGCTGGCATCCTTAAATACAGTGCTCTCATTGGTTGAAGCACCTCTTTAATTAACCAAGTATTAAATGCTTTGATATAAACAAAAAAAGTATCAAAAATCCAATCTACACCTTTATTCCAAAAATCTGCTGTTGATATTCCTTTGTTGTGTGGAATTTCAAATAAATAATTAAAAGTATCTTTGAATAAAAAAGTTCCAACGTAAGAAAGTATTATTCCGATAATAAATATAACACCAAAAAATAAAAGATTTTTGTTTCTTTGATAAAATGTAAGATTACCAAAATAATCTGTCTGCTTATTCGCCCATGCTAGAGACATCTTATCTAATAGAATTGCAATCAAACTAATGCATAATCCTGCCTCCAGTGCTAATCCAATATTCAACTGGTTTAATGCTAATAATAAATTAAATCCTAAACCTTTAGCCCCAATAAAAGCTGAAATAACTGCCATCGAAAAACACACCATAATGACTTGATTTACTCCAATTAAAATATCTCTCCTAGCAGTTGGAATTAAAACCTTAAACATTAATTGAAAATTATTGCATCCACTCATCCTCCCTGCTTCAATAACTTCCGGAGGCACTGCTCTTAAACCTAATAGAGTTAACAAAATCATCGGTGGTATTGCTACAACCATTGTAATAATTACAGCAGCATGATCACCCACTCCAAAAAGAACTAGTGCTGGAACCAAAACAGCATATTGTGGCATTGTTTGCATCACAAGTAATATTGGATATAAAGCTTTTTCTACACGTTTACTTTTAAAAGCTGCTATCCCTAAACCTAAACCAAAAATAAATGATAATGGAGCAGCAACTAATATAAATGATAGAGTTTGCATAGAAGGCTTCCATTGACCAAACAAAGAAATATAAACCATAGTTAACCCAGCGAACAAAGCTAAACCTTTCCCACTTAGCTTATAAGAAAGTAATGCTGCGCCTGCTGCAACAATAGTCCAGGGTAATCCAGGTAATTCAGCCCACGGGTTTTTATCTATCCAATCCCAACTAGTAAAGGCAACAATAGTTTCCAGACCACCTAATAAAATTTCTCTTATTAATTCTATTAAAAAAGTCATAAAGGCAGTCAAGTTTCTACTTATTTGTAAAACTATAGGGCGACTTTTAAATTCTTGAGTATCTTCATTCCAAACTTCAATTGGCATCCACTCATTCATCAAGAAAAATAATGAGTCATTAATCCAAATTGGCAACCATCCAAGCAATGGAGGTAACCTCCAGAAGACATCAAAAGCATAATATCTTACCTCTTTACCTAAAAATACATAACTACTTTGATTGGGATCTTTGACGAATTCTGCTTGACCCCGAATGAATTTATACGTTTCAGGAACTTCGATCGCAAAACATAGAGCAAAAAATACAACTAATAAAAATAACCATTGAAATATTTTTGGATATTTTTTTAAAAGTTCCATAATTTAATTATTATTTTTTCTTCCTCCAAAAACAGTGTTAATTATTTTAGTCGAATTAATAGAACCAATAATTTCGTTATTGCTATTAACGACAGCAACAGATTTTTCTTGAGTTAAAATTTTTTCAGCAACATTCTCTATTATCTCATCTTTTGAAACTTTTAAATCACCAAGATTGTCTTTAGATGTATCCATTACATCTTCAATTAATAAGACCTTTTCTCTAGGGACTTCCTCTGTAAACTTTCTTACGTATTCCGTAGCAGGGTTCAAAACTATATTTGCAGGTGTATCTAGCTGCTCAATTATGCCATCTTTCATGATCGCAATCCGGTCAGCAAGTTTTAAAGCTTCATCAAAATCATGAGTAATAAACATAATTGTTTTTTGTAATTTTTCCTGAAGTCTTAAAAACTCATCTTGCATTTCTTTTCTAATTAATGGATCTAAAGCAGAGAAAGGTTCATCTAAAAACCATATATCTGGTTCTACAGCTAATGATCTTGCTATACCTACTCTCTGTTGTTGTCCTCCTGATAACTCTCTCGGAAAATAATTTTCTCTTCCATCAAGTCCAACCAACTTAACCATATCCATTGCTTTACTAATACTTTCTTCAGTTTTCACTCCTTTAATTTGAAGTGGAAAAGCTATATTCTCAACTACAGTTTTGTGTGGAAGCAAAGCAAAACTTTGAAAAACCATTCCCATTTTATTTCTTCTGAGATCAATTAGATCTTTGTTGTTTAATTGTAATAAATCTTGACCCTCAATAAAAATTTTTCCACCTGTTGCATCAGTTAATCTTGAAATACATCTTAATAAAGTTGATTTTCCTGAACCAGACAAACCCATAACAACCAACATCTCACCTTTAGAAACTTCAAATGAAGCATTGTTTACTCCTACAATACATCCATTGTCTTGAAAAGTTTTAGCATCAACATTGCCATTAGAATCTTGAAGCATCTTTTGAGCATTTGCTCCAAAAATTTTATAAACATTTTTACATTTGATTACTGGTTCTGACATAAATTTTTAATCAAGTTATATGAAATTAAGATAAAATTAAATCCATAATATTGTTGTTTTTCCCCCTTAAAAATTTTTAATAAAGTAAACTCTAGTGTCGATTCCAGTGCTTAAAAAACTTAATGCCTCACCACTAACACTAACAGACTCATTAACACCGACATTATCTCCACTTACTGTAAAACCTGCATAACATTTATTTTTTTCCTCATCCCACTTTACAAATGTTTCATCAATCTTATTTCCATTGATCGTATAGATTTCATGCGCTCTAAAATTTAAAAAATTAGCACCCATAATTGCTCTTTGAGGTATTAATTTTGTTGCTTTACAGACCTGTTCATATACTTCATCTGTTAATTTAAAGTGTTCAGTGCCATCAAAAGTAACTAATATTCCTGAAGGTAGTTTGGATATTAATTCACTTAACTTTTTTTCTTGAGCAATTCTTTCTTCCTCTAGCTTCATTTTTCTTACCAATTCATCTCCCCCACCGAACATGACATTTAAGACAGAAAAAGAAATAAATATGATAAGAACTATAAGCACTAAGCCTCCAAATTGTTTTATAGTTTCTGGTAAATCTTTAATTTTGTTTAAATAGTTTTCTTTTGACATTTACTCTTGCAACTTTCCGTTTTTCCATAAGCCAGATTTTTGTGTCCCATCTGAAGAAGTGAAAGTTCCTTTTCCATTCATAAATCCTTTAGCCCACTCACCTTCATAGGTTGAACCATCTGGAAAAGTTAAAACACCTACTCCACTCCACTCACTATTTTTAAATTCTCCTTTATAAATATATCCATTGGGCCAAGTTTCTACTCCTTGACCATTTTTTTTTGTTCCTAACCATTCTCCTTCGTAAGTAGTTTTATCTGTATAAACCCATTTACCAAAACCATTTTCACAATTTCCCTCTTTGCAGCCAGTACTTCGTGCTAAAGCAACTGATGTAATTAAAAAACCCAGAATTATGCTTAAGAGAAATTTTTTCATAATCATACTTTACACAAAATTTATCAAAAAAAAATCAGACTTTTTGGTCATGTTTTATACATGAATATATTGAAATATATTTTTCTGCATTTTCACTTTTTAAATTTCTTGTAATTTCATGAATTAATTCTCCTGTTTTTCTTGTGATAATACCTGACTCGGAATAATTATTTTCTTGATCAATTGATTTAAATAGAACTACATCTTTATTAACAACTTTAATATTTAATTTTGCAGAATCTGCAAGAAATAGTGATAATCCACTTATTAAAAGTGTCTCTGGTTGTTTTGATTTAATTTCAAATTTATCCAAACCCTTTTCATTCAAATCTTTAGCTAAAAAAGTTTGATAATTGTATTGTGAATTTTTAATTATCTTTTTATCTAATTCACAAACAAACTTAAGATCAATATTTTCATTTATATTCACATCTTTTGCTAAAGCTTGATTGAAGAATAACAAGCTAATGAATATACTTAAAAAATATTTAATCATTGAATTTTTTTCTATTTAAAAAAAAATCTCCCCCAACATTGTTGGGAGAGATTTAAAGATTTAATCGCTTTTAACCTTATTTAGTAAAAGCTTTCCAAACTTTCTTATTATCTTTCAGCCATTTTTTAGCTGCATCCTCATGAGTCATTTTGTCAATATCAACTAAAGCTGCCATTGCACCAATTTGACTTGTTGTGAAAGAAAGTTTTTTAAACATCGCTGCTGCTTTTGGATGAGTTTTTGGAAAATCAGCGTTAACTGCTTTTTTCAAATAACCATCAGGCGAACCACATTTTCCATCTCCACCATCTTCAGGTCTGCAACCTGCTGTATATGGAGGAAAGTCGATAAATGTAAAACCAGCACCATCTGTAAAGTTAGGTGTCCAGTTAAAGATGATTGTTCCTCTTCCTTCTTTTTCAGCTGCTGCTAACTCTGCCCAAAGTGCATCAGCACTTCCAGCAAATTTAACCCACCAAAGATCTCCTAAACCTAAAGCGTCAACCCTTTGTGGAATTAAGTCACCATGCCAAGTTTGCGGACCTTCCAACATTCTTCCTTTTCCATCTGGAGAGTCAGGTGTTGTAAAGTTTTTAGCACAGTCAGGATTTTTTAAAGCAGTCCAATCTGGTAAGCCTGGGCATAATCCTTTTTCAGCAACCCAGTTTGGATATCCCATATCTTCAAGTGTTCTTGCTTCATGGTCACCCCAATCAAGCAATCCACCTTTATCCAATGCAGTTGTGAAAGATTTACCAAAAGCAGATTCCCATACCTCGTGAGATATAGTTACGTCACCAATTCTTATTGACTCGTATACTGCTTGAGAGTCAGCGTTAACATATTTAACATTATTTCCCATGTCTTCCATTATTCCACCAATAACGTAAGCCATTACAATTTGGCTTGACCAGTTATGAGTTGGGATCACAATGGGCTTTTTACTATCTGCTGCGTTTGATATTCCAGCAAAACTTACTAATGAAATTATCATCGCAGATATCAATGATATTATTTTTCGCATTTATTCCCCTTTCTTAATATTAAGTGGTCTTAGTATGTGCCTAAGTAAAATGATAGTCAACTACTAGATATTTATATAATATAACAATAGATTATAAAAAATGTCGCAAACTACTTTAGATATTAAAGAGCCAGGTTTAAATGTATTACCACCTGGGGTTGAAAGGCATGTTGTAAATGCTGGTGGACTTACTGGTTTACAAATTTTTCCTGATGATGAAATAGAAATTATCAATGATGAAGGAGATCAAATTTGTGAAATAGTTTGTTTCAATAAGGACGGAAAATCGGAACTTGGAATTTTAAATCAAAAAGAAAATAGTAAAAAAAGTTTTATTAAGGAAATACTTAATAGAAAAGATGAAAGTTCTTTAGTGACAAATTTTCAATTAAAGAAAAGAAATTTGGATATAAATAAATCTAAATCATCCGTTCTTTTTGATGACAAAACACCAAGTGGTGAAAAAATAAAGATCAAATCGAAAGATAAATGTTACGTAATTTTTTCAGCCCCACAAAATGATATGTTGGTGAGTGAGCAAAATCCTTCAAGTGATTTAACAATATTTATAAAAAGAGCTAAAATTATTAATGATAAAGAGTTGTCAGTTATACCTGATCCAGTTTTTGAGCCAAATTTTGAAGAAAATATTTTTAGAGAAACTTCAATTTCTTATCAAGTTAAAGAAGGTGATTATATTCAAATTATAAGTCCAGCAGGAAGACAATGTTCTGACTTTGTAGCATTTGATACAAAAAAACTTGATAAAAAAATTGAGAAAGGTCTTGATTGGCAAACAACAAGAACTTTCATGGGTAATACTTTTCCTGGGCCAGGATTATTTTCAAAATTTTATGATACTGATCATGAACCATTAATTGAGGTAATTAGAGATACCGTTGGTAAACATGATACTTTTAATTTAGCTTGTACTTCAAAATATTATGAGGATGCAGGCTATTTTGGTCATCCAAACTGCTCTGATAACTTAACCAACTCAATGTCTAAATATGGTGTCCAAAAACAGAAAGGGTGGCATGCAATCAACTTATTTTTTAATACCTCTGCTTCAGGTTTAAATTCTGTTATTTCTGATGAGTCATTCGCAAGACCAGGTGATTATGTAATGTTTAGAGCTTTAAAAGATCTTACTATTGGAACTACAGCATGCCCAAGTGATATTGATGCATGTAATTCATGGAATCCAACAGATATTTTTGTTAGAACTTATGACAAAAATAAGGAATTTTCGAAATCGTTTGCTTTTAGAATGAAAACTGACTCTGAAAAAAAACTAACTAGAAATTCTGGTTTCCACCAGAGAACATCAAAGTTAACAAGAAACTTTATTGATGCTAGAGGATTTTGGTTACCTAATGATTACACCAAGCATGGTGTAATTGAAGAATATAACGCTTGTAGAGAAAAAGCTGTACTAATTGATTTATCCTCTTTGAGAAAATTTGAAATTATTGGACCTGATGCTGAAGAGTTAATGAATTATACACTAACTAGAAATATTAAAAAACTTTCTGTTGGTCAGGTAGTTTATTCTGCAATGTGCTATGAAAATGGGATGATGTTTGACGATGGTACTTTATTAAAATTAAGTGAAACAGGATTTAGATGGATTTGTGGAGATGAGTATGCTGGAGAATGGTTAAAAGAAGTTGCTAAGAAAAAAAATTATAAAGTTAATATAAAAAATTCCACAGACCAAATTAGTAATGTTTCGGTTCAAGGGCCGAAAAGTAGAGAAATATTAAAAAAATTAATTTTTACTCCTCCAACTCAACCGTCTATTGATGAGTTAGAATGGTTTAGATTTACCATTTGTAGAGTTGAAGAACTTCAAGGAATTCCCTTGATTGTATCTAGAACAGGTTATACAGGCGAACTTGGATATGAAGTTTGGTGCCATCCAAAACATGCACCTGAAGTATGGGATAAACTTATGGAAGCTGGAAAAGATCATGGTTTAATCCCTGCAGGATTTGCTGCTTTAGATAAATTAAGAATTGAGGCAGGTTTAATTTTATTTGGTAATGAATTTGATGGTCAACAAGATCCATTTGAGGCTGGGATTGGTTTTGCAGTTCCACTAAAAACAAAAGAGGAAGATTTTATAGGAAAAGAAGTTTTAAAAGAGAGAAAAGCTAATCCGCAAAAAAAACTTGTCGGTTTGGAGCTTATTGGAAAAGAACATGCAGGCCATGGTGATTGTGTACATGTCGGAAGATCACAGGTTGGTATAGTGACAAGTGGCTGTTTGTCAACTACTCTTAATAAAAATATAGCACTTTGCAGAATAGACACTCAATATTCTGAACCTGGAACAGAAGTTGAGGTTGGAAAAATTGATGGTCATCAAAAAAGAATTACTGCTAAAGTAGTGCCGTTCCCACATTTTGATCCGAAGAAAACAAGAGTAAGATCTTAATGACAAAAACAACTAAAGATTTATTGGAATTCTGGGAAGATCAAATGAAACTTTCTCATACATCTTCTAATTACTTTTTTAGGAAGTCGCCATCTCATTATCATATGATGCTGCTGGTGATGCATGCTTATAAATATAAAGAAAATCTCACAGTAGAGGAATTAAAAACTAAGCTGTTTAAAACTTCTCGGCCAAAATCTGCTTTGATGATAAATGAAGCTTGTGAAAAGGGGTTCTTTTATTTAGAAAAAACTACTGGTGATCAAAGAAAAAAACATATCAAACCTAGCGAAGCATTTATCGAAGAATTCAATCAGTATTTGGAAACATTAAAAAATCTAAGCTTCTAAAGAATTAGTAATTAATTACTTATAAATTTTATATATATAAAAAATTATATATTTAAGTCGTACGAAAAATAAAGATGTAGCTATGTCATTACCGACAAAAGCAAAAGTAGTTATAATCGGTGGGGGTATCCACGGTTTAAGTACTGCATGGAAATTATCGGAAACTTATAAAAATCCCGGTGACATCATAGTTTTAGAAAAAAAAGATACTGCTGCTGGTGCAAGTGGAATAGCTTGTGGTGTAGTAAGAAATAATTATTTTCAACCAGCAATGAGAGAATTAATGGCTCATTCAGTTTCTGTTTGGGAAAGTGATCCAAAAGCCTTTAAGTACAATCCAGTAGGTTATTTGCAAATCTCGCCAGAAGTAATGCATGAAGATGTTGCAAGTATTTATGAACAACAAAAAGCAATTGGATACGAGTCTACATTTATAGAAGGTGAAAAAGATTGTACGAATTATATGAAGGGTATTTTTGATGATTGGCAAGCACAAGGTATCACTTCAATTCTACATGAAAAAAAAGGTGGATATGCTTTTAACAAAGACTCAATAAAAGCGCTTGAAAACAAATCTACATCTAATGGCGTTCAAGTTTTGAAAGGTGTAAAAGTTACAGGTTTTAAAAGGGGAAGTAATAGTAAAGCAGTAACAGGAGTAGAAACTGACAAAGGTACAATTGACTGTGAACAAGTTGTTATTGGGGCAGGACCATGGGCGAGAGATTTTTGGAATATGTTGGAATTACCTAAAACAGCTAATATTAAAGGCAAAGATGGTAAGATTCATGTCACTGATATGTGGACTTACTGGATGCTTCAAGAAGGAGTTATTGGGGTTGAACCTGATTTCTTAAAAACAAATGATGGCAAGCAACCGCCTGTAGTTCACGTTGACTCTACAGCTCCATTATATTCAGATAAAACGAAAAAATTAATTACAGATAAAATTTGGGGAATATATTATAAACCGGACATTGAAGGTTTAGGAGTTCAAGGTGGAACATCTCCTTACATTGTTAAAAAACATTTTGATGAGGTAAATGTTGATCCTTACGGAATTGAATCACCAGAATATCAAACTACAGATGCATTCAGTGAAATGTGGTGCTCGGCGTTAGCGCATTGCCAAAAAAGATTTGAGGGAAAATCAGATTTATACAGAAAGGGTCCTTCTGGAGGTCTTGGATGTATGACACCTGACTCTTTTCCAATTTTTGATAGATTTTTTGAGAATGTTTATATGATTGCTGATGCAAATCATGGATACAAAATGATTGGAGTTGGTGAACTTGTTGCAAAAGAAATTCTTGGTACTGAAAGTGATTTATTAAAACCATTTAGATTCAACCGTTACGAGAAGGGAGAATTACACCCTACTTCGAACAGTCCGTTTCCTTGGAGTTAAACTTCAAGCCTAGACACAAATAAATTTTTCAGTTACGCTTGAAAAAAAAATAATTCATTGGGGAGAAAATGACGGATCTAGAAAAACATGTTAATCAACCAGGTAGAGCAAAATTAGTAAAAAGAGTTAGAGAAAAAATAAATGAATTGGGAATAACATATATATATTACCAATTTATTTCAGTAACAGGAAGAGTGGTTGGAAAAGGTATACCTGCAGATCATTGGGAAAGAACTGCCGAAAAAGGTTTTCAATTAGTTTACGGAGCAACAGCAAATTTATTTTTAGATCGTCACAATAATTATATAGGTTATGGCCCTGAAGCTATGGAACTTGTAGGTATTCCTGACCCTGAAACATTTTGTCAATTACCTTGGGATAAAAGAGTTGGAAGAGTTTACGTGACTTGTTTTAGAAATAGAGAAGAGAGAAATAATCCAGGTGGTCATTTAACTTCTGATTGTAGAGGAAATTTAAGAATTTTCATGGATGAATTTCAAAAAAAACATGGTCTTGAATTAAGAGTTGGAACAGAGCCTGAAATGATGTGGCTTACTAAAAATGAGGATGGTACTCCAACTGGAAAAGGGTTTTCAAAACCATTTTGCTATCATATAGATCAATTTGAATCTTTAAGACCTGTATTCATGAAAGTGATTGAATACGCAAAAGCAATGGGTCTAGATATGATACAAGGTGACCACGAGGATGCTCCTGGTCAATTGGAGTTAAATTGGACATACGATAATGTATTAAGAAATGCAGATAGATTATCTACATACAGACAAATTTGTGCTCAAGTAGCAAGAGAGCATGGATTAATTGCTTGTTTCATGACAAAACCTTTTATGGGCGTATCAGCAAGTGGATGCCATACTAACATGTCTTTATGGAAAGGTGGAAAAACTAAACTAAATAAACTTGGAAATAAAACTTTACCCGGTGTTGAGGAAGTTTTTAGTTATGTAGAAGGTGGAACAAACACATTCATGCCAGATACAAAAGACATGCAGTTACCTGGTAAGATTGGTTTGCAGTCAATAGCAGGTATTATGAAACACTTACCGGCTTTAACAGCTTTAGGATCCTCAACGGTAAACTCGTATCGAAGATTGTGGGATCAAGGTTTTTGGGCTCCAGTATATGCTGACTGGGGTTATCAAAACAGAACTTGTGGATTAAGAGTATCTGCACCCGGAAGATTTGAATACAGATCGGTAGACTCAATGCATAATCCTTATTTATTAGGTGCAGCATTATTAAAGGCCTGTGATGATGGGATAAGTAATAAAATGAAACCAGCTGCTCCGGAATCCAGAAATATTTACGAGGCTCAAAAAGCAGGTAAAGATGTTAAAAAACTTCCTCTAAGTCTAGGTGAAGCTTTAGAAAGATTATCTGAAGATGAAGTTATTAAATCAGCTATGCCAGATGAAATGTATAAAGTTTTCCATTGGTATAAAAATGATGAGTGGGAAAGATTTTTAGGAGCAACAACTCAATGGGATCTAGATACATATTTAGATTGTTTACCATAAAGATTTAAGAAAAGGAAAAGTATATGTGCGGAATAGCAGGTTTAATTCATAGGGGAAAATCTTCAAAGGTAGGTCACGAGTTACAAGGTATGTTGCAAGCTCTTAAACATAGGGGCGAAGACTCTACCGGTTATGCTTTATATGGAGAAACTGATGGGAAAAATTTCATCATGAGATTTAAAGTTGGTGAAAACGTTGGTGAAGGAAGTACTTCTGTTGCTGAAGATGTTTCTGTTTATGATGAAAGAAAAAAAATAGTTGATAGTTATCTTGCTGAAATGGGAGCAAAAATTGTTAAAGAGGAAAGAGTTCTTCCATACTCTTTAAGATATGAAATTCAATATGATAAAAAAGACTTATTAGAATTTTCACAAAAAATAGAAAGTATCCCTGGTGTTGAAATTCTTTCTATGGGTAAATCCCTAGAGGTCATAAAAGATCTTGGAAATGCTAAAATGGTTTGTGACAGATATAATCTAGATAAACTTGTTGGAACTCATGCAATTGGTCATGCGAGAATGGCAACAGAGTCTGGAGTAGATATCAAATCAGCTCACCCTTTTTGGGGCTATCCATTTAGTGACGTATCAGTAGTTCATAACGGTCAATTAACAAATTACTGGAACAATAGAAGGGCTTTAGAAAACAAAGGAATGAGATTTATGTCTGAGTGTGACTCCGAACTTATTGCGGTTTATTTGGCAGAAAAAATGAGAGACGGAGCTTCATTAGAGGAAGGTATGAAAGAGTCTCTAACAGGCTTAGATGGTGTTTTTACTTATTTCGTTGCAACTAAAGACTCTTTAGGAATGGCAAAAGATACTATGGCGGCAAAACCATTAGTTCTTTATGAGTCTGATGATTTAGTTGCAATGGGGTCAGAAGAGATAGCAATCAGATCAATCTTACCACAAGAAATTGATACTTACGATCCATTTGATGGGGAGGTTAAAGTATGGCAAATATAAAAAACGTCACAAAAAAAACTAAAGCCCAAGCTATGGGTATGCACACAGAGGTTTTAACTGGAAGAACACAACAAAAGTTTTTTAACCCTGATGAGGCGGAAAACTTTTATTACTTTGGAACTTACGATGTGGATTTTAATAAAAGAACTGATCTAGACGTTAAAGATATGACTGCAGCAGAAGCTAATAAAGAAATTGATAACTTAATGAGCCAAGGGTATGGAACTATAGTTATAAAAAATCCTCAAGGTAAACACAGTATTGGTGTTGGAATTTTAAATAAACTAAATTTAATTTTTGAAGGCAGTTTAGGGTATTTTGGAATAGGTTCATGTGATGGACCAACAGTTCGAATCAATGGAAGAGTTGGTTGGTCTTGTGCAGAAAACTTGATGGCTGGTAAAGTAGTTATTGAGAAAAATGCAGGATCATGTTTTGGAGCAGCTATTAGAGGTGGAGATTTAATTTGCAAAGGCAGTGTTGGCGCAAGAACTGGTATTGATATGAAAGGTGGAACAATAATTATTGGAGGAGATGCTGGTGCTTTTACTGGTTTTATGATGCAAAGAGGTAGAATAATCATATTAGGAAACGTTGGGATTAATTTGGGCGACTCTATGTATGATGGGACAATTTTCGTAGGTGGAGAAATTGGTTCTTATGGTAGTGATGCTGTAGATGCCGAGTTGACAAAAAGTGATCAAGATTGGTTAAAACGAAAATTGAAGGTTGCTGAAATCGGTGAAAATTTTAACGTGAGTAAAATGAAAAAAATAGTAGCTGGTAAAAAACTTTGGAATTACGATAATTTAGAACCTACTGAGAAAAAAGGAGCAATTTAATGGCGAAGAAAAAAAAGAAAAAAAATGGTAAAATAAAAAAGAATGGTAATGTTGGTGGAAAAGCTGACGTTCACTTAAGTTCTAATGGTGGAAGAAACAAAAGTCTTTTAGGACATAATGCTATTTTTACTCCTGATGTAATTGATGACATTCATATAAAATCCCAATTAGGAAGATACCGAATGCGTGGAATGGCATTGATGAAAAAAATTCCAACATTTGATGATTTAGTTTTTTTACCAGGAACTCTTACAAGGTTTGTAATTGAAGGATATAGAGAAAAATGTGAAACAAAAACAGTAATTGGTCCAAGATGTGAAAATCCAATTGAATTAGATATTCCTGTTTATATTACCGGAATGAGTTTTGGTGCGTTATCTTATGAAGCCAAAACAGCTCTTGCAAGAGGAGCGACGATGGCTGGTAGCGCAACGTGTTCAGGTGAAGGTGGAATGATACCTGATGAAAGAAGATATTCTGAAAAATGGTTTTATCAATGTATTCAATCAAGGTATGGATTTAATCCACATCATGCACAACTTGCAGATGGAATAGAGGTATTTATTGGCCAAGGACAAAAAGTTGGAATGGGTGGTCACTTGATGGGTCAAAAAGTAACTGACCAAGTAGCTGAAATGAGATCATTACCATCTGGTATTGACCAAAGATCTCCTGCGAGACATCCAGATTGGTTAGGTCCTGATGACTTAGCTTTAAAAGTTGAAGAATTAAGACAATTGACAAAAAATAAAGTTCCAATTCAATTAAAATTAGGTGCATCAAAAGTTTACGATGATGTTCGTATGGCAGCTAAATGTGATCCAGATTCTATTTATTTAGATGGTATGGAAGGATCAACAGGAGCTGGCCCACATATCGCAGCAGCTAATACTGGAATTCCTGGAATTGCAGCAATTAGAGAAGCAAGAAGAGCATTGGATGATGTTGGTAAAACTGGAAAAGTAACTTTAATTTATGCAGGTGGTGTTAGAGATGGTGCTGATATGGCAAAAGCTTTAGCTTTAGGTGCTGATGCAATTGCAATCGGAACAGGTTCTATGATTGCACTTAACTGTAATAAAGATATTCCAGAAGCTAATTTTGAAAAAGAAATGGGTGTAAAAGCAGGTGAATGCTACCACTGCCATACTGGAAGATGTCCTGTAGGTGTAGCAACACAAGATCCTAAACTTAGAGCTAGATTAAATCCTGATGATGCTGCATTAAGAGTTTATAATTATCTTCACTCAATGACTTTAGAAGCTCAGTTGTTGGCTAGAGCATGTGGAAAAACAAATATCCATTCTCTTGAGCCTGAAGATTTAGCGGCACTAACTTCTGAAGCATCAGCTTTAGCTAAAGTTCCTTTAGCGGGAACTAATTATACTGTTGGGGTAGATAACTTTCATAAAATTTAAAGGTATTTATGGCTAAGAAAAAAAATAAAAAGAAAGTTTCTAAATCAGTTGCTGTTAAAGACCAACAGTTAGGAAAGAAAAAAGAAACAGCTAGAGAAAAGATGATCGGTCAATCAATTGGTTATAGATATGACGTTAATCTTCTTCCTGACTATACTAAGATAACTCCTTTTCTAAAAAAATATATAGAAGCTATGGGCTGGGATGATCTTAATTGGTTAGAAGATGTTCATATGGGATATGAAGAAGGAAGACCTGCTGTATTTTGTAGAAATGCCAATGGTTGGGTTACAATTCCAAAATCAATCAAACTTCCTAACAACCAACAAGATAGAGATATGATAGCTAGAGAGCTTTTGGTTAAATTTCAAATGTCGCCAAAGCACCCTCTTGTTGATTTAAAAAAGGCTTACCTAAAATTTTAATCACACAATCTAAAGTTGATTATTTTTTAAAATCTGTGACCAATACTGGGTTTTAAACGACTGTTTCATTTGTCACACCTTCTTAAATTTTATAGGATTTTTAAAAATAAAATAGGAGATAGAGAATATGACTGATCAGTTAGCTGCTCTTACTACTATATTTACAGAATTTTACTACTGGGTAACAGTAGTACTGATGTTTTTAATTCACGTCGGTTTCTGTATGTATGAAGTTGGAGCTTCTCGATACAAA
>CACDMG010000006.1 GCA_902553845.1 uncultured Pelagibacteraceae bacterium
TGATCCTTTTTTACCAGCAAAAATCTCTTCAATTAATGGGTGTTTAATTGGTTCATCAGAATCATCATTAAGTAAATTTTGTTCTGATACATAAGCCTCATATGTAATTTCATCATTTTCAGCTAACAGATGATAAAAAGGTTGATCCTTTCTAGGTCTTACATTTTTTGGGATCGATTGATACCATTCTTCTGAATTATTAAACTCAAAATCAACATCATAAATCACCCCTCTAAACTCAAAGTGCTTATGCTTAACAATGTCTCCGATTGAAAATTTGGCTTTTTGAATTCCCATTTAAAAATAGTATGGGTATTTAAAAATAAAAATCAATAGTAAAAATATAAAGTTTTTATAAAAATTTTATTTATGTTAATATTTTGAAGTGAATAAGTCATTTATCAAATTTATTACTGATTTTGGTCCATTGATAATTTTTTTTTACTACTACTACGATAGTGGAAAAGATTTAAAAATTGCTATTCCACCTTTTATAGTTGCGACAATAATAGCATTGGGAATCATGTGGTTTTTAGAAAAAAAAATTCCAAAAGTTCCATTAATTAGTGGAATACTAATTACCTTATTTGGAGGATTAACAATTTATTTTAATAATCCAGTTTTTATATATATTAAACCAACTATTATTAATGTTTTATTTGGTTTAGGTTTAATTTTTGGAAAATATTTTACTAATGAACCTATTTTAAAAAAATTAATGGGCAAGTCAGTTTCTTTAACAAATGAAGGTTGGGAAATTCTTAATAAAAGATGGATATATTTTTTCTTTGGACTTGCAATATTGAATGAATTAGTGTGGAGGACACAATCGGAGGAATTTTGGGTAAATTTTAAAGTTTGGGGTCTATTACCAATTACTTTTATTTTTACAGCTTTTCAAATAGGATTAATTAATAAATATAAAACTAATGAATAAAAATTTAAAATTAGTAATTAATAACTCTAACAAACAAATTGAAGATAGGCATTTTTTTGAAAAGGATGAACTTAAGGTTATTTTGGATTTATATGCTAAAATGGTCTCTGAGGGCTCTTGGAAAGATTACGGCCTAAGTATATCAAGTAAACAAGTTGGTTTTAGTGTGTTTAAAAACGCTGCAGAAAATGCTCTTTATAAAATTTGTAAAAATTTTAAACCAAAAAATAAAAATTTAAAATATTCAATAACAGATACAAGCGGAAAAATTCTTAAGACTTCGTTCGACTTAAATTTATTACTTAAAAATACTAATTGGAAAAAACTTTAAAAGTTTATCTTCTTTGACCGAATAACCTTAAAAGCATTATAAATAGATTGATGAAATCCAAATAAAGAGTTAAAGCACCCATTACTGCTTTTTTTCCCATCAACTCACCTGTATCACTAGCAACATACATATTTTTAATTTTTTGGGTATCATATGCTGTAAGTCCAACAAATATCAAAACGCCTAAAACTGAAATAACAAAATACATCATTGAAGATTTCATAAATATGTTTACTAGCGATGCAATAATTATTCCAATTAAACCCATCATTAAAAATGAACCAAATTTAGTTAAATCTCTTTTTGTTGTATATCCGTAAATACTCATTGCTCCAAACGTAGCAGAGCAAATAAAGAAAACTCTCGTTACACTTAATCCAGTGTAAATTAATAAAATTGAAGATAATGATAAACCCATTAATGCTGCAAAGACCCAAAAAGTTGTTTGAGCTTTTGATGCACTCATTTTATTTATTCCAAAACTCATATAAAAAACGATACCTAACGGAGCAAGCATTACTAACCATTTTAATCCTGACATATAAATAGCATTACCCACCTGCGTTAATCCGATAATAGCTCCACTGTCATTAGTCACTACTGACATTTTGAAAGTTAAAAGGGCAATTATTCCTGTTAATAATATTCCAGTTGCCATGTAGTTATAAACTTTTAGCATGTAGGCTCTTAATCCTTCATCAGTTACAACTGAAGACTCCTGAGCAGCTGTTTTAGCTCTTGCAAGTATTCCTTTTTTATCAAATTCCATGATACTGAAATATATAGTCTTTTACTAATTATTCAAGATGCCTTAAAAGATTAATAAAATTTAACTCAAAAAAAACCTCTATGAATTACAAAAAATTAGGGAATACTGATCTTGATGTAAGTACAATTTGTCTCGGTACTATGACTTGGGGTGAAAAAAATACGGAGACAGAGGGATTTGAGCAAATGGATTATGCTTTAGAACAAGGTGTAAACTTTTGGGATACTGCAGAAATCTACTCTATACCACCAAAGGAAGAAACTTTTGGTGATACTGAAGAAATTATAGGTAATTGGTTTGAAAAAACAAAAAAAAGAAACAAAGTAATTCTTGCTTCAAAAGTTTGTGGACCAATGAGAGAATATGTAAGAGGAGGTGGTAATCAATTTGGTAAAAAGAATATTACTGAAGCTTTAGAAGGAAGCTTGAAAAGATTAAAGACTGATTACATAGATTTATATCAACTTCACTGGCCTGAGAGAAAAGCAAATTTTTTTGGTAAATTAAATTATGAACATACTGATGATGGTGAATGGACAAAATTTGAGGATGTTTTAGAAAATCTAAAAAAATTTATTGATGAAGGAAAAATAAGATATGTTGGATTATCAAATGAAACTCCATGGGGTTTATCTAAATTTTTAGAGATATCAAAAGAAAAAAATCTTCCGAGAATGCTGTCAGTTCAAAATCCATATAATCTTTTAAATAGATCTTATGAAATTGGTCTTGCAGAAATGTCCGTAAGAGAACAAGCGGGACTACTTGCTTATTCTCCACTAGCTTGTGGATATTTATCAGGAAAATACAGAAATAATCAATTACCAAAGGGTTCGAGAATTGAGCGAGATGGGGATTTTTGGACCAGATATAATAAACCGAACTCAGGTAAAGCAGTTGATGCTTATCATGAAATAGCAAAAAAATATAAATTAGATTTTGCACAAATGTGTTTAAAGTTTTTAGAAATTCAACCTTTTGTAACTTCAGTTATAATTGGAGCTACGACAATGGAGCAGTTGAAAACTAACATAGAAAGTGTAAATATAAAATTAACAGAAGAAATAATAAATGAAATTAATGAAGTACAAAAAATCTACCCAAATCCATGTCCATAATTAGAAAAGTCTTACTTTTATCATTTGTTATTTCAGTAGTTTTTACCTCAAAAACATTTGCAGAAGATTTAAAAAAAATTGGTAAATATAAAGATTGGGAAGTAATGGTCATGTCAGAACAATCTGGAAAAGTTTGCTTTGCTCAATCAATACCAGTTTTACAAGCTCCTAAGTCTAATAAAAGAGATGCAAGGTTATTCGTAACTTTTCGACCAAATGAAAAAATTTCTAATGAAATTAGTACGACCGGAGGTTATGAATTTAACAAAAATAATTCTGTATTAGCAACTTCAGGAAATAATAAATTTAAATTTGATATCAAACAGCAAGGTTTTGCTTGGATGACTAGCAACAAGAAAGAAAAAATTATGGTTAAGGTTATGAAAAAAGGATCTAGAATTATGGTAAGTGGCTATAATGAAAAGGGTTCTCAAACTATAGACCATTATTCACTGCTTGGTTTTACAAAAGCGTATAATACTGCAAAAAAAGCTTGCAGTTAATTAATGAAATCAAAAAAAAGAATTATCTTAGCTTACTCAGGAGGTTTAGATACATCTATAATTCTAAAGTGGCTTCAGAAAAATTATAATGCTGAAGTAGTTTGCTATACAGCAGACATAGGTCAAAAAATTGATCACAAAAAAATTATTTCAAATGCTAAAAAATTTGGAGTTAAAAGTATAATTATTAATAATCTTAAAGATGTTTTTGTAAAAGATTATATTTTTCCAATGATTAGAGGTCATGCAATTTATGAAGGCGTATATTTATTAGGAACTTCGATTGCAAGACCGCTTATTGCAAAAGATCAAATTAAAGTTGCAAAAAAATATAAAGCATATGCAGTTTCACATGGCGCTACTGGTAAGGGAAATGATCAAGTTAGATTTGAACTTGGGTATCATTACTTTGGTCCAAAAATTAAAATTATTGCACCTTGGAGAATTTGGAAATTGAGATCTAGATCTGATTTAATTAATTATGCAAAAAAACATAAAATTCCTATTCCTAAAGATAAAAAAGGCGCACCACCTTTTTCTGTAGATGATAATTTGTTTCATACTTCAACAGAAGGGAAAATTTTAGAAAACCCAAAAAATTCAGCACCAGAATTTATTTTTCAAAGAACTGTTTCACCAGAAAAAGCTCCCAATAAATCAACATCAGTTACAATAAGTTTTAAAAATGGAGATCCAATTAGAGTAAATGGAAAAAAATTGAGACCTTCAAAATTACTTGAAAAATTAAATCAGTTAGCTGGAAAAAATGGGATAGGAAGAGTTGATCTTGTTGAAAATAGATTTCTAGGAATTAAATCAAGAGGTGTTTATGAAACACCAGGAGGGACATTATTAATCCATGCTCATAGAGCGATGGAGACTGTTACTTTAGATAGAGAAACTATGCATAAAAAAGAAAACGTAATGTCTAGATATGCAGAACTGATTTATAATGGCTATTGGTATTCAAAAGAAAGATTTAAACTTCAAAAAATTATGGATCTCAAAAAAAACAAAGTTAATGGATCAGTCAAGCTTAAACTTTACAAGGGCAACATAACAATTCAATCTAGAGTTACTAATAGTACAGCTTACTCAATGAAAAAAGTTTCTTTTGAGGAAAATAAGTCTTTTAATAAATCAAATGTTGAGAGATTTATAAATTTTCATAAAAAAAAGTTGAGAAACTAACAATAATTTTTGGACAATTTGTACATTGTTAATTCTAAAAAAAAACTTAATTTAGATAGTATGAGTGGTTTAAAAAAATGGATGCAAGATTCGGCCAATATACTATTTGACGATAGTAAAAACGATCTTAGATCATTACCAAAAGCTGTTAGGTTACAAATCTTATTAGTATTAAGTTTTATTTGGACAACTGTATTTAGTTTGTATGTTTTTTCTTATACTACATTTGCCTTTGGTTGGGCTGGAACATATATAGCTCATGTGGGACTTATATTTGCAGTGTATATGACATTTAAGCAATTTCATAAAGCTGAGGAAAAATCAAATAGCGTCTTTCAAACAAAAAATTTTGACCCTTTCAAAATTATGGTGATAGTTTTTGTTATTGTATTCATATTTGTTTTCTCAAAGGGAATCGAAGTTTTAACAAGTACTAATTCATATTCGATACCTTATGATGGACCATCAAAATCAGTATTTGAAAAATGGCTACCATTTAGTAAAGATAAATAATGGAAAAAATAGCAAAAAATTTACAACTTTTATTAATGTGTATTATTTTAATAAGTACAGTAATAGCTGTTGGAATAGAAATTTATAAAATGTTTCAAAATAAATCAGTAACTTTAGCTGATTTGCTATTGATGTTTCTATATTTAGAAGTTCTTGCGATGGTTAGAGTTTTTTGGAACCAACAATCAATCAGTATTACTTTACCATTGTTAATAGCTATTACCGCTTTAGCGCGATTTATTATTCTTCAAGGAAAAGAAATGGATCCAACTGCGTTAGTTTATGAAGCTATTGCAATAGTTCTAATTGCTGGTGCAATCGTTATTTTAAGATTAAGACATAGCGATAAACTAGGCCTGAAGAAAAAAAAATCAAAATAATTTAAAATGAATTTTGAAGCCTCAAGGGCTAAGGCCTTAGACAAATTAAATTATTTTGTTGAAAATAATCTATCTGAATATTCAAAACTGAGAAATTTTGATTTTGGACCAGAAAATAGATCTAATATTTCTTGTTTATCTCCGTATATCACCCACGGAATTATTAATGAAAGAGAAGTGGTTAAAAAATCGTTAAGTAAATTCTCTTTTTCAAAAAATGAAAAATTTATTCAAGAAGTTTTGTGGCGTACCTATTGGAAGGGATGGTTAGAATTAAGACCAAATGTTTGGTCAGATTATTTGATAGAATTAAATAAAATCAGAAAAGATTATAAAAACAATCAGAATTACATTAATGCAGTAGAAGGTAAAACAAATCTTGAATGCTTTAATGCATGGGTAAAAGAGCTTAAAGAAAAAAATTATTTACATAATCACACAAGAATGTGGTTTGCCAGTATTTGGATTTTTACTTTAGAATTACCTTGGCAATTAGGTGCAGAGTTTTTCATGCAACATCTTTATGATGGGGACGCTGCATCAAATACCCTTGGATGGAGATGGGTCGCTGGTGTTCAAACTCAGGGAAAGCATTATTTAGCAAGTGAATGGAATATCAAAAAATTCACTAATAATAGATTTAATAATATTAAATTAAATGAAAATGCTCCTCCAAAAGTATCTGAAAAAACTTACCCAATCATAAAAAAAGATTTTAATAATCCACAAAATATAGAGGATAAAAATCTATTAATTTTTGAAAACAATCTCTCTTTTGAGATCACTGATTTTCAGAATAATAAAGTAAAAAAAATTTATTTAATTTCTAATAAAAATGAGAATAGGTCTATAAAACTTAGTGAAAAAGTAGTGAAATTTAAATCCCTTTTAATTGAAGACCAAGAACAAAGATTAAAAGCTAAATCTATTGATTGTGAAGTCATAGATATAAGTGAAATTAAAAAAATTGAAAATTTTTATAGTTTATATCCAACAGTAGGTGAAAACTTAGATTATCTAAATTCAAATTATATAAATATAGATTTTTTATATAGAAAATTTGATCAGTACTCTTGGCAATATTGTAATAAAGGTTTTTTTAATTTTAAAAATTATATTCCAAAAATAATTTCAACTTTTAATTAAAACCACCTAAACATTCCAATAATACCTGCAGTTGCATAAAAGAATTGTAAAAATAATATTCCTCTATGGCCACCCCTATAAGCCCAAATTCCAATTAAGATTGCAGATATAAGTAGTAAGCAAAAACCAAAAAACTCTATACCAATATTCATAGCTACAAATAATGAATATAATATTGCTGTAATAACCCCTGCCCATTCAAAAATTTTATTATTCATAAAAGTTTTTTAAAATTATCGTAAAGAATCTTAGAATAATTATTCATATCTGTCATATTATCTTTTGCAGATTGATCAAATTTTTCTAATGCCCCATCACCTAATTGATCTTCTAAAGCTTTTTTATATTCTGGTACACATCCCCACTCTTTAACTGTAGTATCTTTGATTTCAATATGAAATTGAATACCATAGGCATGATTTTGATATTTAAAAATTTGATATTTAGTAACTGGTGATGAAGCTAACAAAGTAACATCTTTATTATCCTCTATTCCTTGAACTTCATATGAGTGCCATTGCAAACTTTTGATTTTATCAGGAAATTTAGAAAACAAATTATCTTGATTTTTTTCTTTGGTAAAATTGATATCCATCATACCAATCTCTGCTGGACTTGATTTTACAACCTTACCACCAACAACCTCACCTAATAGCTGACAACCTAAACAAAAACCTAAATAAGGTTTTTTTAAATCAACAACGAACTCTTTAATTCTTTTTTTTTCTTCAATTAACCAAGGATATTCTTTTTCCATATAAGTATCCATTGGACCACCCATACAAAACATCCCGTCAAATTTTTTTAAATCATTTGGAATTTTTTCACCTTCGTCTAGCTCAATTGTAGTAAGATTTAATCCATCAGCTAACATAAGATTTTTTATGTAACCAGGATCTTCAATTTTAATATGTTGTAAAATTATTATGTTCAATAATCTTAACTTAGCTTAGAACACTTCTTAGAACAATATTTTACTCTCTCCCAATTCAACTTCCATTTTTTTCTCCAAACAAAAGGTCTTTTACAAACAGGGCAAATTTTCGATGGCAGGTTGTTTTTTTTCATTAATTAGAGACCTTGAATCTTTGAATTTTATTTTTATATGAATCACATGAGTTTAAACAAATTCAATTTTATAATTAACAAGTTTGATACGATTGATCAATCCGAAATCGCTAATACTATAATTAATAATATAAAAATTAAAAAAAAAAAGATAATTGATTACTTTCCAGATACAGAAAGTAATTCTGACTATAGAGCTGTAAAAGGAATGCAAAATGATCCCAGGTTTTATCAAAGAAGTGATACTTTATATAATTTCATTTTAAAATTTTTAGGGAATGAAAGTTATAATGGATTAATAACGGAAAAAGATATCCAAAACTCAATCAAAGATGATGTAGTAGATCCTAATGCAAAAGATTTTAAAGATTTTGAAGAATTTTGGTTTGAATTGAATAATGATCGAGCCGGTTTAGAATCCTGTGTTTCAACAAGTAAAGATATACAAAAATCAATAATTGAGAGATGTGAAGAAGCGGGTGATTTTATAAAAGATCAAATGGCAAAACATTGGATTAGAGATGCAAAGAGAGAACATCACAGAAGAGTAACTATAGATTTAGATACCAATTTTTCACCTGCCCTTAAAAATTCTGATGATATTGCAAATCTTGTAGAAATTATATCTAAGCATATGCTTATAAGTAATATTGGTTTTAAAGATACAAAAGAACTAATTATACAGA
This sequence comes from uncultured Pelagibacteraceae bacterium, assembly GCA_902553845.1. Classification (GTDB taxonomy): domain Bacteria; phylum Pseudomonadota; class Alphaproteobacteria; order Pelagibacterales; family Pelagibacteraceae; genus Pelagibacter. The sequence goes on from CACDMG010000006.1 coordinate 8,643, forward strand.
AATCTATAGCTGCTAAAATCTTCAGAAAACTCATAAAAGAAAAAATAAATATAAGTATTAAAAAAAAGGTAGAAGATTATAGTTTTAGGCATAAATTTGATGGAAACCCATCATATCTTGATTTTGATGTGACTGTATTCTCAGACTACTTAATTTATTTTGGAGATAAAGTTATACAAAAAAGAGAGCCAAAAAAATTAATTACCTATGAAGAGGCAAAAAAAACATTCTTGGATAAGCTTTATAATGACGTTACTGGAAAGTTAATGTTTGATAATAATTCTAAAACTGATCAAGTCTAATCAAATCCTTTTAAATATTCACAAGTTCTTCGCAAGTTGAAATAAGCATTAATCCATAACTTTCAATATTCGCAAATACTTATTATTAAAAAAATAACTATTTTATCCTCATGACCACAGAGGATAAAACAACAAATGGTAAGCTCGGACCTCTGTCCCGTCTATCTTTCTTTCATTATCCGGGCTTACCTAAAGGAGATCTAAATGATCAAAGAAAAAAACTTACCTGCAGTTATTCCATTTCCTGCAGATATTAGTGAGGAAATCAAAAATGGTAAACAGGAGGAAAGGCTAGATGTTAACATTCAAACAATAGCAGTTCCTGAGGAAATACTATCAGAGCCAGATATGTGGATGCCACAGCTTTTCAAAAAAATTGAAAAAGCTTTTGCACCAAAATTAGGTAACGATAGTCAAAATAAGTTGGCGTTAACATTGCCTTTAATAAGAGAAATTAGAGGTGATTATAAATCAAAAAAAATGATGATTTCAGTTATTGCAGTTGATGTTACACCAATAATCAAAGCGGAGGCAGTTTATGACTAATAAAGATAATTGGACTGCTTGGAAACGTGACTCACATTTCAGATTAACTGAACCGAGTATTACAATTTATAAGGATGGCATTACTTTTAATGCCTCCTTAAATAAAATTGTAGATGTCTCGAAGTTTATGAATGTAATGGTAGAGTTAAATGATCCTGACAATGAGAAGGCTACTAAGGTTAGATGTGTTCTCAATAACTTAGAAGAGAGTGATAGTAACTTTAAGATCACAAGATCTAGAAACTCTGAGGATCATCGAAGAGGCTTTGTGTCATGTCGTAATCTAATCCAATTTCAACCAAGGCTGAAAAAAATAAGTGACAATAAACGATCAGCTAGAAGAATAGAAGTCAAACAATTTGGAAGGGACGCAAACTCATTTGTGTTTAATCTAATACCTTGTTTTGAGTTAGCTTCAACTGATACAGCTGGACTTCCAACTGAAGCTGGCATTTATCGTTACATGGATAAAGCTGAAGTTGTTTATATTGGGAGAGGAAAATCAATTAAATCAAGATCTAAAGATTTACAAAGAAGTAACTGGGTGTTTGATAAAATTGAATACTCTTTAATATCAGATGAAAAAGACCAGGTGTTCTGGGAAAGTAAATTTCTTGAAGACTTTAAGTTAGAGTTTGGACGTTTGCCTAGATATAACGAACAAGCTGGTGCAACAATTCATCAACTAAATTAGGAGATCTTATGAGTGAAATATTTAAATTAAGCCCTTCTGATTTTGGTTTTTTGTATGACGAGTGCAAGAGATGTTTCTATCTTAAAGTTAAACATAACTTTAATAGGCCAAGAGGTATCATGCCAAGTATTTTCATAAAAATTGATGGAATTATGAAGGACTACTTTGAGGGCAAGTCACCAAAAGATATAACAGCTGAATTACCAGATGGTAAAGTTGAATTTGGTGATAGATGGATCCAGTCAAAACCCTTTTTAGATAAAAAAACTGGCAATAGATGTTTTATAAAAGGAAAGACTGATACGGTACTTGGTTTCAATGACAACACATATGGTGTTGTTGATTTCAAGACCTCAAATGTAAAAGATGGTAATGTAGAAAAATATTCAAGACAGCTGCATGCCTATTCTCTTGCTCTTGAGAATGCTGAACCAGGCAAACCTTCACTTAAACCAATATCAAGAATTGGATTATTTGTAGTTGAGCCAAACTTATTTTTAAAAAATAAGAACAACGAGTATCTCTTTAAAAATATTGTTAAGTGGCAAGAGATCCCAAGAAACGATATTGGTTTCTTTGACTTCTTAAGGGAGGTTATGTCACTTCTATCACAAGACAAAATACCTGAAGCAGGTCCTTACTGTTCTCATTGTGAATATATCAAAAAAAATAAGCTAAATAATTTTGATAATTTCAATAATAAATTAGCAAGCTAAATTTTTGGCGCCCTGTAAAATGGGCGCTAAATTGTATTTTGTTTAATAAATTTATCTGCAGCTGACAAAATTAATTTTTTTCTTTCAGTTTTCATCTTATCAAAAATTCTTACCATCATAGAAAGTCTTGGATTTTTTAAAAAAAATTTTCTATTACGATCAATAAATCTCCAGTACAGTCCGTCCATGATGTTGCACCAATCACCTTTTTTAAAATCCATCATTTTCATAAAGTAGCTAGAGCCACATATATAAGGTTTGGTTGCAAATATTCCTCCATCACTAAACAATCCCATACCATAAACATTAGGCACCATTACCCAATCTGAAGAATCTACAAACATCTCCATAAACCATTTGTAAACAATGGTAGGTTTTATTTCACAAAGATTCATAATGTTAGATAAAATCATTAATCTTTCAATGTGATGAGACCATCCATGATTTAAAGCATTCTTAATTGCATAATCAAGAGGTGGTAATCCGGTTGTCCCCTCATACCAGGATTTTTTCATTTTTCTATTTTGTTTAAAAAAGTTTCCAGTTTCCATTTCGTTTGAATAACTTTGATAAATTCCTCTCATAAATTCTCTCCAACCAATTACCTGACGTATGTAACCTTCCAGTGAATTTAATCTTATCTTTTTACTTTTATGGAATTCTAAAACCTTTTTAATAATAAATTCTGGAGTTATTAAACCTAAGTTAATGTATGGACTTAATGCACTATGAAATAAAACATTATCTTTTTGATCAACAGCATCTTCATAATCTCCAAATAAATTTGATTTTTCTTTAATAAAAAAATTTAAAAGCTTAACAACATCATTATATTCAGTAGCAAACCAAAAATTATCAGTTTTCCCTGGATGATCTTTGAATAATTTTTCAATAATTGGTTTTAACTTTTTGGTATGATTAGTTTCATTTATTTTTGGAAATTTTGGAATTGAAATATTTTTCGGTAATTTATTTCTATTATCTTCATCAAAGCTCCATTTACCTCCAATTGGGTTTCCATCTGAACCCATTAATATCCCTGATTTTTTTCTAACATCTTTATAAAAAGTTGCCATGAACGGTTTTTTTGATTTGGATAAATATTGTTTAAATTCCTCTCTTGAATTTAAAAACATGGGAGTTTGTACAACATTCCATTTTATTTTTTCTTTTTTAAGAAATTGATTTATTTTTTTTTCAAAAAATTTATCTTCAACTTCAAAACTTGAAATCTCTTTTATTTTTTTTGAATTAATTACTTTTTTTAATTTTTTTAAATAATCATCTTTAAATTCTTTATCCTCAATTTTAATATACTCTAATTTGAATTTATCTCTTTTAAGACAATCTGCATGAGAGCGCATTGATGATAAGAAAAGAAGTATTTTTTGTTTATGGTGTTTTTCATAAGTACATAATTGGTAATCCTCAGCCATAAAAAATAGGTGATCCTTTTTGAAGCGGTCCAAGTATTTTGATGGAAATAATTGATTACCCAGTATAAAAAATAACTTCATAGTTAAATATAACGAATAAAATTTTTTATGTCAGAAAAATATCTTATTTTTGGTGCGACAGGTTCAATCGGATCTAGCTTAGCTGAACAATTGGTAAACTCAGGAAATTCTGTTCATTTAGTTGGAAGAAATGAAAATGAAACAAAAAGTATTTCGGAAAAACTTGGTTGTACTTTTACTATTGCCGATGTTTTAGAAGATGGATTTATTGAAAAGGTTAGAAATAACATTTCAGATATAAAAGGTGTTGCTTATTGTGTTGGTTCAATAGATTTAAAACCTCTGAGAATGGTTAATGAAAATGATTTTAATAAATGTATGAAATTAAATCTCTATTCGGCAGTTGAAGTTATTAAAGGTTATCAAGAAAGTTTAAAAAAAAATAAAGGTTCGGTAGTTTTATTCTCCACAGTAGCAGCACAAAGAGGATTTACTAACCATGCGATAATTGCTTCGGCTAAAGCCGCTGTTGAAGGATTAACTGTTTCATTAGCAGCTGAATTTGCTCCAAATATTAGAGTTAATTGTATTGCACCAAGTTTAACTAATTCAAAAATTGCAGAACCAATGTTGAAAAACAAAGCATTGGCAGATGGAATAGCAAAAGCTCATCCTTTAAAAAGATTGGGTGAAGGAAAAGACTCGGCTTCACTTGCGAAATTTCTCATTACTGATGATAGTTCATGGGTTACTGGTCAGATTATTGCCGTTGATGGTGGTAGATCAAAACTTTCTTAAAGTGAGTAAATTTTTTATTTCCATATTTTTATTTTTATTTTCTATAAATGTTTCATTTGCAGAAAATCTTATTTTTAAAAAAATTGTAGATTTAAATGACCCATGGGGCTCCACATTCATCAATAATAATGAACTATTGATTACAGAAAAAAGTGGGAAAATTAAGTTACTTAATCTTAATTCTAAAAAAATCTCTGAGGTTAATCATAATCTTAATTATCTAGAACATGGTCAGGGAGGTTTGTTAGATATTCTGTTTAAAGATAGTTTTGTTTATATTTCTTATTCAGAAGATAGAGGAAGTGGAAAAACCAGTACTTCAATAGCTAAAGCAAAATTTGATGAAAAAAAATTAAATTTTAAAAATATTTTTCAAGCAAACCCTCCCATTAACTCAGGATACCACTTTGGATCAAGGTTAGCGATTAAAGATAATTTCTTATTTGCTTCAGCTGGTGAAAGAGGAGAAGGAATGATTGCACAAGATCCAACAAAACATCCTGGAAGTATTATTAGAATTAATATTGATGGAAGTATTCCTAAAGATAACCCAAAATTTCAAGGAAAATCTGATTGGCTACCAGAAATTTATCAAATAGGAATTAGAAATCCTCAGGGTTTAACTTTATCTCCATTTGATAAAAAAATTTATATGAGCAACCATGGTGCAAGAGGTGGTGATTGGTTTGGTGAAGCAAAAAAAGGTGAAAACTATGGATGGAAAATTCTAGGGTGGGGAGGTACAAATTATTCTGGTATTCCAATAGGCCCAAAATGGAAACCAGGTTTTACAAAAGCAATACACTATTGGGTGCCTTCTATTGCAACAAGTGCAATAACTATTTATGAGGGTAAAGAATTTAGTGAATGGAATGGACATGCTTTAGTAACTTCTCTTAAAGATCAATCCCTGAGGAAATTAATATTCACTGACTTATCAAATGTTAAAGAAATGATAATTTTTAAAGGTAAAATTGGAAGAATAAGAGATATACAGGTTCATCCAAATAATGGAAAAATTTATTTTTTGGCAGGAGATAATTTATGGTTGATGGAAAAAAGTTAATTAGTATTACATTAATTTTAATTGGAATTTTTTTTTATAATTGTTTAAGTATTGCGATGGAAAAACCTTATCATCATTTACCAGACGGAACTTTTAGAAATCCAGAAGGCTCACCAAAAAGAGACCCAAATGTTAAATGGTCTTATAAAATATTTAATCAAGAAAAAAAGAAGCTTGATATGACGGTGCCTGAAGAGCATGTTGTAGAAAAAGAAAAAGTTTTATCAGATCTAAAAAAATATCAAGATGATGATTATGTAGCCTGGATAGGTCATGCTACTTTTTTAATTAAGCTTGGAGAAACAACAATTATTACTGATCCAGTATTCTCGAAAAATGCAGGTCCATTGATTTTTGGACCAGATAGATTTACCGAACCAGCCTTAAAACTTAACGAAATTCCAAAAATAGATTTATTTTTACTAACGCACAATCATTACGATCATCAAGACATGACTACGATTAGAAAATTTCCATATAAAAATGCAAAAGTTTTATTACCCCTAAAATTAAGTAAATATTTTAAAAGATATAAAGATGTTAATGAAATGGATTGGTATGATGAAATTAAGATTAATGACAATTTAAAAGTTACATTTTTACCTGCTGTTCACTGGTCTAAAAGAAGTTTAACAGATACCAATAAATCATTATGGGGAAATTTTTTAATTGAATATAATGGGAAAAAAATTTTATTTACCTGTGATACTGGTATTGGAGATATTTACAAAGATCTTGGTAAAAAATATGGTCCAATTGATCTAACATTTATAAATATAGGAGCCTATAATTTTTATCCAATAATGCCTTATAAAGATAAATCAGTTTATCATACTAACCCAGAAGAGGCTTTAGAAATTGCTAAAAATTTAGGAAGTAAAAAAGTAATCGGAATGCATTGGGGAACATTTGTTCTCTCTCTTGAGCCAATTATGGAACCACCAATTAGATTTAAAAACAGTGCAGAAAAATATGGATTTAAAAAAGAAGATGCTATTATTTATAAAATAGGTGAGTTTGGATCATTAAAAAAACTACTTAATTATAATTAATTATCTAATAATTTTTTTTTTGCTTTTTCAAATTCCTCTTGAGTTAAAACACCGTCTTTTAAAAGTTGATTTAATTTTTCAATTTCTTCACTAAGTTTATTTTCATCATTTGAAAACTGCTCATTTTTTTCGTTTTCAATAGTCTCGTTAGCTTTGTTCTCACTTTTGGCACTAAAGCCTTTCATGATAGCTGTGGCACCTAAATATAAAACAAATCCGAGAATTGGAATTACTAAACCAAAAAAAATAATCTTTTCCATTAATTAATCCTCGTCTTCTTCTCTCCAATTTTTTTCATACATTAACCATGCAGCAAGTATTACTGAAAATGTTCCAACAATCATACCATAATCAAATCCAGTTTGTTGATCATAAAGGTACCAACCAAGTTGTGTTGCTCCAATAGGAGGTATTGTTAAAATAGCCATTAAAATTGCTATTCTGTAGGGATATTTAGGTTTTTTCATATCCTAATTTAACAAAATTTTTTTAATGAATTAAATACTAAATTTGCGATCTTTTGAAACAGTCAATTGTATTTTTTAGTAAACATGCAATAGTCATTGGACCTACACCCCCTGGAACAGGCGTAAGAGCTTTCGCATTTTTAGAGACCTCATCAAATGCTACATCACCTACAATTCCTTTATCTGTTTTATTGATACCAACATCTATTACAATTGTATCTTTTTTAACCCAATCACCTTTGACAAGTTCTGGTATGCCGACTGCTGCAACAATTATATCTGCTTCTAAACACTCAGCTTTTAAATTTTTTGTTTTCGAATGTGTGATTGTTACAGTACAATTTTCTTTTAAGAGAAGTTGGGTCATTGGCTTACCATTTAAATTAGATCTCCCAACTATTACAGCTTTCTTTCCATCTAAATTAGGTTCTATCTTTTTAATCAAAAGATAACACCCCAATGGTGTACATGGAACTGAACTTTCATATCCTGAGGATAGATTTCCTACATTCATCGGGTGGAAACCATCTACATCTTTTGAAGGATCAATTGCCTCAATAATTTTTTGTTTATCTATATGTTTAGGAAGTGGTAACTGAACTAAAATTCCAGATACAGACACATCTTTATTTAGTTTCTCTATTTTTTCTAAAATAACCTTTTCTTCTACAGAATCTGGATATTTTATAACATCTGATTTAAGCCCGACTTCATTTGCAGATTTTTCTTTATTTCGAACGTAAATTTGACTAGGAGTTAAATCGCCTATAAGAATTACGGTTAATCCAGGTACTTTATTATATTTTGCTTTTAATTCTGAAACTTCTTTTTTTAGTTCCTCTCTTAAAAGTGCTGCCTCTTTTTTACCATCAATCAAAATCATAAGTTTTTAAAATATCATTGGTGCAATGTAGAGCTTCATACACATTTCTATGAACCAAATCAATAGAAGTAAAATTATTGGGGATATATCAAGGGTACCTAAATTTGGAAGAAATCGTCTTATTCTATTTAAAAAAGGCTCTGTTAATCTGTAAGTAAAATCTAAGATTAAATATACAAATCTATTTTGAGTATTTAAAATATTAAAAGCAATTAACCAACTTATTATTACATTTGCTATAACTACATAAGAATAAAGTTTTAATAATTGTAAAACTAAATAAAAAATAGCGATCATTTTTTTTCTACATAAATAGACTGACTTGGAAAAGCGAAAGAGGCTTTATTTCCCTCAACTATTTGTTTTATCTCAATCGCTAAACGTTCTTTTACTGAAAGCCAATCATTCCAACTGTCCGTTTTTGTGAAACAACGAACATACATATCAATTGAACTATCTGAAAACTTATCTACTCTAACAGCAACACCGATGCTTGTGTTAAAATCATCACTCTTATTAATATGTTCCTCAATCTGATTTCTTATAGTTTTTAATTGATCAACGGTAGTGTCATACTGAAGGGTAATAATCCAACTTATTAACCAGTTAGAAGTTTCACTAATATTGATAACCGCATTTTCAGCAAATTGAAAATTTGGAATAATAGCTAAAGATTTATCAAATTTTCTAATCGTAGTAGACCTAAAACCAATTTTTTCAACAATACCCTCTATAATCCCATCAACTAAAATCCAATCACCTATTTTAAATCTTTTTTCAACAAGAACTAAAATTCCTGAAATTAAATTTTTAAATAAATCCTGTGCTCCCAAAGCTACCGCTACTCCAAATAAACCTAGGCCAGCAATAATTGGACCAATTTTAATACCCCATAATTCTAAAACTGCAGCTAGTCCTAAAATAAAGATAAGAATTTTTAGTGATTTAATTATCCAGCCAATTAATTCCCTAGTTAAAAGTTTATCAAGACCACTTAAAATATAAGACACTGGTTCAATGATTTGATGAATTATCCAAAAAATTAAAATAGTAATTAAAGTTCTATTAATAGTGTCAACAACCTCTCTTCCCTCTACCGAAAATGTCATATAATAGCTAGCAATAAAAAAACCTAAAACAATTGGTAAAAATCTAGCTGGTCCAATTAAAGCATTTACAAATGTATCATCCAACTTATTAGTAGTTCTTTTTGAAATAATCTCCAATTTTTTAATTATAAGTTTGCTTATCAAGCCTCTAAAAATTAAAAAAATTAAAAAAATTCCTAAACCGATTAATATTTGAAAAATATCTACACCAAGAATTCCTTTATTCCATACTGATAAAAATATTTCCGAAAAATTATTTACTAATTCCATAATTAAATTTTATATAACAAAAACTCCTCTTCTCCAGGATTAAAAAGAAATATTTTTTTCCATTTAATTTCATTCAATATAGACGATGTTTTTTCTCCAATACACATTAAATTTGTGTTCATCCATATGTTTTCTGTTTGATGAATTTTAATAAAATTTAGAAAGCTAGAAGCACTGTTTTGAGAGTAAACATAGACTATATCTGGTAAATTTGCTTTTAATTCTCTAATGAAGTTTTCACTAAACTTTTGATTATGACTCACCTGATAATTAATAATTCTTTTTATATTATAACCTTCATTTAATAACTGCTGATCTAAATCAGATGAAATTTTTTCTCCACTAACATAAACAAGTGATTTATCTTTAGTCTCATAATTTCTTAAAATTAGTTCCTTAAGATTTAAAACATTTCCCTCTGCAGCGATTGTATTTTGAAAGCCTGCTCTCCTTGCTTTTTTTTCGGTTAATGCCCCAACACAAAAACACATGATATTTTTATCTATTTTATCTAAATTTAAAAATTTTACTGCATTTGCACTAGTAAAAATAATTCCACCATAGTCGAAAAAATTAATTTCTTCATAATTAATCTTTTTTATATTTAATAACGGAAGATGTGAAACGTTATGACCCAATGATTGAAATTTAAGAATCATTTCTGAACAATCCTCTAGTGGTCTAGTCAATAAAATATGCATACTATCTTTTATATGAATTATTAGACTTAGTTTTTAAAATTTTTCCAATTTCTTTTCCAATCTCGTTGAATTCATGAATTTTTCTAGTTTTTTTTTCATAAAATCTTTTTGAGCCATCTAAAGAAAAAAGTTCCGCCTCAACAATGATATTCTCACCATTAATTATGGAATGAGCACCTATTGCAGTTTCACAGTCTCCCTCTAAAACTTTTAAAACATTTCTCTCTGCATTTGCTCTCTTGTAGGTTTCTTCATGATTGGTTTTTTTTAAAATAGAAATTATATCTTTATCTTTTGCCCTACATTGAAGAGCTATTATACCTTGTCCTGCACTAGGAATTATTTCTTCAACTGCAAATATTTCAGAGATTTCATTTTCGAGCTCTAGATGTTTTATCCCTGCATAAGATAAAACGATTGCATCATAAATACCTTCTTTTAATTTTTTTATTCTTGTATCAACATTTCCTCTGATAAGTTTAAAATTAAAATCTGATCTTATTTTTTTTATTTGATATTCTCTTCTATATGAAGATGTTCCTATTATTGATTTTAAATCTAATTCTTTTAATTTTTTTTTATTTTTAGAAATTAATATTTCTCTTGGATCGTTTCTTTCTAGAAAACAATTAATTATCAAACCTTTTGTCTCAATAACTGGTAAATCTTTTAACGCATGAACTGCTATATCTATATTTTTATCATGAAGTTCTTTTTCTATGTTACTTGAAAATAAACCTTTGCCTCCAAATTCAGATAATCTTACATCTTGTACTTGATCACCTTTTGTGGTTATTTTTTTAATAATTACTTCATCAGTACTTAAGTTTGTATTCTTTATAATACTATCCTTAGCTTTTTGTGCATAGAGTAATGCTAATTTACTACCTCTAGATCCAATTATTATATTTTTTTTCATTAATAAATTTATTTCTTTTTTGTATCGAGATTGTACAATTATTAAAAACTATTTGAATGAGTAAAAAACCCTTAATTCTTGGAATAGAGACTAGTTGTGACGAAACAGCTGCATCAATAATCACAGAAAGTGAACAGGGTAAACCAATTATCTTATCTAATGTAGTATCAAGTCAAGTTAACGTTCACAAAGAATTTGGAGGAGTTGTACCCGAGCTAGCCGCTAGATCTCACATAGAAAAAATTGATTGGATCGTTCAAAAAGCAATCAACGATAGCGGAGCAAAAATTAATGAAATAGACGCTATTGCATCAACAGCTGGACCCGGCTTAATTGTCTGTCTTTCAGTTGGATTAAGTTTCGGAAAAGCTTTTTCTGCGTCGTTGAATAAACCATTCATTGCAGTTAATCATTTGGAAGGTCATGCATTAAGCCCAAAATTAAATTCTAAATTAGATTATCCTTATTTACTTCTTCTTATTTCAGGAGGACACTCTCAATACTTAAGTGTGAAAAATTTAGGTAAATATAAAAGACTTGGAACAACCATTGACGATGCTATCGGTGAAGCATTTGACAAAACTGCAAAGCTTTTAGGTATAGAATTTCCAGGTGGCCCACAAATAGAAATTTTAGCAAAAAAAGGAGATTCAAATAGATATAATTTACCTAAACCCATCTTTAATAAAGGTGGGTGCAATTTGTCATTTGCAGGACTTAAAACAGCAATTTTAAAAATCTCAAAAGATATAAAAACTGATCAAGAAAAATTTGATCTTGCAGCATCTTTTCAAAAAACAATAATCGAAATTTTATATAAAAAAACAAAGATAGCTTTTGTTGAATTTGAAAAACTTGTAAAACCTAAAGAAAAAAAATTTGTTGTAGCGGGAGGGGTTGCTGCAAATAAAGAAATTAGAAATATGTTAAATAATCTTTGTATAAAAGAGTCCTATGAACCTATTTTTCCACTAATTGATATATGTGGGGATAATGCAGCAATGATTGCAATGGTAGGGCTAGAGAAATTTAAGTTAAAACAATTTAATAATTTGAACTACCCAGCGAAACCTAGATGGCCTTTAGATCAAGATGCAAAATTTCTGAAAGGTGCGGGTGTAAAATTATAATTATAATAAAAAAATTATATGAGTAAAAATTATTGGTTACTTAAATCTGAACCAGATGTTTGGTCAATAGATCAACAAAAAAAAGCTGGAGATAAAGGAGTTCCTTGGGATGGTGTAAGAAATTATCAGGCTGCTAAAAATTTGAAATCAATGAAAAGAGGAGATCAATGTTTTTTTTATCATTCAAATATTGGTAAAGAAATAGTAGGGATTGTTGAAGTTATTAAAGAAGCCTTTTTAGATAAAACCGACCAATCTGGTCGATTTGTAGCCGTTAAAGTTAAATTTATTAAAAAAGTTAAAAAACCTATCAAACTTGAAAATATTAAGAAAAATAAGCAATTGAGCCATTTATCATTAATTAAACAAAGTCGTTTATCTGTTATGCCTATTGACTCTAAAAGCTGGAAAATTTTAAATAACATGGGTAAAATTTAAAAAAAAATTTATGCCGAATAAAAGAAAAAAATCTAGGTCAAAAAAAAGAAGAAAGAAAGTCAAAACTAAATCAAAAAAAATAGTAAAAAAATATAAAAAAAAATCTAGATTGAAAAAAAAAGTATCTAATAAAACAAAAAAAAAAGAGAACTCATCATCTGAATTAATATTTAAAACTAGACCAGAGTGGATAAAGAGCAGTCTAGCAAATAAAGCTCAATATCAAAAAAGATACAATGATTCTATTAAAAATAATAATGCATTCTGGAAAAAAGAGGGAAAGAGAATCACTTGGATTAAACCATACAAAAAAATAAAAGATGTTAAATATAGTAAAGATGAAGTTAGAATAAAATGGTTTGAAGATGGAACGTTAAATGCATCTGCAAACTGTATAGATAGACACCTAAAAGATAAAAAAGATAAAACAGCAATTATTTGGGTTGGAGATGATCCTAAAGACACACAGAAAATTTCATATAAGCAATTACACCAAAAGGTTTCTAAGGCCGCAAATGGTCTAAAAAAATTAGGAATTAAAAAAGGAGATCGTGTAACAATTTACTTAACGATGATTCCTGAATTAGCAGTTTTAATGTTAGCATGTGCTAGAATTGGAGCAATTCATTCTATTATTTTTGGAGGTTTTTCAGCTGACTCCATATCTGGCAGAGTTAATGATTGTGAGTCAGAATACATTATTACAGCGGATGAAGGTGTAAGAGGAGGAAAAACAATTCCCCTCAAAGCGACAACTGATGAGGCATTAACTAACTGTCCAAATGTAAAAAAATGTATTGTTGTTAAAAGAACTGGAAATTACGTTTTTTGGAATAGCGAAAGAGATGTTTGGTATCATGACTTAATAAAAGATGTATCTAGTAATTGTGACCCTGAAGAAATGAATGCAGAAGATCCTTTATTTATTCTTTATACTTCTGGATCCACTGGAAAACCAAAAGGAGTTTTACATACAACTGGTGGATACATGGTTTATGCATCAATGACACATCAATATATATTTAATTACAAACCAAAAGATATTTATTGGTGTACTGCAGATATTGGTTGGGTTACTGGACATAGCTATATTATTTATGGACCACTTTCTAACGGAGCAACGACCATAATGTTTGAAGGTGTCCCTAATTATCCTGATAGTTCAAGATGGTGGCAAATAGTAGATAAATTCAAAGTCAATACATTCTATACAGCTCCAACAGCAATCAGAGCTTTGATGAGAGAAGGTGACGAACCAGTGAATAAAACTTCAAGAAAATCACTTAAATTATTAGGTACAGTTGGAGAACCAATAAATCCTGAGGCTTGGATGTGGTATTTTAAAACTGTTGGAAATTCCAAATGTCCAATAGTTGATACTTGGTGGCAAACTGAAACAGGTGGAATATTAATTGCTCCTCAAACCGGTGCAATCCCTTTAAAACCTGGATCTGCCACAAAACCTTTCTATGGAATTAAACCATGTCTTTTAGATAAAGATGGAAAAGAAGTGAAAGGTGCTGGCGAAGGAAGACTTTGCATTTCTCAATCTTGGCCTGGTCAAATGAGAACTGTGTACGGTGACCACCAAAGATTTATTGATACTTATTTTTCACAATTCGATGGAAAATATTTTACTGGTGATGGGTGCCGAAGGGATAAGGATGGATATTATTGGATTACAGGAAGAGTAGATGATGTAATAATTGTTTCAGGACATAATCTTGGCACTGCTGAAATTGAAAGTGCTTTTGTAGCTCACCCTAAAGTTGCTGAAGCAGCAGTTGTTGGTTATCCACATGATATTAAAGGTAATGGTTTGTATTGTTATGTAACACTTAATGCTGGAGAATCAGAGACTGGAGATCTTGAAAGAGAATTAAAATTATGGGTTAGAAAACAAATAGGTCCTTTAGCGACTCCAGATCTAATCCATTTTACCCCTGGTTTGCCTAAAACAAGATCAGGAAAAATTATGAGAAGAATCCTAAGAAAGATTGCTGCTAATGAACATGGTCAATTAGGTGATACCACAACTTTAGCAGATCCAAGTGTAGTCGATAGTTTGGTTGAAAATAGAAAAAATACTTAAAAATTTATTCTTTCTTTAAATTCCTTCTTAACAATATCCCATTTTAAAATCACTGAGTTAAGAACTATTTTACGATCCAATGTTTTTAAGTCTTCTGCAATAGGTGCCCATTTGTATAATGCAAGTGCACTTGGATTAAAAGGTAGATCGTTATAATAGTTTTCCCAATTTATATTTTGAAATCTTTCATTGAATTTTTTTTTAGCATCTTCAATAACAGTTGATGGCATTTTATTAGAAATCTCATCATCTAAAATATTTAAAAAAATTTCTTTAGCTTTTTCAAATTCACTATAGTTAAAGCCTGTCTTTAAAAAAGAAAATGTAAAAAAAGTAAGGTCTTGTAAAGCAACAGCATAAATATTCCATTTAGCTAAATTAACTGATGACATAAATTCATCATTCTCAAAATGAAGAACATACCTAGTTCCCATTCTTGTTTTTAAATAACCATAAAGAGTAACTTGTGTAACCCAGGCTGACTTTGTTTGAATAAATTCCTCGAGATCAATTAAATTTTTAATTTTTTTCTTTGGAATAAAGGCTCTAAATAGAGCAAATAAATAAATCTTAAAATCGTTCCAAGTTAGATCTTTCCAAGATAATTTATATTTTGACATAAAATGCGGTATTTTGCTTACTTATACCTCAAAAAGTCCCTAATTTTGAACAATTTTAATACTTTGAATCTCCTTCATAATGGTTATGATTTTCGCCAGTTATAACTAAAAGAGAGAGGTATATACAATGTCAAAACAAGCACAACACTGGGAAAAAACCAGGGGATTGTTAATGGTTACATTAGCAATTTGGTTTGTATTCTCAATTGGCATCTTCCTTTTCGGAGCAGAAATGAACGAAGTTACGGGACCATTTGGTTATCCGCTAACTTATTGGTTCACTTGTCAAGGTTCTCTTGGAATTTTCGTAATCTTAATTTTCTGGTTTGCGAATAGACAAGAAAAAATTGATGAAGAATTCGGCTTCAGTGAGAGAGGAGACGACTAATGATAAAAGGTAATTTTATAGACAATTTGCCTAAAGTTTATGGAATCTATACAGGTGGATTTTTAGCTTTCATAATCATAATGGCAATTGCCGAACAGATGGGTATGTCAGCTAAAGCAATCGGAATTTGTTTCGTTGCTTTTACAGTAGCCATCTACGCAATAATTGGTTATCTATCACGTACAGCTCAAGCAGATGCGTATTACGTAGCTGGAAGACAAGTACCTACCGTATTCAATGGAATGGCGACAGCGGCAGACTGGATGTCTGGTGCATCGTTCGTTGCAATGGCTGGTGGTATTTACTTCAAAGGTTACGGTTATATGGCACTACTTGTTGGTTGGACAGGTGGATACGTGTTAGTTGCATCGCTATTAGCACCATACTTAAGAAAATTTGGCTGTTACACAGTTCCAGATTTTATTGGTACAAGATACGGTGGTAATTTATCAAGGTTAATGGCAGTAATAGTTTTAACTGTTGCTTCATTTACTTATGTGACTGCACAAATAAACGCTACAGGTACTATTGCATCTGTTGCACTTGATATTCCATTTCAATACGCTGTTTATGTTGGATTAATAAGTATTTTATTATGTTCAATGTTAGGTGGTATGAGAGGAGTAACTTGGACACAGGTTGCACAATATATCGTGTTAATTATTGCTTATTTACTTCCAGTATTCTGGATCAGTAACAAAATTGGAGCGGGTTTCTTCCCTCACTTCATGTTAGCTGATGAAGTAGCTAGAATAGGTGAATTAGAACAGCAGTTTGGTTTTGTGGCAAACTCTAAAGAGAATCTTGCTATGGTACCAAAAGGCTTAGCTGGAATAACTAAAGCTCACTCAGCGGTTAACGCTACGCCTTGGGCATTTATTTCATTAGCACTAGCGATGATGATGGGAACAGCCTCATTGCCTCACGTGATGATGAGATATTTTACTACTCCAAGTGTAAAAGCAGCTAGAAAATCAGTAGGTTGGTCTTTATTCTTTATCTTCCTACTTTATTCTTCTGCTCCAATGTTAGCAACACTGTCTAAGTTAGCATTGATTGATCCGTCATTACCAACAGGTATTATCGGTAAATCAGTAGCAGATGTTCAAGCGATA
Organism: uncultured Pelagibacteraceae bacterium; assembly: GCA_902553845.1. GTDB lineage: Bacteria > Pseudomonadota > Alphaproteobacteria > Pelagibacterales > Pelagibacteraceae > Pelagibacter. The sequence goes on from CACDMG010000006.1 coordinate 25,406, forward strand.
GATTGGTATCAAAACTGGAACCAAGCAAACTTAATGTTTATCAGCGACTTTAACGGAAATGGAACTGTTGAATTAAACGAGTTCTTCATGGGTGGTAAAGCCGTTGTATTAGCAACTCCAGAAATAGCTGGATTACCATACGTAATCTCAGGTCTAGTTGCTGCTGGTGGTATGGCTGCTGCCATGTCAACAGCTGATGGTTTAATTCTAGCGATTGCAAATGCTTTATCTCATGACTTGTACTACAAGATCATTGATCCAAAAGCAGAAACTGCAAAAAGACTAGTTGTTGCAAGGGTATTACTTGTAGTAATTGGTTTTGCTGGAGCAACTATTGCGGCAATGGAGATCCAAGGTATCTTAGGTTCAGTTATCTGGGCTTTTGACTTTGCGATGTCTGGATTATTCTTCCCACTTGTACTTGGTGTATGGTGGAAGAGAGCTAACAGAGAAGGTGCAATAGCTGGTATGGCTTTAGGATTAATTTCTGGTGCAGGTTACCTAATTTGGGTAAGAAGCGGTGGAAGTGGATTCTTAGGTATTACACAGTTAACATTTGGTATCTTTGGTTCAGCTGTCAGCTTAGTGGCTATGGTTGTAGTAAGTTTAATTACTGCAGAGCCAAACGCTGCAACGCAAAAAATGGTTGATGAGGTTCGTGTACCATCAGGTAAATCGATCCTTGGTAAACAACACTAAATAATCTTAATAA
>CACDMG010000007.1 GCA_902553845.1 uncultured Pelagibacteraceae bacterium
AGCTATGGTAATTAGTGTTGATGGAGAATTAAAAGATTTAGATTTTATAATTGAAAAAGATTGTTCTGTAAAAATATTTACATCAAAAAATCAAGAAGGGCTTGAAACAATTAGACATGATACTGCCCATATTTTAGCAATGGCAGTTCAAGAATTATTCCCTGGAACTCAAGTAACAATTGGTCCAGTTATTGAGAATGGTTTTTATTATGATTTTGCAAGAAAAGAACCTTTCACTGAGGATGATTTGAAAAAGATTGAGCTTAAAATGAGAGAGATAGTTGATAGAGATGAGCAAACCAAAAGGGAGGTTTGGAGTAGAGATAAAGCAATTGCTCACTTCAAAAAAAAAGGGGAACTCTATAAAGCTGAGCTGATAGAAAGTATACCAAAAGATGAAGAGGTATCTATTTATTTTCATGGAGAGTGGCATGATTTATGTAGAGGACCGCATTTATCCTCAACAGGAAAAATTGGAAAATTTTTTAAATTAACAAAAGTTTCAGGAGCATACTGGAGAGGTGACTCAAATAATGAAATGCTACAAAGAATATATGGAACAAGCTGGGCGAGTCAAAAAGATTTGGATGTTTATTTAAAAAGAATTGAAGAAGCAGAAAAGAGAGATCATAGAAAACTAGGCAAAGAAATGAATTTGTTTCATTTTAGAGAAGAAAGTCCAGGATCAGTTTTTTGGCATGAGAAAGGTTGGGCATTATTTCAAAAATTAATCAATTATATGAGAATGAAACAAGATATAGCAGGTTATAAAGAAATAAACACTCCAGAAGTTTTAGACAGAAGTTTATGGGAAAAATCTGGTCATTGGGAAAAGTTTGGAGAAAACATGTATACATCAACTACTCCAGATGAAAAAATATTTGCAATCAAACCGATGAACTGTCCAGGCTGTGTGGAAGTTTTTAATCAAGGTTTAAAAAGTTATAAAGATTTACCACTAAAAATGTCTGAGTTTGGAAAAGTCCATCGTTATGAACCTTCAGGCGCGCTTCATGGCCTTTTAAGAGTAAGAGCTTTTACTCAAGATGATGCTCACATATTTTGTACTGAAGATCAGATAACTGAGGAGTGCTTAACAGTAACCAATCTTATTTTAGAAATTTATAAAGATCTTGGTTTTAAAAATGTTATACTTAAATATTCTGACAGACCAGATTTAAGAGTTGGTGATGATAAAGTATGGGATAAAGCAGAAGCTGCATTGCTAGAGGCAGTAAAAGCAACGAAATTAGAATATACAATTAATAAAGGCGAAGGTGCATTTTATGGACCAAAGATTGAATTTGTTTTAAGAGATGCAATAGGAAGAGATTGGCAATGTGGAACTTTACAGGTTGATTTTAATTTGCCAGGAAGATTAGGTGCTTCTTATGTTGATAAAGATGGAACAAAAAAGATCCCGGTAATGTTACACAGAGCATTATTTGGTTCTCTAGAAAGATTTATTGGGATATTAATTGAAAACTATGCTGGTAAATTTCCATTTTGGATTTCTCCATTGCAAACAGTCGTTATTCCAATTTCAGAAGAATTTAATGATTATGCAATAAAAGTATCTGATCAAATCAAACAAGCTGGCATCAGTTCAATTGTTGATTTAAAAAATCAGAATTTAAATTATAAAATTAGAGATCATTCATTAGCCAAAATCCCTCTTTTATTAATTTGTGGTAAAAAAGAAGTTGACTCTAACTCAGTAACGATTAGAAGATTGGATTCTAATAAACAAGAAAATATGGAACTAAAAAAATTCTTAAAAACATTCTCTGCTTTAAATAAAGCATTTTCAAACTAAGTGGCAGATTTTAAGCAAAATTATTTTCAGAGAAGAACTAAAGACCGAGGTCCAAGGTTTAACAATAGAATATCTTCACCTGAAGTTCAGGTAATTTCTAGAGATGGAGAAAATTTAGGAATTCTTAGGACGAATGAAGCTATATCAATGGCTAAAAACCAAGGACTCGATTTAATAGAAATTTCCCCAAACGCAAAGCCCCCTGTTTGCAAAATAATGGATATGGGAAAATTTAAATATGATGCACAAAAAAAAGCAAATCTCGCAAAAAAAAAACAAAAAATAATTTCCCTAAAAGAAATTAAGATGAGGCCAGTAACTGAAACCCATGACTATGAGTTTAAAGTTAAAAACGCAAAAAAATTTATAGCGAAAGGGGATAAAGTAAAATTTACGATAAGATTTAAAGGTCGAGAGCTTCAACATTCACATCTGGGTAGTGAGCTTATGACAAAGATTAAGGAAGATATGAAAGAGATTGGTAAGGTTGAATTGCATCCTAAATTTGATGGAAAACAAATGATTATGGTAATTCAGCCTTTATAGGCTTTTAAATAGGTTGTAAATTTATAACATTCTTTGTATAACCTCGCTCAATTATGCCAAAACTTAAAACTAAAAGCTAAACACAAAAAAGTCTTAAAGGCCGTCAAAGGTCAGTGGGGAAGAAGAAAAAATACAATAAGAGTTGCAAAGCAAGCAATGGAAAAGGCAATGCAATATGCTTACAGAGATCGTAGAAATAAAAAAAGAGATTTCAAATCACTTTGGATACAAAGAATTAATGCGGGTGTTAGAGCAGAGGGTCTTACTTATTCAAAGTTTATCAATGGCTTGAATAAGTGTGGAATTAAAATTGATAGAAAAATACTGGCTGAAATAGCTTATGATAGTCCAGAAGCCTTTAAAACTATAGTTCAAAAAGCACAATCTGCTTTAAATTAATCTTCACTATTGTTTTATTTTTCTGAAGAAATAATCTGTAATAATGTCAGAACTAAAAAAAATAAAAGAAAAATTCTTATTAAAAATACAATCTAAATTAAACCCTTCTGAGATAAATCAAATCAAAACAGACTTGTTTGGAAAAGAAGGTTTAATTACTTCACAATTTAAAAAAATAGGTTCAATTGCAGAATCAGAAAGAAAAAAATTTGCCTCTGATTTAAACTTGATAAAAGATGAGCTGAGTGATTTGATTGATTTAAAATCTAAAGAAGTAGAGATTGAGCAAATAAATATTAAACTTCGAAAAGAAAAGATTGATGTGACTTTGCCTGAGAGAAATTTTCTTAGAGGAAAAATACATCCAGTGTCTCAAACTATTGATGAAATATCTGCAATTTTTTCTGAAATTGGTTTCAATGTCGAAGAAGGTCCAGATGTAGAAAATGAGTATAATAATTTTACTGCATTAAATACACCAGACAATCATCCAGCAAGGGACATGCACGATACATTTTATTTAGATGTAAATAAAGAAAAACTGTTAAGAACACACACATCTCCTGTTCAAATTAGAACGATGATGAATGGAAAAGCACCATTTAAAATTATTGCACCAGGGAGAACTTATAGATCTGACAGTGATCAAACACATTCTCCGATGTTCCATCAAGTAGAGGGACTTCATATAGATAAAAATATTAATATGGGTCATCTTAAGGGTTGTTTAAATTATTTTATTAAAGAATTTTTTGAAGTTGATAAGATTAAAATGAGATTTAGACCTAGTCATTTCCCATTTACAGAACCATCTGCAGAAGTCGATATTGGATATGAAATTAAAGATGGAAAAATAATAATTGGTGAAGGAGACAAGTGGTTAGAAATTTTAGGCTGTGGAATGGTGCATCCAAATGTTTTGAAAAATGTAAAAGTTGATCCTAAAAAATATCAAGGATATGCATTTGGAATAGGAATAGATCGTTTGGCTATGTTAAAATATGGAATAAATGATTTAAGATCTTTTTTTGAGTGTGATTATCGTTGGCTAAATCATTATGGCTTTGATCCAATAGATGTTCCAACAAATTATAGAGGATTAAGTAGATGAAAATTACCTACGACTGGCTGAAAGATCATCTTCTAACAAATAATTCAGAAAAATTTTTATTGAGTAAACTTACAGATATAGGTTTAGAGGTAGAAAGTGTTGAAGATGCATCTATGGACTTAGATAAATTCATTGTTGCAAAAATTGTTAAAGCAAAAAAACACCCGAATGCAGATAGACTTAAAATATGTGACGTTGATATTGGAAAGAGTAAAACTATAGAAGTTGTTTGTGGCGCCACTAATGCTAAAGATGGGCTTTTTACAATTTATGCTCCTCCAGGTGCTATAATTCCAAAAAATAATATTAAATTGTCAGTTACGAAAATAAGAAATGTAACTTCTTATGGAATGTTATGCTCAGAAGCCGAACTTAATTTGTCTAATGAAAGTGATGGGATAATAGAACTTAAAAAAAATAAATATTATAAAAAAGTTGGAAAAAAATATTTTGATAAAAAATCATCAAAATTGATTGATTTATCTATAACACCAAACAGATCTGACTGTTTGGGTATAAGAGGTATAGCAAGAGATTTATCTGCTGCTGGGTTTGGTAAATTTATAATTAGTAAAAACAAAAAAATTAAGTTTAAAGGAAATAAGAAAATAAACGTCAAAATTTCAAGTGAAAAAAACCAGGGATGCCTAGCTTTTGGAAGTTGTTTAATTAAAAATGTTGAAAATGTTGAAAGTCCCCAATGGTTAAAAGATAAGTTGATTTCCATAGGTCAAAAACCAATTTCAGCAATTGTAGATGTAACGAATTATATAATGTTGGATTTAAATAGACCTTTGCATGCCTATGATGCTGATAAAATTAATAAAGGCATCATTGTTAGAAATTCTAAAAAGGGTGAAAAATTTAAAGCTTTAAATAACAAAGAGTATAAACTTGGTGAGGGAATGTGTGTTATTACTGATAATAGTGGAGTTTTAGGCTTAGGAGGAATTATAGGAGGTATTACAACAGGAACTGAGCTTGGAACAAAAAATGTTCTACTAGAGTCAGCTTACTTTACACCTAGATCTATAAGAAAAACTTCAAAAGAATTAAATATAGATACTGACGCAAAATTTAGATTTGAGAGGGGTATTGATCCATTTTCTATAGAAGAAGGATTAGTTAAAGCTTCGGAATTAATTAAAGAAATTTGTGGCGGTGAAATAAATAAAATAGATATTAAGAGTATAGGTAAATTTAAAGATACTTATATAAAATTTGAAATTAAGTCATTTCAAAAAATTGCAGGGTTTAAATTACCAACTAAAGTGATAATTAAAATTTTAAATGACTTAGGATTTGGTATTAGAATTAATAAGAATTTCTTGAAATTAAAAGTACCATCTTGGAGGCCTGATATAACTCAGGAAATTGATGTTATAGAAGAATTGATGAGAATTTATGGTTATGATAAAATCAAACAAATTGAACCAATAAAAAATAGAAAAAAACCAACATTAAATAAATCTCAAAAACTTTTTCATTTTTTACAAAGAGCAATTGCTGCAAAGGGATATCAAGAGGCTATAACTTGGTCATTCACCGACTCAAAAATTAATGATTATTTTAAATCTAACAATAAGAATATAAAGATTGTTAACCCAATAAGTTCAGATCTTGATGTTTTGAGAAATTCTATATTTTCTAATTTGATTTATCATTTAAACAAGAATCTAAATAGAGATTTTAAAGATTTATCAATATTTGAGATTGGTCCAGTTTTTTATGGATCAAACCCTGGAGAACAAGAAACTGTTATAGGTGCGCTCCGTTCAGGAAAAATTAATAGACTTTCTTGGATCGAAAAAGAACGAAATATCGATATATTTGATATTAAAAAAGATGTTTTCAAAACATTAGTTGAGGTGGGTTACGATAGATCAAAATTTTTTGTAGATGATAATACACCTAACTATTATCATCCTGGAAAATCCGGTAGAGTATTTTTAAATAAGGGCAAAGACAGAGTGGCAGCATATTTTGGTGAAATACATCCAACAATAATAAAAAAAATGAATATTAAAACTGAGTCTTTAATTGGTTTTGAGATATTTGTTAATAACCTTAAAGATACAAAAAAAACTCTCAAAGATCAAAAAACAAAATATTTAGTTACTGATTTTCAAAAATCAGAAAGAGATTTTGCTTTTATCATTGATAAAAATTTTGATACACAAGAGTTAATTGAGATTATTTTTAATACCGATAGAGAGCTTATAAAAGATGTTAATATTTTTGATGTTTATGAAGGGGAAAAAATACCTGAAAATAAAAAGTCAATAGCTTTAAACATAACTATTCAGTCAATGAACAAACCATTAAATGATAACGATTTAGAAAAGTTGAATAAGCTGATCATTGATAATGTGGAAAAAAAGACTGGTGCTAAAATTCGTTCTTAAATAAAATGAGCACTATTAATAATATTAGAAATTTTGCGATAATTGCACATATCGATCACGGAAAATCAACGATAGCAGATAGAATTATTCATAAATGTGGTGGTCTGACTGAAAGGGAAATGAAGGCACAAGTTTTAGACTCTATGGATATAGAGAGGGAAAGAGGAATTACAATAAAAGCTCAAACTGTAAAATTAAATTATAAATCAAAAAATGGCAAAGAATACATACTTAATATTATTGATACTCCTGGACATGTAGATTTTAGTTATGAAGTTAGTAGGTCTTTATATGCCTGTGAAGGTTCAATATTAATTGTAGATAGTACTCAAGGTGTAGAAGCACAAACACTAGCAAATGTATATCAAGCATTGGATATAAATCATGAAATTATTCCAGTGCTTAATAAAATAGATTTACCTGCATCCGATTTAGATAAAACAAAAAAACAGATAGAAGATGTTATTGGAATAGATACCGAGGATGCAATCCCTTGTTCTGGTAAAACTGGAGAAGGGATAGTAGAAATCCTTGAGCAAATTATCAATCGACTACCTAGTCCAAAAGGATCTCCAGATGAAAATCTGAAATGTTTACTAGTTGATAGTTGGTACGATACCTACCTAGGAGTAGTAATCTTAGTAAGAGTTATAAACGGAACATTAAAAAAAAATATGAAAATTAAAATGTTATCCACTAATCAAGATTATATTGTTGAAAAAGTTGGAGTTTTTACTCCAAAGCCAAAAGATATTAATGAGTTAAACTCTGGTGAAATTGGTTTTATTACTACTGGAATTAAAGTTTTGTCAGACACAAAGGTTGGAGATACTATTTGTGATGCAAATAAAGCACCTTTAGATGCATTACCAGGTTTTAAACCAAGTAAACCGGTAGTTTTTTGTGGATTGTTTCCTGTTGATAGCTCAGAGTATCAAAAATTAAAAGATGGATTAGCTAAACTTCAATTGAATGATGCAAGTTTTTCTTATGAGCCAGAATCGTCATCAGCTCTAGGACTTGGATTTAGATGTGGATTTTTAGGCTTGTTACATCTCGAAATTGTTACTGAAAGACTTGAAAGAGAGTTTGATGTCAACTTACTAACTACAACACCAGGAGTCGTTTATAAAGTTAACTTGAATAACGAAAAAACAATCAATTTACAAAATCCATCAACACTCCCTGATCCAACTTTAATTAAGTCTATTGAAGAACCATGGATAAAATCAACAATTATTACTCCTGATCAATTTTTGGGATCAATCATTAAATTGTGTCAGGATAAAAGAGGAATTCAGACTAATTTAACTTACACTGGAAATAGAGCAGTTTTAAATTATGAGCTTCCTTTAAATGAGGTAGTTTTTGATTTTAATGATAGGATTAAATCATTGACAAGTGGTTATGCTAGTTTTGATTATGATATAATTGATCACAGAGAAGGAGAACTAGTAAAACTTAGTATTTTAGTTAATGGTGAACCTGTAGATGCATTAGCCATGATGATTCATAAGAATTTTGCTCAAAAAATTGGCAGAGAGGTATGTGAAAAACTTAAAGATTTAATTCCAAGACATAACTTCATGATTCCAGTTCAAGCAGCTATTGGAGGAAAAATTATAGCTAGAGAGACAATAAAGGGTTTTAAAAAAGATGTACTTACCAAAATTCATGGAGGTGGGGCTACTGATAGAAAAAGGAAGTTATTAGAAAAACAAAAAAAGGGTAAGTTGAGATCAAAACAATTTGGTAAAGTCGAAATTCCTCAAGAAGCTTTTATTGGAGTGCTTAAAATTAATAAAGAAAAAAAATGAAAATATTTGATTGCTTTTCCTATTGGGATGAAGATTTATTACTTGAGTTAAGATTAAATATTTTAGATGATTATATAGATTATTTTGTAATAGTTGAGGGTAATAAAACTTGGCAAAATAATCCTAAAAATCTTAAATTTGATTTAGAAAAATTCAAAAAATTTAAAAATAAAATAATTTATATTCCTGTTGAGGACATGCCAAGTGGTGATAATCCTTATTTGAGAGAAAATTTCCAAAGAAATTGTATTAACAGAGGGCTAATATCTGCAGATGAAGATGATGTAATTTTAATTTCTGATTTGGATGAAATTCCAAACCCTAAAAAAATAAAGGAGTTTACTAAAAATATGAGATTTGCAGTTTTTGAACAACTACATTTTTATTATAAACTCAATCTTCATAGTACAAAAAAACCACATTGGTATGGAACTAGAATTTGTTTGAAAAAATATTTACGATCTCCTCAATGGTTAAGAGATTTAAAATTTAAAAAAAGACCATTTTGGAGAATAGATAAATTTAGACTTAATAACATCATCAAAGATGGTGGATGGCATTTTTGTAATCTAAAAGAGCCTGAAAAACTTTTATATAAATATAAAAATTTGTGTGAAACGAATGATCCACATATTTTTAAAGAGAAAATAGACGAAAAATATTTAGATATTAATGAAATTACTCAAAGAATAAGATTGGGTAAAGATATTATTGGAAGAGATGAAAAATATGTTCCAATTTTACTAGATGAAAAGTTTCCAAATTATCTTTTAGAAAATAAAAAAAAATATTTGAATTGGCTAATTGATATCAATACTTAATTTGATTTTTTTTTCTTTTGGAATACAAATTAGATTTTCATTTAATACATATATAGAATATTTTTTTTTTAATTGATCAATTAGATTTTCAAAAATCTGGTTTTTAATATGTATAAATTCGAATATTATGATTGGAAATTTTTCAGATTTTTGTAAAAGATCCAATACTATTTTTCCATCATAACCCTCTGCATCTATAATAAGAAGGTCTACTTTTTTTTCATATTTATTTATTAATTCTACAATTGTAATACTTTCAACATTTTCTTTTTCTATGTGCGAAGAATTAACACCATGTTTTTCTAAGTGTCTTTTATCAAAAGAAGTAATTCCTTTTATATGTTCATCATAATATTTGAGTTTAGATTCTTTTACTTTAAATAAATATTGTATTTCACCATCAACGGAAATAGCTAATTTTTCAAATATTATATTTTTATGATTTTTGTAATTTTCTTTAAGTTGCTTGAAGTATAATTGAATAGGCTCTACTAATACACAATGAGGGGAATATTTTTTTATATATTTGTTAATTTCATCAAATCTTTTACCATCATTAGCACCAATTTGAATTAATTGATTTATTTTTTGACTCTTAAATATTTCTTCTAATATAGTATTTATTGAAAAAAAATTATTTTTATCAATAAGTCTATTATTTTTAACTAGATTTTTATCGACTAACTTATAACCAAGAATACCAATAATTTTTTTCAAAAATTTGAATTGCATTTTCTAATTTATAGAATTTCTTTAATTTTATTTTAATCATATAAAATAATAAGAAAAAAGTATAATTATAATGTAAGTTGTAATAATGAAAAAAAAAATTGTAATTACGGGTGGAACAGGAAGATTTGGAACGTATTTAAAAAATTTAAATACGAAATATACACTTTATTTTCCTTCAAAAAGAGATCTCAATATTTTAAATGAAAAAAGTATTTATAAGTATTTGAAAAAAACTAAAGCAAATTTTTTAATACATCTAGCAGGTTTATCAAGGCCCATGAAAATTCATGAAAAAAATATTAAACAGAGTATAAATTTAAATATTATTGGCACTGCAAATATTACAAAAATTTGTTCAGAGATGAATATTAAATTAATTTATTTTTCTACACATTACGTATACCCTGGAAAAAAAGGGAATTATGCTGAAACAGACCCTCTTTTGCCGGTTAACAACTATGCCTGGTCTAAACTTGGTGGAGAAAGTTCAGTTCATCTTTATGAAAACTCCCTTATTTTAAGGGTATGTATGACACAAAAGCCTTTTGTACATAAAAAAGCTTTTGCAGATGTAAAAACAAGTTTCATTTATCATGATGAAGTAGCTCAAATCATATTTAAACTTTTAAATAAAAAAGGGATAATAAATATTGGTGGAAAACCAAAGTATGTTTATGATTTTGCAAAAAAAGATAATCCAATTATAAAAAAAATTTTTTTGACCAAACATCTAAAATTTGGGATGCCAATTAATTCTTCTATGAATATTGACAAATTGAAGAAAATTTTAAAAAGAAGTAAATAAATGCCTAATATTTGTCAGGTTTCATTAAAAGGCAATTGTCCTATTATTTTAGATAATTTAGAAAATTTTAATAAATTTTATAAAGAAAACTACTTTTATATAATATGTCCGAATAAGGATAAAAAATTTTTTAAAAAAAAAATCAAAAAAAAAAATGTTAAAATTATAAATGAAAATAGTCTAATAAGTTTTAGAAAATTTCGAGGTATATCAAATAAATATTTTAAAAAAACAAAATACCATAAAGTTATTCAGGGTAGACTTTCATGGTATTATCAACAAATCTTAAAAATATCTTTTGTGATTGATTTTGTTGAAAAAAATAAAAAAAATATAACAATATGGGATGCAGATACAATTTTAATAAATAAATTAGATTTTACTAATAAAAAATTTTCAAATTATTTTGGTACAACATCGTATTTTCATAAAGCTTATTATCACACAAATAAGAATATATTAGGAGAATTGCCCAAATATTATATTTCAAGTTTAGCTCAATTTATTTCTATTTCTCCTTTAGAAATAAACTTTTTAATTAAAAAATTAAAACAAAAAAAAAGAAGATTAAAAAATACGAGTGAATGGATTACAAATATTATTATGCAATCTATAGCAAAAGTTCACAATGAATATAATGGCTCATTATTTTCAGAATATGAATTAATTGGTCAATCAAACTTAATTTTTAATTTTAAGAAACAAATTTTAGTTTCTGGTATTAGAGATTTTTTAAGTGGTAGACTTACTAAAGCTCAGATAAAAATACTAAAAATTTTAGGTTTTAAATATATTGCATATGAACATACACATCCAAATTTTTATAGTAATAATATGTTAAAAAGATATCAACCTTGGAGTAAATTTATTCAAATATTATTGAAAAAATTATCAAATAATGTCTACAGAGGTTTAAAACATCACTTTTGTTTTTTTTTAAGAATTAATAAAACCAACATTTAGGCAAAATAATATCTCTTTTATTTGGATTATTGGGTTGATCTAGACTGTTAGGGAAAACCAAATTATCATCTAACACTTTCGCTCTATCTTTCCTTAAAAAACTGAATTCCATCACTGGTGGAATTGTAATTGTTTTTGAGTCCATAATAAAATCTACATCATTATTTGGATGTATATGTGTACAAATAAAAAACTCCGAGAGTTTTTTGAAAATATTTGTAATTTTATTGTGATAAAAATCATCAAAAAGATAATGAAGATTATGAAATTCAATTAAAATTATTCTAAATTTTTTTAAAGTATTTATATCAATTGAGTGTATTACATCATACTCATCACCTTCTATATCCATTTGTAAAATCAGTTCTTTTTCTTTTTCATAATCTATTTTTGTCATCATCCAATCTTTTAAAGAAATGAAATTATTGTGGGTTGTAGGACCTACAAACTTTTTTTCAAAATCTATCATTGGATTGTTGCTAAAATTAGTATCTACAGAGTAATCGGCTAGAAAGGATTTAATATTTTTTTGAGCTAAATCTTTTTCAAAATTAGATATGTTGCCTACACCAGGAGAAAAACAAAATCTTATATTATTTAAATCATTTGGAACTATATATCCACCATCATTTTTACCACCAATTCTTATGTGTTCAATATCTATTCTTTTTGGTTTGATTATTTTTAAAGTTTCTTTAACTTTAAAATCAGCAACTTTTTTAGATGTAAAAATATTTTGTTTTAGAAGAAATTTACAAATTTTTTTTTTAATTGTTTTTCTTAAACCCATAATAAATGTTATATATACAGATATTTTATATACTAACAAATATTGAATTAAGTAAATTATGGAAAAGATTAAGTTTTATTGTGTAACAAATAAAAAAGTAGAATTTTTGAACACTCAAAATTTTAAATTCTGCTGGGTTGGGGATGGGACTCCTCCAGAAAACTATTTGAGATGTGATGAAGGAGACAATATTTTTCATAAAGAAAAATTTTATTCAGAACTAACTTTTCATTATTGGTATTGGAAAAACTTATTAGATTCTGAGAATACAAACCAATGGGTAGGTTTTTGCCAGAAAAGACGCTATTGGGTAAAAACTGAAGAAATTAAAAGAATAAATAAAGACAACTTAGATGAATTTTTAATAAAAAGTCCAGAACAAGATTGGAAAGATTACGATGCTATTCTATGCAACCCAATTGAAGTTCATAGTCCAAAAAAAATTAAAATTTTGAAAAGGGGATGGAAAAATTTTTTAAAAAATCCTTCAATTTTATATAATAAAAAAAAACAAAATTTATTATTACACTTTGATATGCACCATGGATATGGAAACTTGATTAAAGCAATAGATAAACTTGATGAAGTAAATAAAATAGATTTTAAAAATTTTATAATTCAAAATAATTCATTCAATCCTCATATAATGTTTATAGCCAAGCCACATGTTATAAAATTATGGTTCGAAAATTTATTTAGTTGGCTTCAAAAATGTGAAGATATTTTTGATTTTGAAAAACTACATGGGTACGATACAGAAAGACTTTTTGCTTACCTATCCGAAAGATATTTGTCATATTGGTTTAATAAAAACTTCAAATGTAAAGAGCAAAACTGGGTACAATTAACAAATTTTTAAGGAGAGGTGGCCGAGCGGTTGAAGGCGCACGCTTGGAAAGCGTGTAAAGGGGAAACTCTTTCATGGGTTCGAATCCCATTCTCTCCGCCATAAATAAGGGTTATATTTAAAGATTATTTAAGTATTTTAGATAAAATTCAACAATTAAAATTGAACATTTTTAATTAAAAAATGTTATAATTTATTTTTCCAAAAAAAAAAAATGTCAAAATCTACATCATATCAAGCAGACTCAATCAAAGTTTTGAAAGGACTAGAGGCTGTTCGTAAAAGACCAGGTATGTATATTGGAGACACTGATGACGGTACTGGTTTACATCATATGGTTTATGAGGTTGTTGATAATTCAATTGATGAAGCTCTGGCTGGTTATTGTAAAAATATTTTTGTTAAAATTAACTCTGATGGTACGGTTACAGTAAAAGATGATGGTCGTGGAATACCGATTGATATTCATAAAGGTGAAAAAAAATCTGCTGCTGAGGTAATTATGACTCAGCTACATGCTGGAGGAAAATTTGACCATGACTCTTACAAAGTTTCAGGTGGTTTACACGGTGTTGGTGTTTCTGTTGTAAATGCTTTATCTGAAAAATTAGAACTTAAAGTAAATAGAAATGGAAAATTATATTATATTGAATTTAAGAATGGTGATGCAGTAAAACCACTTAAAGTTATAGGAAAGTCAAAGGATACTGGTACTCAAATTACATTTCTTCCATCTAAAAAAATTTTTTCTTCAACAAAATTTAGTGGAGGTATTTTAATAAAAAGAATGCGTGAATTAGCATTTTTAAACAAAGGGATTAAGATTACTTTTGTAGATGGTTCTCAAAAAAAGGAAAAAATTCAAGATTTTAAATTCGATGGTGGTGTACTCGAGTTTGTAGATTTTCTTGACGAAAAAAGGGAAAAATTAAAAAATAAGAATGGGAATGATTTATTCAAAAAGCCAATTTATATAGAGGGAAAGAAAAATAGTGTTGAAGTAGAGTGTTCATTAAAATGGAACGCTGGCTACTCAGAAGATGTTTTGCCGTACACTAATAATATATATCAAAAGGATGGAGGTACTCATGTATTAGGGTTTAGAAGTGCACTCACGCGTGTAATAAATAAATATGCTAATGAAAATAATCTTTTAAAAAAAAATAAATTAACAATATCTGGTGATGATATAAAAGAAGGTCTTACTTGTGTTTTATCAACTAAGATACCTGATCCAAAATTTTCATCACAAACTAAAGATAAATTAGTTTCTTCTGAAATAAGAAATATAGTAGAAACCATAATAAACGAAAAATTATCTATTTGGTTTGATCAAAATCCATCGATATCTAAAATAGTTTTAGCAAAAATTATTCAAGCTGCAATGGCAAGAGATGTAGCTAGAAAAGCTAGAGAAAGTGTTAGAAGAAAAGGAGCTTTAGAATTAAGTGGACTCCCAGGTAAACTTGCTGACTGTCAAATTGGAAAGCAAGAGGGTACAGAATTGTTTATTGTAGAGGGAGACTCTGCAGGGGGTTCAGCTAAACAAGGTAGAAATAGAGCAAATCAAGCAGTCTTACCTCTGAGAGGTAAAATATTAAATACCTATGTAGAAGATCTACAAATTAAAAAAAATGGAAATCAGAATGGTAGTGACCAAAGAACAAAAGCATTATCAAAAATGATTTCATCAAATGAAATTTTAACTTTGATAAATGCTCTAGGCTTAGATCCTAAATCACAAGAGATTGACTTAAAAGATCTAAGATATGGAAAAATTATAATTATGACCGATGCTGATGTAGATGGTTCACATATTAGAGCACTCTTATTAACTTTTTTCAATAATAAACCATTCAATAAACTGATTGAAAATGGACATGTTTATCTAGCGCAACCACCTTTATTTAAGATTAATAAGGGATCAAAAGCTATTTACATTAAAGATGAAAAAGAATTAGAAAATTATATTATCAAAAATTCTCAAAACTTTAAAAAACTCAAAAAAAATTCAAAAGATTTTTTAAAGGAAATAGATATTGAAAAATCAAAGATGAATATTCAAAGATTTAAAGGATTAGGGGAAATGAACCCTGATGAGTTATGGAATACAACTTTAGATCCAGAAACAAGAAATTTACTTCAAGTTCAGTATTCTAAAGACTTAAAAAAAGATCAAAATTTAATCCATACACTAATGGGTAGTGATGTTGGATTAAGAAAAGATTTTATCATTTCTAACGCAATAAATGTGCAAAATTTAGATATTTAAAATGAAGTTTTTTGAAACTTCAAAATTTTATACTTTAAAAAAATCTACTTATATTAATCTGAGATGGATTGGCATAATTGGGCAGTTAATATCAATCAATATTGTTTATTTTTATTTAAATTTTCAGTTTGATTTTTTTTTAGCTAATATTGCAGTTTTTGCAGGAATTTTAAGTAATCTATATTTAATTTTAATTTATCAAAAAACGCAATTATCGGATAGATCGGCTTTAATTTTTTTATTGATAGACATTTTTCAACTAGGAGTACTTATCTATTTAACAGGGGGAATATCTAATCCTTTTATAATTTTTATCATAATCCCAAGTATCTTTGCATCTTCTAACTTAGGTTTAAGAACAAATTTGTTACTTGTATTGACTACAATATTAGTAATTATCTTTCTTACTTTTTTTCATAAAGATTTACCAGGACCTTTAAGTGACCATTTTCACGTTAGTCCTTACTACTACTATTCTATTCCTATCTCATTAATTATAGCTTTAGTTTTTTTAAACTTTTTTGCAATAATATTTGGATCAGAGTCACGATTAAGAAAAGAAGCTTTAAACAAAATGGAGGAAGTAATGGCAAAAGAGCATGAAATGTTATCTTTAGGAGGTCAAGCTGCTGCTGCAGCACACTCACTAGGAACACCATTATCAACTATAAAGATAATCTCACAAGAACTTAAAGAACAATTTAAAAATAATAAAGATATATTTCCTGATATTGAATTATTATCTAGCCAAGTTGAAAGATGTAATCAAATCTTAAAAAGATTATCTCTAAATCCAAATGAGGAAGATGATTTTATTGATGAAGATTTAAGTATTAGAAATTATTTGAAAGAAATTATTGCTTCATTTAATGAAACAAGTGGAAAAGTTTTTATATTTAATTTTGATCAAGACTCAAATTCAAAAAAAATCACAAAATCAATTGAGATTGTCTATGGATTAAGAAATTTTATTGGTAATGCAAATAAATATAGTAAAAGTAAAATATATATTAGTCTCAAAAGTGACAATGATTTTACAGAAATCTCAATTGAAGATGATGGTGATGGATTCCCAAATGATATACTATCAAAAATAGGCGAACCTTATTTAAAACCATTCAACGAAAAACTTAAAGATAAAAGTGGTTTGGGATTAGGAATATTTATTGGAAAAACATTATTAGAAAAAAATTTTGCAACAATTAATTGTCGAAATTCAAAAACCAGAAGCGGTGCAGAAATAATTATAAAGTGGCAAAATAAAGATTTATTTAAGATTTAATGTAATTTATTTTTTTTATCAAATAATTCACTTAGTTGTGAAATCATAACATCACCTAGCTCATTCACGTCGGTTATTTTAATCGCACGATTGTAATATCTAGATACATCATGACCAATTCCAATCGCTAAAATTTCAATTTCACTTTTTTCTTCAATAAATTTTACTATTTTTTTTAAATGTTTTTCTAAAAAATCTCCAGAGTTTACTGAAAGAGTGGAATCATCTACTGGCGCACCATCAGAAATAACCATAAGTATTTTTCTTTCCTCTTTTCTTTTCTTTACTCTATTGAAAGCCCAAGATATTGCTTCTCCATCAATATTTTCTTTTAATAAGCCTTCTTTTAACATTAATCCTAGATTATTCTTTGCTTGTCTCCATTGAGTATCGGCGCTTTTATAAATTATATGTCTTAAATCATTTAATCGTCCAGGAGTTTTAGGCTTTCCTTTTTTATTCCATATTTCTCTACATTGTCCGCCCTTCCAATTTTTCGTAGTAAATCCTAAAATTTCAACTTTAACTGAACATCTTTCTAATGTTCTAGATAATATATCTGCACAAATCGCTGCGATAGTGATTGGTCTACCTCTCATAGATCCTGAGTTATCAATCAATAAAGTCACAACCGTATCTTTAAAATCTAAATCTTTTTCTTTCTTAAATGAAAGAGAGTTGTAAGGATCAATTATTATTCTTGGTAATTTTGAACTATCTAATAATCCTTCCTCTAAATCAAATTCCCATGCTCTATTTTGTTTTGCTAATAATTGTCTTTGAAGTTTGTTTGCAAGTTTTGTAATTACATCCTGAAAACCTACAAGTTGTTGATCTAGAGTTTTTCTAAGTTTTAAAGCCTCATCATAATTTTCAAGGTTTTCAGCCTTTATTATTTCATCAAACTGGTTGGTAAAAATTTTATAGTCTAAGTTTAGATCATTAATATTTTTTTTTTGAATTACCTGTTCAGTGCTTTCTTTGCTTGAGTCTGTATCAACCAATTGTTCATCTAATTTATATTCATCTATATCATAATCTGAGTCTAGACTTGCTTCCGTTTCCTCTTTTTTATTTTGATCTTTAGCGTCGTCATCACTACTATTTTGATCATCATTTGAAGGATTATTTTGCCCATCGTCTTTATTTTCTTCTTTTGTTTCGTCATTGTCCTCATTTTGTAAAATTTCCATATCTTGTAATATTTCTGAAAATTTAGAGGAATATATGTTTTGATTTTCTAAATTATCTTTAAGAAATTGAATGTGTTTCTCAATAGCTTGATTAAAGTCTTTTTCCCAAAAACTTAACATGTCGCTAGATAAAGAATTCAACTTTATATCATAAAAGTTTTTAAGCATATAAAGTTCAAATGCTTCAATTAAAGGGACATCATCTTTAGTTTTAAGTTGATCTTTTCTTTTTAAATCAATTATTTGGTTATAATTATTTTTAAGATTTTTTCCAATTCCTTTTAACATTTTAGTTCCAAGCATTTCGTACCGTATTTTTTCTGCTATTGAATAAAGAGATTTACTTGAAGAATTAGTAGGAGAATTTCTTTTAAATATTTCAATATTGGAAAATTTTTTTTTTAAAGCTGTAGAATCAGACTCAGCTCTTGCTTTAATAAAATCAGTTTTTGAGTTTAAATTTTCTAAATTAAAAAAGTCAAATTTTTTTGAACTTTTATTATTATCTAAATCTACACCTGTAATTAAATCTCCAGAAATTACTTTAGCAGTTGAATTTAAAGCTTGTCTAAATTTTTCTTTTAAATTTTTTTCTTTGTCACTATTATTCATTTATATTTGAATATTGGCCAATGATTCTGGAAGATCTTCACCAAAACATCTCTGATAATATTCAGCGATTGTATTTTTTTCAATTTCATCACACTTATTCAAAAATGTAACTCTAAAAGCGTAGCCAGTATCTTTAAAAATTTCTGCATTTTCTGCCCAATGTAAAACTGTTCTTGGACTCATAACTGTAGATATATCACCTGCTATAAAACCTTTTCTGGTTAATGATGCTACTTTAATCATATTAGAAACTTTTTCTTTACCTTTTGAATTGTTGTAATTTTTATTTTTAGCTAGAATTATTTCCATTTCTTTCTCTAAACTAAGATAGTTTAGTGTCGTTACAATATTCCATCTATCCATTTGACCTTGGTTTATTTGTTGTGTTCCATGGTACAAGCCTGTTGTATCTCCTAATCCAACAGTATTGGAAGTGGCAAATAACCTAAAGAATTTATTTTGCTTTATTACTTTATTTTTGTCTAAAAGCGTAAAATTACCTTGAGCCTCCAAAACTCTTTGAATAACAAACATGACATCTGGCCGACCAGCATCGTACTCATCAAAAACAAGAGCCACAGGATTTTGTATTGACCAAGGTAAAATACCCTCATTAAATTGAGTAATTTGTTTACCTTCTTTTAAAACAATTGCATCTTTTCCAATTAAATCAATACGACTTATATGACTATCTAAGTTCACTCGTATACAAGGCCAATTCAATCTTGCAGCGATTTGCTCTATGTGTGTAGATTTACCTGTTCCGTGATATCCTTGAACTAAAACTCTTTTGTTAAAAGCAAAACCTGAAATAATTGCGAGAGTTGTATCTTTGTCAAATTTATATGTTTTATCTATATCTGGAACATAATCACTTTTTTTTGAAAAAGCATCGACTTCCATCTCAGAATCAATTCCGAAAGTTTGTTTTAAGGAAATCTTAATATCAGGTTTTATATCTAAATTAGGTGTCAATTTTTTCTCTATAAGTGTTTTTAAGTTGTGTATACGCTAAAGTAATTGATTTAAGCTTTTCTTCATATTTTTTATTTCCAGAATTCATATCAGGGTGAAATTTTTTGACAAGAACTTTAAACTTTTGTTGAATTTTTTCCCATTTAAGACCTACAGAAACTCCTAAAATACTAAATGCTTTAATATCTTTATGATCAAATTTAAATTGACGCATGTTATTATTTTCTTCTTTAAATCTATTTGAATTTAATTCATCTTTTAGAGCATCATTCCACAAAACTTTGAAAAAATTGTCCGATGAGCTGAAACTTTGTGTTGGTTTATGCCAAGTCATATCTGATTTTAAAAAATTTAAAATTTGACTATCATTCATTCCTGAAAAATAGTTCCAATTTTTATTAAATTCTTTAACGTGTTCAAGACAAAGCATCCTGTACTTCTTACTATTATCCTTTTCTACTGGCGCTTTATATTCACCAATATTATTGCAATTATTCCAGTCACAAATATTTTTCATAGTGTATAATATTAAATATATGAATATAAATGAATTAATTTCAATAATAAAAAAAAAATTACAAAGTAAAATTGTTATACAAAATATTGAAATTGAAGATAAATCTTATCTTCATAAAAAACACTCTGGACATCAAGAGGGAAGATTTCATTTAAAAATGAAAATTGATTCAATTGAATTATCTCAACTTAAAAAAATTGAAAGCAATAAAAAAATTTATAAAATTTTAAATAATGAAATCAAAGAATATATTCACTCAATTCAAATCTTAATTAATTAATTCATTTTTTAAAAAAAATTTAATCATATTTTTATTAAATTTTTTATTTAAAATTGGATAACCAATTTTTTTGATAAGCATTAGCTCAATTTTATTTGAATTATTTTTCTTATCCATCATCATAAATGAAATAATTTTGTTTATGTCCTTTAAAAAAAAATAATCTTTAATTTTTGATGGAAAATCTTTTTTATTTAAATGATTAGTTATTTCCAGAAATTCATTTTTATTTAAAAAATTGTGGCGATAGCTAAATTTAATTGCAGTTTTCATACCTAAAATTACTGCTTCACCATGATTAAGTTTGGTTGAATATTTTAATGTTGCTTCATAAGCATGCCCAAATGTATGACCAAAATTTAATATTTTTCTCAAATTTAATTCTTTTTCATCTTTTGAAACTACCTGCATTTTAATTTTGCAGCTTTCATAAATTGCCTTTTCAAGAAATGGTGATTTTAATTTTAAAATATTATTTACATTTTTGTCTAAAAATTTAAAAAATTTTTTATTAGCAATTAATGAATGTTTGATTATTTCACCGTATCCACAAACTATTTGTCGTTTAGGAAGTGTTTTTAAAAAATTTATATCGCTTAAAACTATTTTTGGTTGATAAAAACTACCAATCATATTTTTACCTTGTTTGGTATTTATTCCTGTTTTACCTCCCACTGAAGAATCTACTTGAGATAATAATGTTGTAGGTATATTTACAAATTGTAATCCTCTTTTAAAGAGACTGGCAGCAAATCCTGTTATATCACCTGTAATACCTCCTCCAATAGAAATTAAACAATCATTTCTTGAAAAATTTTTTTCAAGTAAAATTTTTAAAATTTTATCAACATTTTTTTGATTTTTGTTTTTTTCATTAGCTTTGAAAAAGTGTTTATAAATTTTTTTCTTTTTAAAATTTTTAGAAATATCAGAAATAATCTTACTAGATATATTTTTATCTATTACCAAAAGACAATTATTAAATTTTATTGAATTTTCATTTAATATTTTTGGTATTTTTTTAGTTAAATTTGCTCCAATTAAAATTGGGTATTTAGAATTATTTGTTTTAACTATTAGCTTTATGATTTTCATATAATTTTAATATTTTATTTGCTATTTCATTTTTTGTAAGTTTTTCACAATATATTTTATATAATGCTTTTGAATAAGTATTTGAACGTTTATTTATGAGTTCAATAAGTTCATTTTTAGAATATTTGTTTGCGATTGGCCTTTTATCATTTTTTTTTATCCTATTAATAATTGTTTGAGATTTCCATTTAAGCCAAAATGATAAGTGATTTTTTAAAACCTCTTTTTTAATATTTTTGTTTAAAAAGGCTCCACCACCTAAAGATATAATACTGTTATTTTTTTTCAAATTCTTTAAAGTAATTTTTTCTTCTATTTGTCTAAAATAATTTTCATTTTTTTTTTCAAAAATTTCTTTTATCTTCATTCCCATTTCGTTTTCAATTTCGTTATCAATATCAACAAAATTCAAATTTAGTTTTTTTGAAACTAAAAAGCCAATAGAGGTCTTGCCTGATCCCATCATACCTAAAAAAACAAGATTTTTTTTTAATTTCATATGTTTCTATATTGAAAAAACACAAATATGTCTTATTTTGAAATTAACTAAGGTTATATGCAATTTATAAAAAAAACAAGTTCACGTAGAAGTATTTTAGGTTATGTAATAAAATTAGGTTTAGTTTTGTTTGTGATACTTGTTATAGTTTTTCTTTTAAATAAAATAGATTTTCCAGCACCCAAAAAAGACATAGAAAAAATTATACCTAATGAAAATTTTAAAATTGTTAAGTAAAATAACTTTTTTAAATATAGTTATTTTAATAAATCTTAATATTTATTCTTATTCTGAAGAACAACCTGTAGATATCTGGAATTTAGAAGAGCAAAAATCTCAACCTAAAGTCTTAAATGATCAAAATAAATCTGAAATTAGTAACGAACAATCCTCAGAAAATAATGTTTATGATTTACAATCTTCGAAGTCTACTAATAAGATAGATGTGGATGAATCTTTTCAATCAAGTAATGTAAAAATTTTTGGCTTGTATGACCCGGAGGATTATAGTTTAAAAATTGATATGTGGTCAAATTCAGATGGAGATGAACTTAAATATTTATTTTCAAATTTATCTAAATTAGAGTTATCCGAAGATGCTGCTGAAATAATGAATATTTCATTGTTAACAAATTCTTATATTCCGAAAAAAAATATTTCTGAAAAAGAATTTTTAAAAATAAAATCTGACTGGTTAATTAAGAATAACGATTTAAATTTGATTCAAGAATATTTGGTTAAAAATCAATTAATTAATATAAGCCCAAATTTAGTAAGATATCTAGCTGATCAGTATTTATCAAAATCAAATATTTCTAAAGCTTGTGAAATTTTTGAAAAAAATATCGAACCAATTTACGATGAATATTTATCGAAACTTAATATTTATTGCTTAATCAATAAAGGTAAGAATGAAGAAGCTCAATTGATATTAGATCTAAAGAAAGAACTTGGTTTTCAAAATAAGTATTTTGAAAAAAAAATAAATTTTTTGCAAGGGTATACAAGTGAAGTTGATAATACGATTTCAGAAAAAAGTATTTTAGAATTTCATTTAGCTCATAGAACTAATCCCGAATTTTCATTTGAACCTAAAGAAAATACGAATAAATTGATTTGGAAATATCTAGCCACATCTAATTTGCTTTATAAAATTGATGAAATAGAAATTACAGATTTTGAAAAAATTTCAATTATTGAAAAGGCTACAAATGACAAAAATTATTTTGAAAAAGATCTGTTTGATTTTTATAAAAGGTTCCAATTTAATATTAATCAACTTTTAAATGCAATTGACTCTCATAAAACTTTATCAAATATTGAAGCTCGAGCACTTATTTATCAAAGAATACTTTTAGAGTCGGAAATTAATAAAAAGTTAGAATTAATTAAGATATTAAAAAATTTATTTATAAAAGATAATTTAAGTAATGCTTTTGATAGTCATTTAAAAGATTTTTTAAATGAAATAAATCCCGATGATGTACCATCAAATTTTACAACATTTTATTATAATTATTTGAAAACAGAGGAAAAGTCTAAAACAGATATTAAGTTTGATAATGATGTATTGCATCAATCAAAATTAATCAATTATTTTAATGGAGATTATGCAAAATCAAAAATTGAAAAAGATATCGATAATTTTTTAAAAAAAATAAAAAAAAATAAAAAATATGTAATTTCAAAAAAAGATAAGATGTTTTTAGAATCGATAAAATCAGATGGAATCGAAATATCTAAAAAATATAAAGATTTATATAAAATTGATGAATCTGGAATGCCGAGTGATATGCAGGTTATGATAAATAATAGAGAAATAGGAGCTACATTACTAAGAATTATACAAGTGATTGGTCAAGATAGATTACAGTCTTTAGACGATGATACATTATATTTTATTATTAGTGCATTAAATCAATTAGATATTGATTTTATAAGAAATAAAATTTTACTTAAAGTTCTTCCTTTAAAAGTTTAAAATATTTATTAAAATAATTAAGTATGGCTATTAAAACAATTATTACTGAACCAAATAAAATATTGAGACAGGTTTCAATATCTGTTGAAAAAGTTGGAAAAGAAGAGCAAAGATTGATGGATGATATGTTAGATACAATGTATGCCGCAAATGGTATTGGCTTAGCTGCAATACAGATAGGTGTTCCAAAAAGAATTATTGTGATGGATATAAGTAAAGATGAAAATAAAAAAGAACCGAGATACTTTGTGAATCCAATAATTAAAAACAAAGATAAAATTAAATCTACTTATGAGGAAGGCTGTCTTTCAGTTCCAAATCAATTTGCTGAAATTGATCGTCCAAAAAATTGTGATATTGAATATTTAGATTATAACGGACATAAAAAATTTTTAAAAGCAGAAGGTCTTTTAGCGACTTGTATTCAACATGAAATGGATCATTTAGAGGGCATACTTTTTATTGATTATTTATCTAAATTAAAAAAATCTATGATTATTAAAAAACTATCCAAAATGAAATCTACCCGGATAGTTGTTTGATAAATGTCTAAGAAGATAATATTTATGGGCACTCCATTTTTTGCTGTCCCAATTTTGAAATCATTATATCAAAATGGATATCCAATTTCTGTGGTATATACCCAGCCACCACAAAAATCTCATAGAGGACAAAAAATTAATAAGTCTCCTATACAGGGTATTTCCGAAACGTTAAATATAGATTTTAGATCTCCAAGTAATTTAAAAGGTAACCAAGAGGAATATAACTATTTAAAAGAATTAAATGCTGATCTTGCAATTGTAGTAGCTTATGGGCAAATTATACCAAATAATTTTTTAGGTTTAACTAAAAAAGGTTTCATAAATATTCATGGATCAATACTACCTAATTGGAGAGGAGCAGCACCAATTCAAAGATCAATCATGAATTTAGATAATGAAACAGGAATAAGTATAATGAAAATTGTAGAGAAATTAGATAGCGGCCCTGTTTGCAACGCTTATAAGATTAAGCTTAATATTAATCAAAACACACAAGATATTTCAGAAAAACTATCGATCCTTGCAGCAGAAAAAATTTTAGATAACATAGACGATATTTTGGATGATAAAGCAAAATTTGTTGAGCAAGATCATTCAAAAGCAACATATGCAAAAAAAATAGAAAAGAAAGAAGGGCAAATCGATTGGAGTCACGAAGCTTTAAATATCATTGGAAAAATAAATGGTTTAATGCCAGCACCTGGTGCTTTTTTTAATTTTAATGGTGAAAGATATAAAGTTTTAAAAGCAGAAATTGGTAATGGAATTGGCAAGATTGGTGAAGTTATTTCTGACAAGTTGGAAATTGTATGTGCGAATAATCAATCTATTAAAATTTTGGAAATTCAGAGACAAGGTAAAAAACCTCAAAAAATTGGCGAATTTATGCTTGGATCACAAATCAAAAAAGGTTCAATAATATCTAATGTTTAGATATCAAATATTGGTTGAGTATTCTGGTACCAGCTTTAGAGGTTGGCAAGTCCAAAAAAAAGGAAAAACAATTCAAGGGCTTATTCAAGATAAAATTTCAAAACTTCTTAAAGAAAAAATAACATTAATTGGATCAGGAAGAACAGATACAGGTGTACATGCAATAGAGCAATCTGCACATTTTGATTGTAAGAAAAAAATTATCAAAAATGATAAATTTTTAAAATCAATAAATTTTTTTTTAAATCAAGAAGGAGTTGCAATTTTGAAAATAATAAAAAGGAATAGTAATTTTCACGCAAGGTTTTCAGCAAAAATGAGAATATATAAATACATAATCATTAATCGTTTAAGTGGACCGGTTTTAGAAAAAAATAGAGGTTGGCATGTTATGAAAAACCTCGATCTTAACAGTATGAAAAAAGGGGCAAAAAAACTATTGGGTACAAAAGATTTTTCAACATTTAGAGCATCTAGTTGCAGAGCCAAAAGCCCAATTAAGACAATGAAATTAGTTAAAGTAGTGTCTTCAAAAAATAAAATTGTCTTAGAATTTAGATCACAGTCTTTTTTACAAAAACAGGTACGCTCAATGGTAGGCTGTTTAAAATATCTTGGAGAAAAAAAATGGTCATTAAAAAAATTTGAAAATGTAATAAAATCAAAAAAAAGATCCTTATGTGCCCCACCAGCACCCCCTGAAGGTTTATTTTTATCAAGAATTATTTATTAGTTTTTTTTTTATTTGACATTGAGAATTTCTTACTAATTCTCCATCTGGACTCAGCTCTAACAATAAATCCACAGCAATTTTTTGCACCACATTTACATTTAAATTGTTTA
>CACDMG010000008.1 GCA_902553845.1 uncultured Pelagibacteraceae bacterium
AAGTATTCTAACATATCTGGATTTTTCTTTTGAGGCATTATTGATGAACCCGTGACTATTCTATCTGATAAATTTATAAGATTAAATCCTTCGGAATTCCAGATGATAAAATCTTCTGATATTCTAGAAATATGCATTGAGCAAACTGAGGCGCTATATAAAAAATCTAAAACAAAATCTCGATCAGAAATGGTATCAATTGAGTTGTTGGTAGGTTTTAGAAATCCAAGTTTTTTAGTTGTATAATTTCTGTCAATATTAAAAGAAGTTCCTGTTAAAGCAGCTACTCCAAGAGGATTTTCATTTAAGTTTTCTAAATTGTTATTAAATCTTTTTTTATCTCTATTAAACATTTCTACATATGCCATTAAATAATGAGCAAAAGATATAGCCTGTGCATTTTTAAGATGAGTAAAACCTGGCATGATAGTTTCTATATTTTTTTCGGCAAGAATTAATATACTTTTTATTATTTTATTTAATGCGATATCAATTTCTTTCGTTGCTGATTACCATTATCATACTTTAAAGATCTTCAAGATGATAAAGAAATTATTTTTAAATCAAATGATATTCTTATTAATTGTATTTATATATTCGATGAAATTCTAAAAAATATATCTCCTAATAAAAAAAAAATGCTTCAACTTGCTAACTCTGGAAATATTACAGCAACAGATTTAGCAGATTACCTAGTTAAAAATCATTCAATGTCATTTAGAGAATCTTATGAAAAGACAGCAGCGATTGTTAACTTTGCAGAAAAAAAGAATATAAACCTGCATGAATTAAGCTTGAAAGATTTAAAAAAAATTGAACCAAAATTAACAAATGATGTTTTAAAAGTCTTTGATTTAAAGAATTCTGTTAATTCTAAAAAATCATACGGAGGAACAGCTTTTGCTAATATAAAAAAAATGATAGTAAAATATAAAAAACAATTATGATAAAAAAATTATATATTTTTCTAATTATTGGAATACTAATTTCATCATGTGGAAAAAAAGGCGATCCAATTTACGAACAATCAAAATTTGAAGATTCAAGCACCAAAAATAATGTGGTGTTATGAAAATAGATTCAAAAAATTTTATAATTGATGGTTTAAATACTAAAGTATTAGCAAAAAAATATTCAACACCTCTTTACTGCTATTCTTTTAGTAAAATAAAAGAAAATATAACTAAATTTACCCACAGTTTTAAAGAATTAAATCCTATAATTTGTTTTGCAGTAAAAGCAAACTCTAACAAAACTTTATTAGGCGAAATAAACAAATTAGGATTAGGGGCCGATGTAGTATCAATTGGTGAACTAACAAAAGCAATTAAATCAGGTATAAATCCAAAAAAGATTGTATTTTCAGGTGTTGGTAAAACTGCTGATGAAATATCTTTTGCTATAAAAAAAAGAATATTATTAATAAACGCAGAATCTAAAAGTGAGATTTTACAAATTGAAAAAATTGCAAAAAAACAAAATAAAATAGTCAATATTGGTATAAGACTTAATCCAAATACTGATGCAAATACAATAGACCAAATTTCTACAGGAAAAAAAGAAAATAAATTTGGTGTATCAGAAAAAATTTTTTTAGATTTAGTAAAATATTCAAAAAATTCAAAGTATTTAAACTTAAAATGTTTAAGTGTTCATATTGGAAGTCAAATTCTTGAACTAAAGCCGTATGAAAAAATGCTTAAAATTGTCAATAAAGTTATTAAAAAAACAAATTATAATTTTGAGTATATAGATCTAGGTGGAGGAATGGGAATTAATTATGAAAATAATTATAAACAACTTAATTTAAAAGGATACTGTAAAAGTATAATTAAAAATCTTAAAAATTATAAGTCTAAAATTATTTTTGAGCCAGGTAGATTTATAATAGGAAACAGTGGATTTTTGATTTCAAAAATAATTTATATTAAAGAAGGTCATAAAAAAGATTTCATAATACTCGACGCAGCTATGAATGATTTAATGAGACCTGCATTATATAATGCAAAACATAAGATTATTCCTGTAAATAAAAATAAAAAAAAATCGAAGAAAATTTATGAATTTGTTGGTCCAATATGTGAAAGCACTGACAAGTTTTCATCACTTACCAAATTTCAAAAATTAAATGAAAAAGATTTAATTATAATTTGTGATGTTGGCGCTTATGGAATGTCATTAAGTTCAAATTATAATTTAAGACCTAAAGCAACTGAAATACTAATTAAAAACTCTAAAGTTAAAGTTATAAGCAAAAGACAAAGTCTTAAAGACTTAATGTAAACTATAAGATTAATGATAAGAAACTTTTTATTTTCTTTATTTTTTTTTAATGGTATTTTTATAATATCAATAATATTTATCCCATCATTTTTTTTGCCTCAAAAAATAACTTTATTTGGTGGAAAGATGATGGGTTATTGGTCAGCATTTTGTTTAAAAATATTTTTATCAACAGAAATAATAATTAAAGGAAAAGAAAATATAATTAAAAATAAGAAATTTTTTATTGCATCATCTCATCAATCAATGTTTGAAACATTTTTTCTTCAAACTATTTTTAATTATCCAATTTTTATCTTAAAAAAAGAACTTATATTTATTCCAATTTTTGGCTGGTATTTAAAAAAAATTGGATCAATTTCAATTAGTCGTGATAAAATAACCAAAGATAACTTAAATTTTTATGAAAATATTAAAAAGATTATTAATACATCTGAAAGACCATTAATTATTTTTCCACAAGCGACACGAGTTTTACCCACTGAACGACCTCCATTTAAGAAAGGAGCCTCAAGAATTTATGATGAATTAAAAATTCATTGTCAGCCTATAGCAATAAATTCTGGTTATGTATGGCCTAAAAAAGGAAAAAAATCATCAAATAAAAACATCACAATTTCAATACTCGAACCTATAGATCCTGGTTTATCAAAAGAAAGTTTTAATACTACTCTTCAAGAAAAAATTTATTCAGAGCTCGACAAAATCAACTAAGCCTTCATCGGCATCACAACAAAAATACTATCAAAGTCATTTGGATCTTTAATCAATGCCGGAGAACCAGTATCATTAAAGTATATTTCAATTTTATCTCCGTCTAATTGTGAAGCAACATCAATTAAATATCTTGAATTAAAACTTATTTCTAGATCATGATCGAATTTTACCAACAATGACTCTTTTCCATGACCACTATTAGTATTATTAACAGATAAATTTAATGTATCTTTATTTAAATTAAATTTAACTCCATCCTTTTTGTCTAAAGAAACAGAAGCAACTCTATCTACAGAATTTAAAAAAGATTTAAGATCTACCTCTAATTTTTTTTGATTATTTTTTGGGATAACTTGTATGTAGTTTGGAAATTTTCCATCAATCAATTTTGATATTAAAATGCTATTTTTTAATTCAAATTTAATCTTTGATTTTAAATTTGAAATTTTAACTTCTCCATCATAATTTTCTAAAAGTGAACAAAGCTGGAATATTGTTTTTTTTGGAAGGATAATTGGATCAAAATTAATCTTGCCATCTAATCTTATTTTAGAAATAGACATTCTATGACTATCTGTTGCTACTGCAGTCAAATAATTTTTATCATCGACCTCAGTTTGATGGAAATAGATACCACTTAAATAATGTCTCGTCTCATCATTAGAAACAGAAAATTTACATTTATTCAATAATTTTAGTAATTGTTTTGACTTAATCAAAAACTCGTCTTGATCAAAATTTTCATCAGTTAAAGGAAACTCTGATGAGCTAATGCAATTTAAATTAAAAATTGAATTTTCTGACTCTAATTGAAGTTTACTTCCATCTGAAAGTGATAAATTTATTTTTTTTCCGGGAGTAAACTTTCTAACAATATCGTACATAATTGAAGATGTAGTAGTTGTTTTACCTTCTTCAAACACTTCTATATTTTCTATTTGATGAATAAAAATTAAGTCAAGATCTGTTGCAGTTAAAGTCAACTTCGTATTCTTAACATCAAGTAAAATATTCGATAAAATTGGTAATGTACTTCTTTTTTCTATAACACCCTGACAATAATTAAGTGATTGTTGTAAGTCTTGTTGGTTTACATTAAATTTCATTATCTTTATTATTATAAAGTATTTGATTTTTTAACTTATTTATATTTTCAACTAATTCAGGATCTTTTTCCTTCAATCTCTCAATTGTTTTAACTGAGTGAATAATTGTTGTATGATCTCTATTTGAAAACTCTCTACCTATTTCTGGAAGTGATTTAGAGGTAAGAATTTTAGTCAAATAAATAGCTGTTTGTCTTGGTCTAACTAGATATCTCGATCGTCTAGATGAAAGCATCTCATTTTTACTTATTTTAAAAAACTTGCAAACAATTGTTTGTATTAAATCAATGGTAACTTTATTTTCAGTTAAATTAAGTAAATCTTTTAAAACTATCTTTGCTTCTGATAAATTTGGAATTTTTTTATAAATTCTTGAAAATGATGCTAGTCTATTAACTGCACCTTCCAATTCTCTCACACTTGTAGTAATTTCAGAACTAATAAAGTCCTGGATTTCTTTTGGAATATTTATTTGATCTGAATATAAATCATTTAATTTTTCAGATTTTTTATCGACTATTTTTTTTCTTAACTCGTAGTCTGGTTTTTGGATATCAACTACTAAACCTCCAGAAAATCTTGACTTAATCCGCTCTTGAATTCTCAATAATTTATTTGGTGCTCTGTCAGCAGATAATATTATCTGAGAACCTTTGTCCAATAAAGCATTAAAAGTATGGAAAAATTCTTCTTGCATAGCCTCCTTTCCATTCATAAATTGAATATCATCAATTAAAAGAATATCAGTATTTCTAAAATATTCCTTAAATTTAACCATATCGTTAGATTTAATCGATTTAACAAATTGATACATAAACCTCTCTGCAGATATAAACATAACTTTGTAATTTTTCTTTAGTTCAAGACCTATAGAATTAAGTAAATGAGTTTTTCCCATTCCAACACCTCCATAAATGTATAAAGGATTATATAAAGAAATTTTTTCAGATACTTTTTGAGATGCTTCAAAAGCAAGCTTATTACTTGAACCTACAATAAAATTATCAAACCTCTTATTTGGATCTATTCTGTTATATTGAAGATGTGAGTCCTTTATAAAAGATATTTTGTCTTTAGATGTAACAAGACTTTCATCATTATCAAAATTTTTCGTTTTAATTTTTTGATCTATAATTTTGAATTCAATTCTAATTAAGTTTCTTCTATAATTTCTCACAATTTGCAAAATTTGATCTAAATATCTTGATGTAATCCAATCTCGGATAAATCTTGTTGGCACTGATAATAAAATATAATTATTAAATTCATCAATAAAATTAATTTTTTTTAGCCAACTTTCATAAACATCCATACCTAATTTATTTTTCATATCAGATTGTACTGAATTCCAATTTAGATTTTCTGGTTTAAGGGTGTCTAAGTTTTTATTACTAAAATTATTACTCATAATTAATTTTTGGAGAGAGTTCAGTTAGAACTATAATAAGATTATTTCAACAAATAATTTAGAATAAATAAAAAAAAATAAAATCTATGATTGTGCAATTAAATACCGAATAAATATTTTAAAAAAAAAAATAGAATTAAATTTTAAATATAAAATTTATAATTGAAATTTGTCTGATTAAATATTTACTAAATCTAAATATTGTATCTTAAAAGTTTTTCTTAATATATTTTGTATCTCCAGAGGTTGTATATCTTAAACAACCTACAGTATTATTAAATCGCAGAAATTTTTTTTGTTATTCTTGAAACGTTTCTTGAAGCGTTCTGTTTTTTTATTATACCTGTTTTTGCAACCTTCATCAGCTCAGAATTCAACTTTGGTAAGAATTTTAGTGCTTCGCTTTTCTTTTTCTTATCAATCAATAAATTCATTTTTTTTAAAGCGTTTTTATACCTACTTTTCCTTATTTTATTAACTGCAGTTTGATTAGAAATTCTTCTAATTCTTTTGATTGCTGATTTTGTATTTGCCATTTCGGAGAGGGGTATAGCTTGAGAATTAATTTTGGTCAATTAAATAATTAATCATTTTTGACAAATATTACAAAAAAAAGTTGATCTATTAGAAATATTTTTTTTTTTTACATTTCCATCACATTTTAATCTTTTACATCTTTGACCTTCTCTTTGATAAACTTTGAAGTATTTTTGAAAACTGCCCTTTGTTCCAGATATATTTTTAAAATCTCTTATAGTTGAACCTCCTTTTTTAATTGCATCAAGAAGAACTCTTTTAGAATTAAGTACAATTCTTCTACATTCTTTCTTAGTCAATAATTTTGCTTTTTTCATAGGATTAATTTTACTTAGAAATAATATTTCACTAGCATAAATATTTCCAATTCCAGAAACAAAATTCTGGTCTAGTAAAAAATTTTTAATATTTTTTTCCTTTTCTTTAAAAAAAGAAAATACATATTTTAGATTAAATTTATAATCAAAAGGTTCTGGGCCTAAATTAATAAATCTTTTTATCAATAATTTATTATTCTTAATTATTTCAAAAAAACCAAACCTTCTTGGGTCATTGTATACAATCTTTAAGTTATCAAAAAATATTTCCACATGATTATGTTTTGTAGGCAAGCTTGGTGAATTATAAAAACTTGTATTAGTAAAATTATTTTTTTTATAATTATAGATTATATGAACTGTACCAGACATCCCCAGGTGTAATAAACAATATCCTTTATTTGATAAACTTATAATTAAATATTTAGAAAATCTTTTTACATTCAAAATTTTTTGATTTTTTAAAAAACTCTCGAAATTTAGAGGAATTTTAAATCTTAAATTTCTGTTTCTAATTATTACTTTCTTTACCTTTTTTTGTATAATTTTTTTATCTAAAGACTGTCTAACAATTTCTACTTCTGGTAATTCTGGCATTTAATACTATATTAAATAAATAATTTAATTTTATGCAACAATATCTGCAAAATAAAAAAGGACTAGTACAAAGTGTTTTTGATCAAGTTTACGATCAATATGACCTTATGAATGATTTCATGTCATTAGGAATTCACCGATTATGGAAAAAAAATCTATTAAATATGATGAATCCATCCTCTAAAAAAAGTTTAATTGATGTTGCATGTGGTACGGGAGATATCGCAAAACTTTTTTTAAACAATATAAATAAATCCTCATATGTTACTTGTGTTGATCCAAATAAGCATATGATAAAAAAATGTAAGGAAAAATTAAATGAAAATAAAAATCTAAATTGGATAGTTGCATCTGCAGAAAAGCTTCCTATTGATGATAATTCTTACGATTTTTATACGATTAGTTTTGGCTTAAGAAATACCAAAAATTTAAACAAAGCACTTTCTGAAGCTTTTAGAGTCTTGAAACCAGGTGGCCGTTTTTTATGTCTTGAATTTTCAAAAATTGAAAACTCAGGTTTAAATTTTGTTTATAAAAATTATTCTAAATTAATCCCATCTTTGGGAAAATTAATTGTTGGTGAAAAAGAGCCTTATGAATATCTTGTTAAAAGTATAGATAATTTTGTAAATCAAGAAGAATTAATTGATTTAATGAAAAAGAATAATTTCAAAAAATGTACTTATAGAAATTTATCTGGTGGAATAGTTTCTATACATAGTGGATGGAAAATTTAATGATAAAAAAATTTATTACATTATTCAAACTGGGTAGAAAAATTGCAAAATCAGATATTTTATCTATCCTATCAAAATTTCAAAAACCGCCTTTAGTAATAAAAATTTTTTTTAAAATTTTATCGTTTTCCTTTGATACCAAAAAACCAATAGATATGAGTAAAAGTGAGGGTGAACGATTATCAGACTCATTAGAGTCAATGGGAACGACCTTCATTAAACTTGGTCAATTTTTAGCTACAAGACCAGATATCATTGGAGAGGAACTTTCAAAAAAACTTGAGACCCTTCAAGATAAATTACCTCCATTTTCATTACTAGAGGCAAAAGGAATAGTTAAAAGTGATTTAGGTGAAGACAATTATAATTTAATTATAGATTTAAGCGAACCCATTGCAGCTGCTTCTATAGCCCAGGTACATAAAGCACAAATTAATGACAATGGGACTATAAAAGATGTAGCTATTAAAATTTTACGTCCCAACATAAAAAAAATATTTAATGAAGAAATAGATGCATTAATGCTTTTTGCTTTTTTAATTGAGTCATTTATAAAAAAAACAAAAAGATTAAAACTAGTTGAGGTAGTTTTTTTATTGAAAGAAATAACTAATCTTGAGATGGATCTTAGATTTGAAGCTGCAGCAGCAAATGAATATGCAGAAAATACTAAAAATGATATTGGATTTAGGGTTCCTCAAATTTATTGGAACTTTACAAGTGAAAATGTTATGACCTTAGATTGGGTTGATGGAATTTCAATTAGAGAAACCGAAGAACTTAAAAACAGAAACTTTAATACTGAAAAAATTGCAGAAGATATAATTCAAAACTTTTTAAGACATGCGGTAAGAGATGGATTTTTCCATGCTGATATGCATCAAGGGAACATATTCATTGATAACAATGGTCATATAGTTCCTATAGATTTTGGAATAATGGGTAGACTTGATAAGATGAGCAAGAGATTTTTGGCAGAAATTTTATTTGGTTTTATACAAAGAGATTACCGTAAGGTTGCCGAAGTACACTTAATTGCAGGGTTGGTTCCAAAAGAAGTCTCTATTGAAGATTTAGCACAAGCCTTGAGGTCTATAGGAGAACCTATTTTTGGTCAAACAGTAAAAGATATCTCTGGTGGAAAATTATTAAAACAATTATTTGATGTGACTGAAAAATTTAATATGCAAACACAACCTCAACTTTTAATGTTACAAAAAACAATGGTAGTAGTTGAAGGTGTTGCGAGAAAACTAAACCCTAATACAAATATATGGACCACATCAAAACCTGTTCTTGAAAACTGGCTGAAAGAAACAAAAGATCCAATGACAAAAATAAATGAAACAATTCAAAACACATCTGAAGTAATTAAAAGGTTACCAGAATTTCCGGAAATTATGGATAAAGCTAATCAGGCTCTTACTTATTTAGCAAGTGGACAGATTCCTCAGAATTCAAATTCTTATACAGCTTTAAATACTAAAAAATCAGAAATGATTGCTTTTAGAAATCAATCTATTATTGGTTTTTTAATCCTTGTAATTTTTGGTCTATTGGTATTTTAATTCAGACGATGAATGATTTGAATAATAAAAAAATATTATTAATAATTTGTGGTGGAATAGCTGCTTACAAAAGTCTTGAGATAATCAGACTTCTAAAAAAAAGTGGTATAATTATAAAAACGATTCTCACCAAGAGTGGTGCTGAATTTGTAACGCCACTTTCAATTACTTCGTTATCTCAATCAAAAGTTTATCAAGATCTTTTTAGTATAGAAAATGAATCAGAAATGGATCATATTAGCCTTTCTAGGTGGGCAGATTTAATTTTAATTGCTCCTGCAACAGCTAATACGATATCTAAACTTGCTAATGGAAATTCTGATGATTTAGCATCTACTGTTGCTCTTGCCTCAAATAAAAAAATTTTTATTGCCCCCGCAATGAATGTAAGAATGTGGGATCATCAGTCTACTAAACAAAATATATCTAAGCTAAAATTGTATAACTATAAATTAATTGGTCCTGAAGTTGGAGATATGGCATGTGGTGAGTATGGTGAAGGAAAAATGTCCGAGCCAATAAAAATATTCAATGAAATAGAAAACTATTTTAAAAGTTTAAAAAAAAACAATAAGTTAAAAGCAATAGTAACTGCAGGGCCTACCGTTGAATACATTGATCCAGTAAGATTTATTACTAATAAATCAAGTGGAAAACAAGGATATGAGATTGCAAAATCATTATCAAACAAAGGTTTTGATACAACTTTAATTTCTGGACCAACAAATTTAGAAATAAATGAGGATATTAATTTAATTAAGGTTGAAACTGCTGAAGAAATGTTTCAGTCAACACTTAATAGCTTACCTGCTGATGTTGCAATATTTTCTGCTGCAGTTAGTGATTACAAAGTAAAAAATTCTTCTAAAGAAAAAATAAAAAAAAAAGATAATCTCAGGTTAGAATTAGAGAAAAATGTAGATATTTTAAATTACATTTCTAATCATAATTCTTTGAGACCCAAGTTAGTAATTGGTTTTGCTGCAGAAACAAATAATTTAGATAAATATGCTAATGAAAAACTAAATGAAAAAAATTGTGATTGGATAATTGCAAATGATGTATCTAATAAGAAAATTGGATTTGATTCAGATTTTAATGAAGTATCAATTTTTTATAAAAATAAAAATTCTGAAAAACTTAAATATAAACCTAAATCTGAAATTTCAGATGAAGTCGTAGAAAAAATTATTAATCATTTAAATTAATGGTTAAAGTTTTAGTCAAAAAATTAAGTCCCACTGTTCAATTACCAACATATAAAACTAATGGTGCATCTGGTATGGATTTGATGGCTTTTGTTGAAAAGCCAATTAATTTAAAACCAGGCAAATCTTGTCTCGTTCCAACTGGCTTATCGGTTGCATTCCCTAAAGAATATGAAATTCAAATTAGGCCAAGATCTGGCTTAGCAGCAAAAAATAATATTAGTGTTTTAAATACACCAGGAACTATTGATAGTGATTATAGAGGAGAAATTAAAATTATTTTATTCAATCACGGTAGTGAAAATTTTATAATTAATAACAAAGATAGAGTTGCTCAAATGGTATTAACCCCAATTATAAAAATGGAATTAGAGGAAACAAAAGAACTTCAAAAATCTATAAGAGGTGAGGGGGGTTTTGGATCAACTGGTAAATGAAAAATAGTTTAAATAAATCTCAAGTAGAAAGATTTTCAAGACAATTAGTTTTAAAAAATATAGGTGCTAAAGGACAGAAGAAAATTATGTCCTCCAAAGTTTTAATTGTTGGAGTTGGTGGTTTAGGGTGCCCTGCTGCAGAAAATCTAGTAAGAGCTGGAATTGGCACTATAGGTTTAATAGACAATGATATTGTCAGCCTTTCAAACATTCATAGACAAAGTTTATTTAACTCTAAAGACATTAAAAAAACAAAGGTTAGTGTAGCAGCAAGTAAACTTAAACAAATAAATCCATTAACAAAAATTAAAACTTATCAATTAAGACTCAACGAAAAGAATATTAAAAAGATAATTAAAAATTATGAACTTATCATTGATGGTTCTGATAATTTTAAAACTAAATTCTTAATTAATGATTATTGTATGAAATTAAAAAAAAAATTAGTAACTGGTGCTATAAGTAAATTTGACGGTCACATATTTACATTTGATTTTAAAAATAAAAAAACAGCATCATTGAAAAATTTTTATCAAGAAAAGGAGATTTCTGATGATATTTTAAATTGCGAATTTGAAGGAGTTCTTGGGACAACTGCATCAATAGTGGGTACTACCCAAGCAAATGAAGCCTTAAAAATGATAATGGAAATTGGCCAAAACTTAAAAAACCAAATATTAATTATAGATTTATTAAACCTTAATTTTAGAAAAGTTAAATTTAAAAAGAAATAATGAAAAAGTTTTTTTTTTTAATATTTATTTGGCTTTTATTTCCTTCTTATGTTGTTTCAGAAGAAATCTATCTCTCTTTAAAAAAAAATAAAGTTAACGTAAGATATGGTCCAAGTTTTGAGTCACCAGTTAAATATATATATAAAAAAATTAATTTACCAATAAAACAAATTGATAAGAAAGAAAATTGGAGAAGAATAATAGATTCTAAAAATAATAGTGGATGGATACACTGGTCACAATTAAAAAAAATAAACTCGATAATTCCTCTTGAGGATAAAATATTATTCAAAAAACCATCAAACTATTCAAAACCTTTAGCATTAATTAAAAAAGGAAGAGTTTTAGTATTGAAAAATTGCGATGGTGTGTGGTGTAAAGTAAAATCTAAAAACTTTAAAGGATGGATAAAAAATAATAATATCTGGGGATCTTTTAATTAAAATCTGAAACTAAAGATTCAATCGTTGCTTCATTTAATTTAGTTGAATGAGAATATTCAATATGATCAATACCTAATTCAATATGACTTGATCCTGATTTAAATTTTTTAATTTGATCATCATTAAATTTAAAATGAATAAATTGAACTGATGAAGCTTTTCCCTCTGCTGAAGTTCTGTCAACATCTTCCTCTGGAACTGCTTTGATAAGCTCTCCATCAACTTTCATATAAACTTTTTCCTCAATCCCACCAACTTTTCCTAAAAAAGTTGCTCTTGAAACTGGGTTGTCTATTTCGAACATTAAAGTTGCTGTTAATTCTTTTCCATTTGGCACCAAAGGGTTATAAGCAGTTAGTTCATCTTTTAATTGTTCATCACCACCTTTTTCAATATAAAGCATTTCTTGAACTTGAGCTAACATTGTCTCATAACTTTCAAAATAAAATGTTGCGTAAGGACCAAGTGGTATTCTTCTATTTTTTTTAAAATCTACAATTTTTTTTCTTAATTCTTTTCTTTGAATTGTATAGATCTCTAAAGGCATGATATCTTCTTTTTGAATCGTTCTTTTTTCTTTAGGCATATCTATAGCCTATAACTTTTTGCTACCAATTCGATAGGATGTAGTGCCTCATCACTTGAGATATTTGTATCCACCTCTAATTGTTTTAAATGTTTTCCTGCTAAAGGACAATCAGATGCCATGTATTTATTATTTTTAGTTTTAATTTGTCTAGCTGCTGGTCTGCCAACTTTAATAGCTAAGTCATGAGTTTCTTTCATTACTCCAAATGTTCCCCCATGGCCTGCACATCTTTCAACAACGTCTATTTTAATATTTGGTATTAATTTTAACATATCTCTTGCTTTATTTCCCATGTTTTGAGCTCTTGCGTGGCATGCATGATGAACTGTGACCCCTCCATCTATTTCTTGCAATCCATCAACTAAACCTTCATTGTTTGCTATATCAACCACGTACTCGTCTATATCTAGGACATTTGTTGACAGCTTTTTTATGTTTTCATCCTCAGGCAACAATAGTGGCCATTCAAATTTTAGCATAAGCCCACAGCTTGCTGTAAGCGTGACTACTTTGTAGCCTTTATCTATCCAATTGATCAAATCTTTCGAAACTTTTTTGGCTTGTTCAACTACTTTTGGTAAGTCAGCTTGTTCTAAAAACGGCATTCCACAACAGCCAGGATATGCTTCTTGAACCTCAATTCCATTTTTTTTTAATACTTTTAAAGCCGCGACACCAGTATCTTTTTTATTAAAATTTACAAAGCATGTAGAATAAATAACAACCTTCCTATCATTATTTTTTGTTTCAAAAATTATTTTATTTTTATTTTTTTTAAAAAAGTTTGAAAATGTTTCTAAATTATACTTAGGTAATTGAACTCTATTATCTATCCCTGTTATTTTTTCCAAAATCTTTCTTATAAATTTATTTTTAATATTTGTAAGCCAATTTACAAATCTAGAAAACATAACACCAACTTTTGCATTTCTATCTATTTCAGCTAATTGTCTAGGAACAAATGGTAATTTTTTTTGTTTTTTTTGTGCAGTTCTATACCTCAACATTAGATGAGGAAAATCTAAATTAAAATCATGAGGTGGTACATAAGGGCATTTGGTCATAAAACACATATCACACAATGTGCAAGCGTCTACCACAGGTGCAAATTGATCACTTGATAAACTTTCTACGTCCTCATTTTTTGATTCATCAATCATATCAAAAAGTTTTGGGAAAGAGTCACAAAGATTAAAACACCTTCTACATCCATGACAAATGTCAAAAACTCTTCTCATTTCATCATCTAATTTTTTTGGATCTAAAAAATCTGGATGTTCAAAGTTTAATGGGTGGCGTATAGGAGCTTCTGTACTACCTTCTTTACTCATATTTGATAATTTATTTAAAAATTTAGTGGGCAGCATATGCCCACTAATGAATTTGATTAGCTAATAGATTCTAAAGTTTTTTGGAATTTACCAGCGTGAGATTTTTCAGCTTTTGCTAATGTTTCAAACCAATCAGCAATTTCTTCAAATCCTTCTTCTCTTGCAGTTTTTGCCATACCTGGATACATGTCTGTATATTCATGTGTTTCACCAGCTACTGCTGACTCTAAATTTGCTTTAGTTTCACCTATTGGCTTACCAGTTGCTGGATCACCTACTTGTTCTAAATACTCTAAATGTCCATGAGCATGACCTGTTTCCCCTTCAGCAGTTGATCTAAAAACTGTAGCAACATCGTTGTAACCTTCAATATCAGCTTTTTGAGCAAAATATAAATATCTTCTATTCGCTTGACTTTCTCCAGCAAATGCTGCCTTTAAGTTTTCTTCTGTTTTAGTTCCTTTTAATGACATTCTGATCTCCTT
The DNA here is from genome assembly GCA_902553845.1 of uncultured Pelagibacteraceae bacterium. GTDB lineage: Bacteria > Pseudomonadota > Alphaproteobacteria > Pelagibacterales > Pelagibacteraceae > Pelagibacter. Next base: position 14,498 of record CACDMG010000008.1, read on the forward strand.
AATTGATAATATTGAGTATATAACCTCAAAAATTAAGATGTCAATAGTTTAGAATAATTATAATGTAGTATTTAAAATATTGATATTATTGAATTATTTTTGATTTTGATTATCAGTTGCAACTTTAATTAATACTTCAATTGAACTAATTTTTTTACCAGTAATATTTTTTTTTACTTTTAAATTTTCTATTACATCCTCATCACAATCAATTAATTGATTTGTATCTTGATCAAAGAAATGATGATGATTTGTTATGTTGGTATCAAAATAACTTTTATGACTATTTACAGAGATTTCTTTTAGGTATCCTTTGTTTTTAAATGCGTGTACGGTATTATAAACTGTAGCTAAGGATATCTTTTCACCAATCTTATCTGAAATATTTTTTGCTAAATCATTGATGGTAAAATGAAAGGTTTTTTCTCTGTCAAACAAAACTTCACAAATTTTAAGCCTTTGTTTTGTTGGCCTTAGACCTGACAATCGCAATTTATCAATAAATTCGCTATTTTTTGACATTATAAATTATAATAATTCTAAACTTTATGTATATTATATTTTTGCAAAATCAAGTAGAACGGTTGTCAAATTTTATGAAAAAAAGCTCCTACACATATGATGAGCTAATAAATTGCGGAAATGGAGGACTTTTTGGGTCTGGAAATGCAAAATTACCACTTCCTCCAATGCTTATGTTTGATAGAATTACCGAAATTAATGAAAATAATGGAGCTTTTAAAAAAGGGTCATTAAAGGCTGAATTAGACATTAAAAAGGATCTATGGTTCTTTGATTGTCATTTTAAAGAAGACCCAGTGATGCCAGGTTGCCTTGGGCTTGATGCTATGTGGCAGCTAGTTGGGTTTTATTTGGGTTGGATTGGCAACCCTGGAAAAGGAAGGGCGCTAGGGGTTGGAACAGTGAAGTTCACGGGTGAAGTATTACAAAATGTAAAATTAGTGACATATAAAATTGATATGAAAAAAATTATGTCTCCTGGTGGAACAACTGTTGGTCTAGCTAATGGAATTGTTTTAGCTGATGAAAAAAAAATTTATTCAGCAGAAAGTTTAAAAGTAGGTTTATTTAAATAATGAGAAGAGTTGTAATTACAGGTTTAGGTATTGTATCTTGCCTTGGAAATAATCAGGAAGAAGTTCATCAATCACTTTTAAACTCAAAATCAGGTATTACTTTTTCAGAAGAATACAAAGAACATAATCTCAAAAGCCATGTTCACGGGAAACCTAATATTAAACTTGAAGATCATGTTGATAGAAAAACAATAAGATTTATGGGTTCAGGATCAGCTTACAATTATATTGCAATGAAAGAAGCTATCAAAGATTCTGGCTTAGAAGAAAAAGAAGTAAGTAATTTTAAGACCGGAATTGTAATGGGTTCTGGTGGTCCATCAATCGAAAATGTAATTTTAGCTGCGGATAAAACTAGAGCTAAAACTCCAAAATTAATGGGACCGTTTATTGTACCAAGAACAATGGCAAGTACAGCTTCCGCAACACTTGCTGTGCCCTTTAAAATAAAAGGTACTAACTATACAATGAGTTCTGCATGTGCAACTAGTGGGCACTGCATTGGAAACTCAATGGAATTGATCCAAATGGGTAAACAAGATGTTGTATTTGCTGGTGGTAGTGAAGAAATTCATTGGGCGATGACTGCAATGTTTGATGCGATGACTGCTCTATCTTCAAAATATAATGACACACCAGAGACTGCATCAAGAGCTTACGACAAAACTAGAGATGGATTTGTAATCGCTGGTGGTGGTGGAGTTTTGGTACTTGAAGAATATGAACACGCTAAAGCTAGAGGAGCTAAAATATACGCAGAATTAACTGGTTATGGAGCAACTTCAGATGGATACGATATGGTAGCACCATCTGGTGAAGGAGCGGTAAGATGTATGCAAATGGCAATGGCAACAGCTAAAAATAAAATTGATTATATCAATACTCACGGAACCTCTACTCCAGTAGGAGATATTACAGAACTAAATGCTGTTAAAAATACTTTTGGAGACAATATTCCAAAAATAAGTTCAACAAAATCTCTTTCAGGACATCCTTTAGGTGCTGCTTCTGTGCATGAAGCTATATATTGTTTAATTATGATGAAAAATAATTTTATTGCAGGATCTGCAAATATTTCTGATATGGATGATGAGGCTAAAAAATTTCCTATAATTTCAAAAACTGAAACAGGTGCGACTTTAAATACAGTAATGTCCAATAGTTTTGGTTTTGGTGGAACTAATGCAGCTTTAATTTTTGAGAAGGTTTAAATTATGAGTTTAATGAAAGGAAAAAAAGGGTTAATCATGGGTGTTGCTAATGAGAGATCTATTGCCTGGGGTATATCTCAAAAACTAGCTGAAGCAGGTGCTGAACTTGCTTTTACTTATTTAGGCGATGCTTTAAAGAAAAGAGTAATTCCTCTTGCTGAAAAATTAAATTCAAAAGTTACATTTAGCTGTGATGTTGAAAAAAAAGAAGAAGTGATCAAATTATTTAAAGATATTAAATCTCAATGGGGAGAAATTGATTTCGTTGTTCACGCAGTTGCTTTTTCAGATAAATCAGAATTAACGGGTGAATATTTAAATACTACCAGAGAGAATTTTTTAAGAAGTATGTTGATTTCATGTTTTTCATTTACTGAAGTAGCGAAAGAAGCATCAAAAGTAATGAAACAAGGTGGAAATCTTCTTACATTAACCTACGAGTCCACAAAAGCAATTCCAAATTATAATGTAATGGGAGTTTGTAAATCAGCTCTTGAGGCAAGTGTAAAATATTTAGCTAGGGATTTAGGTGCTAAAGGTATGAGAGTTAATGCAATTAGCGCAGGTCCAATCAAAACTTTAGCAGCCTCTGCGATTGGAGATGCAAAATTCCTTTATAAATGGAATGAAGATCATTCTTTTTTAAAAAGAAATGTTGATATCCATGATGTTGGAAATTCTGCATTATATCTTTTAAGTGAACTAGCAAATGGTGTTACTGGAGAAATCCACTATGTTGATGCAGGATATAACAAAGTAGGTATGCCAGATCCAAAAAATATTACCTAATTAAACTGAAGTAAGGTAGATTGACTTTTTATTGTAATGTTTAATTAAACCATCTATCCAAGAAATCTTTAGTCTTTGGTCAAAAAAATCGTTTAAGCTTTCAGGATCAAAAGTAGTTTTAAGATTAAAATTTTCATATGAAATTAATGAAATCTCCTTGGTATTAAATTTTTTAATATATTTACAGTAATTATTAATAACTTCTTTTGGCATCTCAACAAAACTAGCTGCATTATGAAAATGATCTATATCTACATTAACTTTTTCAATTTCCCATGGAGGAATACAAAGAATTTCTAAATCATCATTATTCGAAAATTCTATCTTATCCAAATTTTTTAATGAAATATAATCTTTAACTTTATTTTTAAAATGTTTTCTCAAATACTCAGTTCCAATATAAATATTTGGAACTGTATCTAAATATAAAATTTTTTTTATGTTAGGGAAATTGGTAACCAAAAAATGAATATTGGCCCCAAAACCACCTCCTATTTCAAAAAAACTTTTTATAGATTTAAAGTTAAAAAAATTAGATAAATTTTCTATCCTGTCAGCCATAACCATATAATGAGTAGAGTATTCTCTACTCATAAAATTGAATTTCTGAATACATCCAAATTCAGTAGTATTTTCAAATTTATATTTATTAAGTAAATCAATAACTTTTTTGTCATTTTTAAAAACTATTGATTGAGTATTTAAGAATGACTCAATATGATTTTTTGTTACTCTTAACTGTGTATCAAAAATTTTTTTAAGAAAAGGTAGTGAAAATAATTTTCCAACTATTCTTCCCTTTAAATTATATTCATTTCTAATATCAAGAATTAAATTATCAGAATATGAACTCCCTATACCTGCTGATAATCCTCTAAAATCATCTATACCTTTTTTTTTAATTTCTAAAATTGCTCGGCTATTTTTATTTTTCCAGTATGGTCCAGATGAATAAAGTTTCCTATTATTTTTTTTTTCTTCTTGAATTAACTCATTTAAAAGCATTTTTTTAAGCTATCATTCATTAGCTTGTTTCATAGAGAGTTTAACTTTACCTCTATCAAAACCTATTACTTTAACTTTTACTTCGTCACCTTCTTTGACGACATCAGTAACTTTAGCTACTCTTTTATCTGCAAGTTCTGAAATATGAACAAGTCCATCCTGTTTTCCTAAAAAATTAACAAATGCACCAAACTCCATAATTTTCATTACTTTACCTGAATAAATTTTATTTAATTCAGCTTTCGCCGTGATATCTTTAATCATTTGCAAAGCAATATTCCGAGACTCTTCATCTGGTGCAGCAACAGTTACAATTCCTTCATCATTCACATCTACTTTTGCACCTGACTTTTCAACAATCTCTCTGATCGTTGCTCCACCTTTTCCAATAACAGCTGCTATATCTTTTTTATCAACATTAATTTTTTCCATTTTTGGAGTATGTTTTCCAACATCAGATCTTGAAGCGGACAATGCTTTATTCATTTCTCCAAGGATATGAACTCTTCCCTCTTTTGCTTGACTTAATGCCTGTTCCATAATTTCAAAAGTAATTCCTGTAATTTTTATATCCATTTGAAGAGAAGTAATCCCGTCTTTGGTTCCAGCAACTTTAAAGTCCATATCACCTAGATGATCTTCATCACCTAAAATATCTGACAGAACACTAAATTCGTCACCTTCTTTAATTAAACCCATTGCTATACCAGCAACTGGCTCTTTGATAGGCACTCCCGCATCCATTAAGGCAAGCGATGTTCCACAAACAGTAGCCATTGAAGATGAACCGTTAGACTCAGTAATCTCAGAAACAACTCTAAAAGTATATGGAAACACCTCTTTTGATGGAAGTGAAGAATGAATTGCTCTCCAAGCTAATTTACCATGTCCTATTTCTCTTCTACCAGTTCCAATTCTTCCAGTTTCACCAACTGAAAATGGAGGAAAATTATAGTGAAGCATAAATCTTTCTCGTTGTAATCCATCTAAGCTTTCAATTCTTTGTTCATCATCAGATGTACCTAATGTAGCAGTTACAATTGCTTGTGTTTCTCCTCTAGTGAATAAAGCAGAACCATGAGTTCTTGGCAAAATACCAACCTCACAAGAAATAGGTCTGACATCAGATAATCCTCTACCATCAATTCTATTTTTATTTTTTAAAATGTCAGTTCTTACAATTGTTTTTTCAAGATTTTTAAGTTCAGAATTTACATCAAGATCTGTATAACTCTCATCTTCCTCATAAAGTTTTTTAGCTTTATCAGTAATTTCAGAAATTTGATTAGATCTATCTTGTTTATCTCTCGTTGCAAAAGCTTTTTTAAGATCCTTAGTAAACGTTTCTTCAAGTTTTTTCTTTACTTCAGATAAATCCTTTTTTTCAACAGCCCACTCTGGTTTTCTACATTCTTTAGCAAGCTCCTCTATAATCTTGATCACAGGAACAAAGCCTTCGTGACCAAATTTTACCGCATTCAACATTTCTTCCTCTGTTAAACCACTAGCTTCAGACTCAACCATAAGTACAGCATCTTTGGTACCTGCTACAACTAAATCTAATTTTGATTTTTCTAATTCTGATTTAGATGGATTTAAAACGTATTTACCATCAATATAACCTACCCTAGAAGCCCCTACTGGACCCATAAATGGCATTCCTGATATAGCCAATGCTGCTGATGAAGCTATGATTGACAAAATGTCAGCCTCATTTTCCTTATCATAAGATATAACAGTGGGTAATAGTTGAACTTCATTTTTAAATTCATCAGGAAATAATGGTCTTATCGGTCTATCAATTAATCTAGAGATTAATGTCTCGCTTTCAGTTGGTCTTGCTTCTCTTTTAAAATATCCACCTGGAATTTTTCCAGCTGCATAATATTTTTCCTGGTAATTGACTGACAAGGGAAAGTAATCCATATCAGGATTCACTTTTTTTGCTCCCACTACTGTTGCTAAAACGACTGTTTCACCACATGTTGCGATTATTGCACCGTCTGCCTGTCTTGCTACTTTTCCTGTTTCTAAACTTATCTTTTTTCCTGCTACTTCAATTTCCTTCTTATATACTTTAAACATTTCATTTCCATTTCGTTTCGTTCATTTCGTTCCATTACGTTCTATCTATTTTGACTTTTATTTTCTCAAATTCAATTTCGACAGTACATTTTTGTAAGAATCCATCTTGTTTCTTTTAAGATATTCTAACAATTTTTTTCTTCTATTAACTGCTTTTAACAATCCAACGGATGAATGTTTATCCTTTTTAAACTGTTTTATATGCTTCGAAAGACTTTCAATTTTCTCAGTTAATAACGCTATTTGGATTTCAGATGATCCAGTATCCTTATCGTGGATTGCTAATTCTTTTATTTTTTTGTTCATATTTTATTTTCCTATTATTTATTTGTTTGTTTTATCAAATTTTCAATTTTTTCAGCATATTCAAAAGACTCATCTTTTCTAAAAAGCAGTTTTGGTAAAAATTTTACAATAACCTTTTTAGATAAAATTTTTCTAATTAAAAAAGAATATTCTTTTAATTTCTCAATAACTTCATCAGCATCCTTTCCACCGAGTGGTAAAACATATGCTTTCGCAATTTTTAAATCTTGACTCATTTTTACTTCCGTAACTGTAATCATATTAGTTTCTAAATTCGGCACCTTAGCTTCATTTCTTATAAAAATCATACTCAAAGATTGTTTTATCATTTCACCAACTCTTAACTGCCTTTGGGACATTGGTTTTCCTATTCTGTCTGTCATTATATTGTTCTCTCTTTTGATGTAATACTAAATGCCTCTATAGTATCGTTTTTTTGAAAATCCATATAATCTTTTACCGTAATTCCACACTCTTGACCATTACTGACCTGTTTTACTTGATTTTTTTCTCTAAATATTGTCCCAATTTTTCCAGTATGAATGATTGTTCCATCTCTTATAACTCTAACGTTGGAAGTACTTAAAATTTCTCCTTCCACCACTTTAGATCCAGCCACTTTTCCAGCATTGGATACCTTAAATATTTCTAAAATTTGAGCTGTTCCTGTAATTGTTTCCTGAACATCTGGTGATAATAATCCTGACATTCTTTTTTTGATATAATCTAGAGCTTCATAAATTATGTTATATGAAGAAATTTTAATGTTTTCATTTTCAGCTAGCTTTTTTGCTTCTTTACTTGGCTTAACATTAAATGCAATCAAAACTGCATTTGAAGCCTTTGCTAATGTGACATCTGTTTCAGTTACCATTCCAATATCTGCTAAAATTATTTTAGGTTTTACTTCGTCATGTTTAATTTGATTTATTGCATTCTTAATTGCTTCAGAAGATCCATGAACATCTGATTTAACTATCAAATTTAGTTCATTTGATTGCTTGTCAGTAAAAGCTGACTCTTGACTTGCAAATGATAAAGGATTTTTATTCTCTTTATTTTCTTCAGCTCTATTTTCACTCAAAGTTTTTGCCTCTTTTTCCGTATCAAGTACTAGAAAATCATCCCCAGATTTTGCTGCACCATTAATACCTAAAACTTCTACTGGAGTTGAAGGGGGAGCCTCATCAATATTTTTTCCTTTATCATTAATTATTGCTCTTATTTTACCCCATCTAAGTCCACTAACAAAAAAATCTCCTCTTTTTAAAGTTCCGTTTGTTACAATTATAGTTGCAACTGGACCTCTTCCAGTATCAATTTTTGATTCTAAAACAACTCCGGTAGCTTTTGAGTCAAAATCTGTTTTCAAATCTAAAATTTCAGCCTGCAAAATAATTGCTTCGATAAGTTTATCAAGATTCATTTTTGTTTTAGCTGAGATTTCAACCATTAAAGTATCTCCTGATAAATCTTCAGCAATTAACTCATGTTCAAGTAATTGATTTTTAATTTTTTGAGGATCTGCCTCTTGTAAATCACATTTGTTAATAGCAACAACTATTGGTACATTTGCAGCTTTTGCATGTTTAATTGACTCAACTGTTTGAGGTTTCACTCCATCATCAGCAGCAACTACAAGAACTACGATATCAGTCAATTTAGATCCTCTAGCTCTCATTTCCGTAAAAGCAGCATGGCCTGGCGTATCAATAAAGGTTAATTTATTAGAATCATTTTCAATTTGATAAGCTCCTATATGTTGTGTAATTCCTCCAAACTCTCCTGCAACAACATTTGCACTTCTTAAAACGTCTAGAACAGATGTTTTGCCATGATCTACATGACCCATTACTGTAATAATTGGTGGTCTATTTTTTAAATTTTCTGATCTTGATGCTTTTATCTTTTGTATTATTTCCTCAGCTTTTTCTTCACGTATAGGATTGTGTCCAAATTCTTTAACAAGATATTCTGCTGTATCTGCAGCTAATGTTTGATTTATAGTCACCGTCACTCCCATCCCAAAAAGATGTTTAATTACATTACTAGATTGCTCAGCCATTCTGTTGGCTAACTCTCTTACTGTAATTGCCTCTGGTATATTTATATCTCTTTTTATTTGCTGTAAATTTTCTTTGTTTTCATTTTTAAGTGCATTCTTGTTCTCCTTTTCTCTCGCTCTTTTGACTGAAGCCAAACTTCTTTGACGAGCCTCTATTTCATCACTTAAAGCTCTTGAAACAGTGAGTTTTACCTCCCTTTTTTTTGATCCAGATTTAAATTTTTTTTCCTTACTCTCTACATCTTCTTTTAATCTTTTTGTTGCCCTTTGTTCAGCAAGCTTTCTTTTCTCAAAA
>CACDMG010000009.1 GCA_902553845.1 uncultured Pelagibacteraceae bacterium
ATACGATTAAAAAAATCGGTTTTCCACTGGTTGATAGTGTCATTCAAAGATCTTTAGTGGCAACAGGCGGAACAGTCCTAGCCTCTAAACTCGCAATCAACAACGGTATAGCATGCAATACTGCTGGCGGAAGTCATCATGCAAATTTTGAAGGTGGTGCAGGCTATTGTGTTTTTAATGATGTTGCTGTAGCTGCTCAATATTTACTTGAAAGAGGTCTTGCTGGAAGAATTTTAATTGTAGATTTAGATGTTCATCAAGGAAATGGAAATGCTGATATTTTTAAAGATAATAAAAATGTTTTTACTTTTAGTATGCATTCGAAATCAAATTATCCTGCAAAAAAATCTATAAGTGATCTTGATGTTGAGTTGGAAGACAATACAGAAGATAAACAATATATAAAAATACTTAAGTTTTATTTAAATCAATTAAATCAAGAAAACTTTGATTATGTTTTTTATATAGCTGGTGTTGATATTCATTTTAATGATCGTTTAGGTAAATTAAAAGTTTCAGATGAAGGAATAAGAGAAAGAGACGAAATTGTTACAGAAAATTTTTTTTCTAAGGGTGTTCCTCTTTGTGGTGTTTTGGGTGGCGGATATAACAAAGATTTTGAAAAACTTGTTGAATTACACTCTATTTTGCACCAATCATGTGCTAAATTATTATAATTAATGAGTAAAAAAAATACAAATCTTACAGCCGAACAACAATTAGTAATGTTTGAAGATGGAACTGAACCACCTGGTACCAGTGAATTAAACAATGAAAAGCGAGAAGGAAGTTATCATTGCGCTAATTGTGGAATAAAATTATTTGAATCTAAAACAAAATACGAAAGTGGATCAGGTTGGCCATCATTTTTTCAATCATTACCTGAAGTTTTTGAAACAAAAACAGATCATTTACTAGGTTATGCTCGAACAGAATATCATTGTAAAAATTGTAATGCACACCACGGTCATATATTTGATGATGGTCCACAACCTACAGGCAAAAGATATTGTAATAATGGTATTTGTTTAACTTTTAAACCTAAATAAAATTTATTTGAGTAGATCTTGAAGTTTATTTTCTTTTTCTAAAGCTCTTACCTCATCATAACCACCAATATGTTGATCATCAAAAAAAATTTGTGGTATTGTTCTTTTTCCATTTGCTTTCTTAATCATTTCATCCATTGCGCCATTCACCATTGCAATATTAATTTCATTATAAGGAGCGTTGTTTCTAGTTAATAATCTTTTAGCAGCATCACAATAATTACATAAAGGACCAGTATAGATTGTTATTTTTTTCATAACTTATAAATAATCACCTTTTTTTATTTTACTAGTAATTTGTTTTCTTGAATATTCAAATTTTTTTCTGTGTTTAATACTCTTTTGATGAACTCTTTTTCTCCATAATCTAAATGATGATGGTTTAAGTGATTTTCTCATAATCTTAATTACATCAGATTCTTGATACCCAGTTTTTTTTTTAATTTCCTCAAAAGTGATCCTATCCGCCCAGGCTGCCCAGATGACCCAATCTGGATCTTCAAGATTTGGCTCAGGATTTTTGACCTTGGTGACTGGCCTGTGACCTTTTTTTTTCATAAATCCTTTATATTTGAAAAAAAACAATAATGCATTTTTTTTAAGATCTGATATATTGTATTTGATAGTCCTTCTTAGCCATCTTTAGCTCCCGGTTTTTAAGGACTATCTTTTTTTTTATGCTCCCCCTAGATTTTATTCTTTTTTTACAGATAATAATTTTTTTGTTCATTACACCAGGTACACCAAGAATAGTAATTATCTCTTATTCGATGAATTATGGCATTAAAAATTGTGTTTGGACTGCTTTAGGAGATATTACTGCAAACTTATTTCAAGCTACTTTAGTAATTTTTTTTATAGGAACTTTTTTATCAGATAATCCTAGTTTTTTAAATTTTTTCAAGTGGATAGGAGTTATTTATTTAATGTATTTAGCCTATGATGTGTACAACTCTTCTCCAAAAAATATAAATTCTAAAAAAATAAGTACGAAAAGTATTTTTTCTTTTTATAAAGATGGTTTTTTAGTTGCAGGCACAAGTCCTAAGGCTTGGTTATTTTTTCCTTTAATATTTCCACAATTTATCGACTTTAATAATAATTATTATGTGCAATTCTTTATCTTAATAACTACTTATGTTGTTTTAGATTTTATTTCATTAATTGGTTATGCATTGTTAGCGCAGAAACTTATTCAATGGATTAAAGCAAATCCAAAAACAATTAATACAATCTCAGCGAGTGTTTTAGTTATCATTGCAGTTATTATTATTGTTACACAACAATATTAAGATATGTCCTAAGTAGTTTTTGCCTCTTGCAATAATTAAAATTTATTTATTTAATTAGAAATTAATTAATTAATAAAAGAAGGAAATAAAATGAAAATAAATAAAATAATCTTGAGTTTTATTTCTGCAGTAGCAATTCTACTTTCAACTTCAGTTGTCTCATTTGCAAAAGTGGTTGGAGATAAGATTGTTTTAGGTGCTGCTATTTCATTAACTGGAAAATATTCATCTAATGGTGTTCATACACAAAACGGTTATAACATGGCTGTTGATAGAATAAATAGCATGGGTGGTGTTAAAGTTGGTGGAAAAACTTATAAGTTTGAAATCATTTATTACGATGATGAATCAAACCCAAAAAGAGCAGCTCAATTAGCAGAAAGACTTATTTCACAAGATGGAGTTGAGTTTATGCTTGGACCTTATAGTTCAGGTTTAACTAAAGCAATAGCACCTGTAACAGAAAAATATGGTGTACCAATGGTTGAAGCAAATGGTGCTTCTAGATCTTTGTTTACAAAAGGTTACAAATATCTATTTGCGGTTCTAGCTCCAGCTAACTTATATCTTGATGTAGCTATTAGAACAGCTGTAGAGTTAAATGGTGGAAAAGGTGTAAGAATTGCTCAAGCGTTTGAACAAGATGCATTTTCACAAGACGTAAGATTAGGTATTTTAGATGCAGCTAAAGAAACTGGATCTGAAATTATAATCGATGATAAGCTTCCAAAAGAACTTAATGATATGGCAGCTACATTAGTTAAAGTGAAACAAATGAAGCCAGATGTTCTAGTTGTATCAGGTCATACAAAAGGAGCATTAACGGCAATCAGACAAATTGCTGAAATGAAAGTAGATGTTCCAATGCTAGCGATGACACACTGTGATGCTGCGAAATTATCAAAACAACATGGTAAAAATTCTCAGTATGCTCTTTGTGCATCTCAATGGCATAAGACATTAACGTATAAAGATAATTTCTTTAAAGATGGTATGACGTATGCGGCAGATTTCCAAAAAGAGTTTGGATATGATCCGCCTTATCAATCAGCTGAGTCTTCAGCGGCATTGTTAGTTTTTAAAGATGCTTTTGAAAGAGCTAATTCTTTTGATCAAAAGAAAGTAAGAGATGCTCTTGCAGCAACTAATATGCAAACATTCTATGGAAATATAAAATTTGCACCAGGTGGTCAAAATGTTGATAAGCCTATGGTGCTTTTCCAAGTTATGTGTGATGGCGCTGGGAAATGTGAAAACAAAGTTGTAGCTCCACTTAAATGGGCTTCAGCTAAGTTGATACATCCAATTCCTAAGTGGTCTGAAAGATAATAACAAATCTATAAATACCCCCTAAATTCTAGGGGGTATTTTTTTTAGGGGCATATTATGGATTTCATGGTTTTTCAATATCCGATGATTACCATTCAAGCATGTTTGGATGGAGTTCTTTTGGGAGTACTTTTTGCATTGATAGCTTATGGAATGGCTTTGCAATGGGGAGTCATGAATATCATAAATATTGCTCAAGGTGATTTAGTTATTCTTGGAGGATACATTGCTTACTTCATGTATCTGTATGGAATACATCCTGCATGGGGAGTAATTGCATCACCAATCATAATGTATTTTGTTGGGGTTGGAATTTATAAATTAGTAATCAATAAAGTTGTAGATAGAGATTTATTTATCTCAATCCTTGCTACTTTTGGAATAAGTATTTTATTCATGCAGCTGATGAACTTTGCATTTGGTGCTGACGTTGTTTTGGCAAATTCTGGCTATGGAACTACTTTTTTGTTCGATAGCAATGTTGTCTTACCAAATTCAAAAATATTTTCTGCTTTTGTTAGTATTGTGTTTGCGATTTGTTTAGTAATTTATATGAAAAAATCTAAGCTTGGTCGTGCAATTAGAGCAACTGCTCAAAATGCAAGAGCTGCAAAAATTTTAGGTGTAGATACAGAAAAAGTTTATGCAGCTACTTTTGGAATTAATGCTGCTCTATGTGGTGTTGCTGGAGCGTTAATATCAATTACATTTACTATTCATCCTTACATGGGATTACCATACACAATTAGATCTTTTATGATTGTTATAGTTGCAGGTTTAGGAAACTTGCCTGGTGTTGCAATGTCAGGCATGGGATTAGGAGTTTTTGAAGAGTTCGCAGATTATCTATTGGGAACAGAATTTAGAATTGGTGCAGTGTTTTTATTATTAGTTTTAATTTTAGTTTACCGAAGATTTAAACTATCAAGAAAAAGAGAATATTTGAAATAATGAATAAAAATTACATTTTATACGCTTTAATACTAATATTTGGATTAGCTGCACCGTTTATATTTCCTGCTTTTAAAGTCCAATTATCAATTCTATGTGTTCTAATTATTCTTGCTATTACTTGGAATATTCAAGGTGGGGAAATGGGTTATAACTCTTTTGGAAATATTCTTTTTTATGGTTTAGGAATGTATTTATGTGCCTCAGTACAAGTTGGAATGTTTTTTCCTTTAGCAGAATGGACTGAAAGTGGTGGAGAAAAAACATTTGTTCACACTCCATCTCAGTTTTTTCAAGGTATGGCAGTTGGACTCGTAGTTGCAGCAGTGATACCGACAATAGTTGCTGGGTTGATTGGCTATGCAATTTTAGGATTAAGAGGTCATTATTTTGCGATTTGTACATTAGGTTTAGGAGTTGCCGCAGGAGAAATTTCTGGTGGTATAGAAATTATTGGAGCAGGACAAGGTTTCACCACACCACCATTTCCCAATGTTGGTGGTTTGGAAGCCAGAGGTGAATTTTTTTATTTGTTAAGTTTTACTGCCTTGGTGCTTACGTTCATTGCCGTGAGAGCAGTTTATTCTACAAGATTTAAATTAATTTTAAATGCGATTAGAGATAATGAAGATAAAGCGGAAGCTATGGGTATTCAAACAATGAAATATAAAATTATTGGTTGGATGATATCTGCTTTTTTTTGTGGATTAGCTGGTGGAATAATGGGAGGTTTAGTTGGATATATTGACTCAACTGATGTTGCTTTTGATGGAAGAGAGATGGGTGTGTTCATGGTCTTAATGGCAATCTTAGGAGGCAAAGGAACCCTATGGGGTCCAGTAATTGGAGCAACAGTATTTCATATTTTTAAAGAAGGTTTTTGGACTTTTTTTTTAGGATGGCAGTACGTTGCTTTAGGGGTTTTAATAGTTGTTATAGTAATTTATTTCCCAGAGGGAATTATGGGATGGTTAAGAGAAAAATATCCAGAGAGATTTGGTGAAGTGGTAGATGAAGCAGACCGAAAAGCACAGGTGGAATTAAAATGAGTATTTTAGAAGTAAATAATGTAAGCAAATCTTTTGGTGGAGTAAAAGCTAATGTAGATATTTCCATGTCTGTAGAAAAAGGAAAAATATTTGGATTAATTGGTCCAAATGGTTCAGGAAAAACAACTTTATTTAATTCAATTGTTGGTACTTATCCAATAGATAATGGTTCTATTAAATTTAATGGTAAAGAAGTATCTGAATTACCTGTTCCAGTAATTGCTAAACTTGGATTACTAAGAACTTTCCAACAAACTAGAATTTATGGAAAACTAAACTGTGTAGATAATATGCTTATCAGTCACAAAGGAAGTGATGAAAGTATATTAAAAATATTCTCTAAAATTCCAAAAGATTTAACAGAAAAAGCAGAAAATCTTTTGAACTTTGTAGGACTTTACCAAAAAAGAAAATTAAGAGCTGGTGACTTGTCATTTGGTCAACAAAAATTATTGGAGCTAGCAATGGCTTTAATGAATGAACCAGAAATGCTTTTATTAGATGAACCTACAGCAGGGATAAACCCAGTATTAATCAATGGAATTATAAATAGATTAATAAAAGTAAACCAAGATTTTGGAATAACCCTTTTAGTTATTGAACACAATATGAGAGTTATAATGCAATTAGCAGAGAGCATTTATTGTTTAGCTCATGGAAAGATGCTTGCCAATGGAACACCAGATGAAATTAAAAATGATAAACGTGTTATAGATGCGTATTTAGGGGCACAATAATGTCTAATCAATATGAAGTTTTAGGAAAAGCTCCAGGTCCAGAAGATTTAAAAAAACTTTCACCAAACAATGTTCATCTTACAATTAAGAATATGAATGCTGGTTATGGAAAAATGGAAATTTTACATAATTTTGATCTTTTTGTAAGTAAAGCACAATCACTTTGTTTAATTGGTCCAAATGGTGCAGGTAAATCTACTATACTTCACTCTATTTATGGTTTTACAAATATATTCTCTGGACAAATAGAGATTGATGGAAAAGAGATCACAAACCTATCACCAGCCGAAAAATTAAAATCTGTTGGAATAGCCTATATACTACAAGACAATTCAGTATTTCCAGACATGACAGTAGAGGAAAATCTATTAATGGGTGGATTTATAAAAGAAAAAACAGAGGAATCATATCAAGAAGCTGAAAGAATTTTTGAAAAATATGAAAGATTGAGAAATAGAAGAAATCAGCCTGCTAAAGTACTTTCAGGAGGAGAGAGGAGATTATTAGAAATTTCAAGAGCATTGGTTATGAAACCCTCAGTATTATTAGTAGATGAACCTTCAATTGGGTTAGAGCCAAGATATATAGATATGGTATTTGAAATTTTAAGAGATCTTCAACTAAATGAAAAAAAAACAATCATATTAGTTGAACAAAATGCAAAGAAAGGTCTAGAGTTTGCAGATATAGGTTATGTTCTTGTTTCAGGTCAAACAGCAATTGCTGGAAAAGGAGATGACCTATTAAATAATCAAGATGTTGGTCGCCTATTCTTAGGTGGCTAATGATAGATAGTAAATATTTTTTAAAAGGATTTAAATCTATAAAAGGTGTTGGGAGTCCAGCAATTGCACTAGGTGCAAGTTTTGTTGCAATAGGTGCCTTACTAAAAAATTTAGGTTTTTCAATTCAAGAAAGTATTTTTTCTACTTTTTTGACTTACGCATTACCCGGTTCATTAGTAATGGCAGAATCAATGTTGATTGGGGCATCTTTAATAAATATTTTTATAGCTGTGTGGTTGGTTAATGCAAGATTATATCCGATGACTGTAGCATTGATGCCATTATTGATGCACGAAAATCAACCTAGATGGAAATATTATCTATCTTGTCATTTTATTGCTGTCTCATCATGGCTAATTATGAAGGATAATTATGAAAATATAAAAAAAGAGAGTAGAATAGATTTTTGGATAGGAATCGGTACGGCCACATGGTCGGTTGCAATTTTTTCAACAGTAATAGGTTATGTTGCTTCGGATTTTCTTAATAAAGATATACTCGTTGGTTTAGCAATTATAAATCCAATTTATTTTATTTGCATGATAATTAGTGCGATGAAAACTTTACAAATAAGTTTGTCAGTAGTTTTTGGAACAATTTTAGGTCCTGCTTTTTATTTTCTAACTCCTGAATGGTGTATTCTCTTTGGAGGATTTATTGCAGGAACAATTGCTTTTTTGATAGGAGAAAAAGGTGGCAACTAATATAATAATAGTAATTATTGTAACATCTTTAGCAACATACCTCTCTAGATTTTTAGGTGTCATAAGTGCAGAGAAGATTAAAGAAAATTCAAAAATGTTTAGATGGTTTAATTGCCTTGCCTATTCTACTCTTGCAGCATTGATTGCAAGAATAGTAATATTTCCATCAGGATCTTTATCTGAAATAGATTATTTAATTAGATTTATAGTAGTTATTTTATCTGTTGCAGTTTTTTATTTGACTAAAAAAAATTTAGTTTACCCAACTCTTTTCTCTGCTATCATACTGTCACTTTTAAGTAGTTATTTATGATTGATAAAATTGATGGATTTAATATTAGTTTAAACAAGAAATCCTCGAGAATAGTTGAAATTAGTATTAGTGAAGAGATTATAAATAAACTAATTTTTCCATTTAATAAATTTGATATTACCGCACTAGAATACAAACCTTTTACAAGATTTACTATTGCTAAAAGTTTAGATGATTTAACTAAGAATAGACTATCAAAATTATTGAATAAAATATTAAGAGATAGAAAAAAAGGATGTTTTATTATAAAACCAAATAAAATTTTTTCTAAAATTGATGATATATTTTTGGTAAAATTATCAACTGCAGTAGCATATTTAGTTGGAACACCTAATCATGATGCGATGGCCGGAAAATATTATGCAAGATTTCATGTTAAACACGAAGATAATAGTGACTCATATTTGAGAAAAGCATATATAAATATGGATCTTCATACAGATGGAACTTATGTTAAGGAAACTACAGATTGGCTTTTGATGACAAAAATAGAGGAAAAAAATGTTAAAGGAGGACAAACTATAATGTTACATTTAGATGATTGGGAACATTGTAACGAGCTATTTAAAAATCCAGTTGGTAGAAAAAATTTTGTTTGGTCTTCTCCAAAAAGTAAAAATATTGACTATAAAGTTGAACACCCTATATTTTTCAAAGATAATAAAGGTAGACCACAAATTTCTTACATAGATCAATTTCCTGAGCCGAAGAATATGAAGCAAGGTAATTTTCTTCAAAATCTGTCAGACTCTCTGGAACAGAGTAAAAATAAAATATTAATTGAATTACCAGTTGGTTCAATAATAGCTGCAAACAATTATTTTTGGCTTCATGGAAGAAAGGCATTTGTAGAGAATCGCTTACTTTCAAGGGAATTGTTAAGATTAAGAGGCTCTTTTTTTTGTAAAAACTAACAACTCTTGATGGTAAAAAATTGATAAAAATGTTGTAATTTAGCAACATTTTCAATAATTATCTCAGAATGGCCGCTAGTTTACTCATTTTAGTTCCAATTAATGAGCACAATGGTAATAATTGCCCATAAATTTTTTAAACTAATTAATAACTAAAAGGGATAATTATGAAAAAATTTTTATTAGCGACGTTAATGCTGTTTGGTTTTTCTACAGTAGCTAACTCGGCTGGAGTAAACATAGGTGTTACTCTAAATGGTGGTGCTTTTGAAGTGGATGGTGCTAGCGAGGTATTCTCTGGATCTCACGTTTCAAACGGTTCATCTACAACGGTAAACAAAAATGCAGACTCAGATGAAGCTCAAGGAGCTTTTGCTTTTGGTTCAGTTTTTGCTGAAGTAAGAATTAATGATCTAATATCACTTGGTGTTGATTATGTACCTACTTCTTTAGATTCAGAAACTACTGAGAACGTACAAATCGATACTGGTGCGACTCCTAGTAACTCTGATGACACAAGCAGAACTAACACAGTTGCAGTTTCTTTCGAAGATTTAACAACTGCTTATGTAATGTTGAATGCAACAGAAAATCTTTACATCAAAGTTGGACTTATGGAAGTTGAAGCGATAACTAAAGAGAACTTAGCTACAGGCGGTTCTTACGGTGATGCTACTCTAGAAGGTATATCTGCGGGATTTGGATATAACGGAGATCTAGCTAACGATATGTTCTTCAGACTCGAAGCCAATTACATGGACTTTGATGGAGCAGAAAAAACAAACTCTAATGACGCAAACAAGAAGATCAAAGTTGACGGAATTACAGGGTTTGGTGGAAAAATCTCTGTAGGTAGATCATTCTAATTAGAAGATTTATCTAAAGAAAAAATTAATTAGTTTAAACCCCCTCTTTTAATAAGAGGGGGTTTTTTTTTATTTAAAGTAAACTAAAATATTTTGAAAGATTTAATTAGTTAAAATGAATTTAGGTTTTATTGGTACTGGTAAAATTGCATCTTCAGTTATTGAGGGAATTTTTAAATCTTCAATAAAGATTAACAATATTTATATATCACCAAGAAATAAGTATCTTTCGAAAAAATTAGAAAAAAAATATAAAAAAATTATAATTGCTAAAAACAATCAAGAAATAATTGATAATTCAAAATGGATATTTCTTTCTGTTACACCAGAAGTAGGGAAAAAAATAATTCCAAAACTCAAATTTAAAAATAATCAATTAGTAATTAGCTTTATTTCATCAATTAAACATAGTGAGTTAAAAAAAAAAATTAATAAAAAAGTAATGATTATTAGAGCTATTCCACTGCCTCCAATTTCTTTAAAAAAAGGACCAGTACCAATTTTCCCACCAAATAAAAAAGTAAAAAATTTCTTTAATAAAATAGGATCTACTATTGAAATAAAAAATGAAAAATTATCTATTAATTTTTGGTCAACGTCTGGGATAATGGCATCGTATTATGAATTGTTAAAAGTTATGAGTGAATGGTTGGTCAAGAGAGGTATCAAAAAATCAGATGCTCAAAAATATATTACTTCATTATTTTTAGCCTTATCTGAAGATGCAGTAGTAAATTCAAAAAAAGACTTAAAATATTTAGTAAAAGAATCACAAACACCAAAAGGATTAAATGAGCAAGGTTTAAAAGAAATGAGTAAAAATGGGGTCTATAAATCTGTAATAAGTACTTTAAATAGTATTCATAAAAGACTAAACAAATAATTAATGTCTAAAAATATTTTAGAAATTAATAATTTATCAAAATATTTTGGAGGAT
Organism: uncultured Pelagibacteraceae bacterium; assembly: GCA_902553845.1. GTDB lineage: Bacteria > Pseudomonadota > Alphaproteobacteria > Pelagibacterales > Pelagibacteraceae > Pelagibacter. The sequence goes on from CACDMG010000009.1 coordinate 10,928, forward strand.
TAGCGGCAGTATCAGATTGTTCTCTTAAAGTGAAGGAAGGAACTATTACAGGTATTATTGGACCTAATGGTTCGGGTAAAACTACTTTATTTAATCTAATCGCTGGAAATTTAAAATCTTCTGCTGGAAGCGTTATGTTTAATAATGAAAATATTACTAATATTCCATCCTATGAGTTATTTTCAAAAGGACTGCTAAGAACTTTCCAAATAGCACACGAGTTTACAAATTTATCTGTTTTAGAAAACTTAATGATGGTTCCAGGAAATCAATCTGGAGAAAAATTAATGAATGCTTTATTAAAACCTTCATTGGTTGCAAAAGAAGAAAGTCAAATTAAAGAAAAAGCTATAGAAGTTGTAGATTTTCTTAATTTAAGTCATTTAAAAAATGAACTTGCAGGAAATTTATCTGGAGGACAAAAAAAATTATTAGAACTAGGTCGAACAATGATGGTTGATGCTAAATTAGTCTTATTGGATGAAGTAGGTGCTGGTGTTAATAGAACTTTACTAAAAGATCTGGGAACAGCTATTGAAAAACTTAATAAAGAAAAAGGTTATACTTTTTGTATGATTGAACATGATATGGACTTTATAGGGAGATTATGTGATCCAGTAATTGTTATGGCTGAGGGATCAGTTCTTTTTGAGGGTTCTGTTGAGGATGCAAAGAAAGACGAAAAAGTAATTGAAAGTTATTTGGGTAGAGGCTCAAAGTTAAAGGATAATTAATAATGGCATTTTTTGAAGGCAATAACATGACAGGCGGATATGGTAATGGTCCAGATATAATTAATTCATGTTCTGTCAATGTTGAAAAAGGAGAAATAGTTTCAATTCTAGGACCTAATGGAGCTGGAAAGTCTACAGCGATGAAAGCAATGTTAGGTTTGTTAAATTTAAAATCAGGATCTGTAATAATAAATGGAAAAGATATTTCAAAGCTTTCTCCTCAAGATCGAGTAAAAGAGGGAATTTCATTTGTTCCTCAAACAAAAAATGTTTTTGCAGGTATGACTGTTGAAGAAAATTTAGAAATGGGAGCTTTTTTAATTAATAGTGACTACAAAACAATTATAAACGAGATTTACGATTTATTTCCAATATTAAGAGAAAAAAGAAGTCAGTTAGTTGGAGAATTATCAGGTGGACAAAGACAACAGGTTGCTCTTGGTAGAGCATTAATGATTAAACCCTCAGTTCTAATGTTGGATGAACCAACTGCAGGTGTTTCACCAATAGTGATGGATGAATTGTTTGATCATGTAATAAAAGTAAAGAGAACAAATGTTGCGATCTTAATGGTTGAACAAAATGCAAAACAGGCATTAAACATTTCTGACAGAGGTTACGTTTTAGTTACAGGTGAAAATCGTTACTCTGGAACTGGAAAAGAATTATTAAATGATCCAAGAGTAAGAAGCTCTTTTTTAGGTGGTTAGTATGGATTTCTTAAATGCCATTATTCTTTTATTGAATTACATTTTTATTCCAGCTCTTGCGTATGGATCACAATTAGCATTAGGAGCAATTTTTGTAACATTGATTTATGGAATTTTAAGATTTGCAAACTTTGCTACTGGAGACATGATGTCTTTTGGAACAATGTTTACAATCTTATTTACTTGGTATTTTCAATCAGTTGGCATTAGTCTTGGAGTATTGCCTACAGCGTTATTAGCAATTCCTTTTGCTATAATTTTTATGATAGGTTATATGCTTCTAATTGATAAATTTGTTTTTAAATATTACAGAGTAAATAAAAGTCCTCCAGTTCAATTAGCTATGGTTAGCATAGGTGTAATGTTTGTAACTCAAGCAGTTGTTAGAATAATAATAGGCCCATCTGATAGAAGGTTTTTTGATGGTGAAAAATTCTTAATTAGAGCTGGCGAGTTTAAAGATATGACTGGATTGAATGAAGGGTTAGCTATAAAATCAACTCAAGTTATCACAATCCTGGTTACTGTTATTCTTGTTTCAACTCTTTTTTGGTTTTTAAATAAAACTAAAACTGGGAAAAGTATGAGGGCTTATTCTGACAATGAAGATTTGGCATTACTATCAGGTATTGATCCAAAAAAAATAGTAATGATAACTTGGATTATAGCTGGAATTTTAGCAACAATTGGAGGTGCGCTCTACGGTTTAGATAAAAGTTTTAAGCCTTTTACATATTTTAATAATATGCTTCCAATATTTGCTGCAGCTATTGTTGGTGGAATAGGAAATCCTTTTGGTGCTTTTTTGGGAGGCTATGTAATTGCTTTTTCAGAAATACTTTTGACCTACGCCTATAAGAAATTTTTTATGTACGTTTTACCTGAGAGTATGGAACCAGATGGTTTAATTCAATTACTCTCAACTGATTATAAGTTTGCAGTATCATTCTCTATATTAGTAATTGTATTGTTATATCGACCATCTGGAATATTTAAAGGGAAGGTACTGTGAGAAAGAATTTAAATGTAATTGCAGCTTACAGCATCATGATGGGATTGATTATTCTTGTTGGTATATTTCAATCTTGGAACATTGCTTTATCAATATTTAATCTTTGCTTAATTTCAGCTGTAATGACTATGGGTGCCAATATTCAGTGGGGCTACGCTGGTTTAATTAATTTTGGAATAATGGGTTATACAGCTTTAGGGGGATTAGCAGCAGTTTTAATTTCTGTAAATCCGGTTCAAGATGCCTGGAGTGCAGGAGGATTAAATATTTTATTTAGTCTATTACTTATTATAGGAATGGTACTAGCAGTTCGATATGTTTTAAAGAAATACGAAAAATCGAAAACTAGAACTTATATTATTGCTGCAATTATAATTTTAGGAATTATCATAATACGATTTGTATCTGAGCCAGGAATTGAGGCAATTGAAGAGGTAGATCCTGCAAAGACTGGTTTCTTAGGAGGTTTTGGTTTACCTATTATTTTTTCTTGGATAGTGGGAGCTTTATTTGCTGGTGGATTAGCTTTTGTAATAGGTAAAGTTGCTTTAGGTTTGAGAGCTGATTACTTAGCGATAGCAACACTACTGATATCAGAAATTGTCATTGCAATTATTAAACATGAAGATTGGTTGACAAGAGGAGTTAAAAATGTAATTGGGTTAAAACGTCCTGCACCTTATGAGGTAAATTTACAACAAACAGATTGGTTCATTAATTTAGTAGAAAAATTTAACTCAGGTAAATTGAATTTAATTTCAGATTTTGCTGAGAGACAAGCTGCTCTAAACCAATTTGTAATTGAGGGGTCTTCAATTTTTGTAAAACTTTGTTACTCAGGTTTATTTTTAGTTGTCGTCATCATTCTTTTAATTTTAACTCAGAAAGCTCTTTATTCTCCTTGGGGAAGAATGATGAGAGCTATTAGAGACAATGAAGAAGCTGCTAATGCTATGGGTAAAAATGTTGTTAAGCAACATTTACTAATTTTTGTTTTAGGCTCAGCCATAGTTGGAATTGCAGGAGCTATGCTAGTAACACAAGATGGATTGTTTACCCCAGGGAGTTACAGACCAATGAGATATACTTTTTTAATTTGGGTGATGGTTATTGTGGGAGGTAGCGGCAATAATTTTGGTGCAATTCTTGGAGGTTTTGTGGTTTGGTTTTTATGGATCGAGTCAGCACCAATTGGATTATATTTAGTTAATTTAACAACATCAGGTTTAGATGATACTCATTTCTTGAAAGTTCATTTAATTGAAAGTGTTCCTTATTTTAGGTTTTTAATGATGGGTGCAGGTCTATTATTGATTATGAGATATAGGCCAAAAGGTATACTTCCTGAAAAAATAGAAATAAAATAAGGATATGAAATATATTATTACAGGTGCTGCAATAGCTTGGGCTTTATATATGGCAGATAAGTATTTATTTTTTTAAAAAAAACCCCCAACATCAAAGATGTTAGGGGTTTAATTCTTTTAAGATAAAAAATTATCTTTGTTTTTTAGTTTTGAATTTTCCGCCTTTAACTTCTTGTTCTAAGAAAGAACCTTCAGCTTCACCGACGCTAGTAAAAGTAACTCCAGTTGCACCTTCGTAGTCAACTTTCTTACCTTTAGCTAACAAATCTAAACCTTTTTTAAGCTCACCTGGATAAATTTTTGTTCCAGGGCCGTTAGCAACGTCCATTACATTTTTTGCAATAGATGCTCTATCAGCTGAATTACCTGCTTGCATTGCTAAAACGATTAAAGCAGCAGCATCGTAAGACTCTCCTGTGTAAGGACCTGAACTATCAATACCAGCAGCTTTTGCTACACCAGCAAATACACCTGCACCTTTTCCAGTTGATCCTGGCATTGAACCAAAAGATTTTCTTAGATCTTTTCCAAATGCATCAACTAATGATTGACCGATCATACCATCTGATAAAATAAATCTATCAAATGCACCTGAGTCCAAAGAAGCTTGAATAATTCCTTTACCACCTTGGTCTAGGTAACCGATAACAGCAACTGCATCACCACCTGCTGAAGCAAGTGTTGCAACTTCAGATGAGTAGTCTGCTTTTCCATCTTCGTGAGCGTTAACAGTTGTTACTTTGATACCATGAGCCTCAACAGCTGCTTTATAAACATCTGCTAAACCTTTTCCATAGTCATTATTTGTATAAGTAATTGCAACGCTTTTAACTTTTCTATCTTTAGTAATATCAGCTAAAATTTGACCACCTCTTGCATCTGATGGTGCAGTTCTAAAGAAATATCCTTTATCATCAAGAGTTGTTAATCCTGGTGATGTAGCTGATGGTGAAATCATTACTACACCATTAGGTACAGCAACATTTGAAGCTATTGCTCCAGTTACACCTGAACAGTCAGCACCCATAATAGCTGCTACACCTTGTGAAATAACACCTTCAGCTGCTGCTGTTGCTGCCGCTGAGTCAACACAAGTTGAGTCTGCTCTTACTACTGTAATTTTTTCGCCACCTAGTAATGAACCAGAATCTGAAGCTTCCTTAAATGCAAGCTCTGCAGATGCCGCCATAGCTGGTGTTAGAGATTCAATTGGACCAGTAAATCCTAAAATGATTCCCATTTTAACTTCTGCAAAAACATTTGTTGTAAAAGTAGAAACAAAAATAAATGCAGCAATAAATAGTTTTTTCATTATTTTCCTCTATTTGTTAACAATTTATAAAAAACAAATTAAATCTCATTTATAGAAAGATTCAACAAGCAATTTTTCTTATTTATCGGGCAATTTCTGAGCTATTAAAAATATTTTCTAAACTCTTCATTAATTGTCAAGATATCGAGGTCCACTAACCCTCCAATCACAAGTTGTAGCGCTACTAGTAAGATAAAAATTAGGCCAACATAAGCTATCCATAAATGTTTTTGAATATAACTTGCAAGATATGTTGCTAAAGCTCCTGTTAGAATGACAGAAAGAACAAGTCCAAATATCATAAAACCAAAATTTCCTTTAGCTGCACCGACCACTCCAATTACATTATCAAAACTAATCATTATGTCTGCAAATAAAACTTTATAAACACTTTGTATGAAGGAGGGTTCTTTAGATTTTTTGGTTGGTGATTTTATCTTTTTAATTTCAAAGAGGTCTTTTCTCAAATCATTTACTATCCAAATTAAAAGTAGACCACCTAATATTTTTATAAAGTAAAATTTAAATAAATAAGTAGCAAAAAGGGCAAATATAATTTTAAAAATTAAAGCACCAGCAACACCCCAATAAATTATTTGTTTTTTATTTTTTGGAATAAAATTAGCTGAGATAACACCAATGATTATTGCATTATCTGCTGTTAAGATAATCGTAATAAAAATAATTTGACTTAATATAAGTAATTCTTGTAACAAAATAGAAACATAATATTCGATATCTAAAATAATTCAATTAAAAGTAGTACGATTTTTTTATTGATAAATTATTTAATACATTATGAAATACGATTAAAAAAAATGGAGGATAAATGAAGTTCATGAAATATTTAATAAGTGTTTTAGTTTCATTAATTTTGTCAATTAATATTGCTATTGCAGAAAAATGGGACATGGCTCTTGCTTATGGAGCTGGTAATTTTCATTCTGCAAATGCAGCAGAATTTGCAAAGAATGTAACTGAAAAAAGTGGTGGAAAGTTAACAATTGTTACTCACCCAGGTGGTTCATTATTTAAAGGTGGAGAAATCTTTAGAGCTGTAAGAACTGGTCAAGCTCAAATAGGAGAAAGATTTATGTCTGCTTTAGGTAAAGAAGATCCATTACTAGAAGTAGATTCTCAACCATTCTTGGCCACATCTTACTCTGATGCTATGAAATTGTATAAAGCTTCAAAGGATGAAATTATAAAAGGACTAGATGAAAAGGGGTTAGTATTTTTATACGCAGTACCATGGCCAGCACAAGGTTTGTACAGTAAAAAAGAAATTAATTCTGTTGATGATCTTAAAGGTTTAAAATTTAGAGCATATAATTCTGCTACAATAAGAATAGCTGAATTAACAGGCATGGCTCCAACTAAAATAGAAGCTGCAGAGATAAGCCAGGCATTTTCTACAGGAGCAGTTGAAAGTATGATTACATCACCAACAACAGGAAAGAATTCCAAAATTTGGGAAAATGGTGTGAAATATTTTTATGATATTGCAGCCTGGTTTCCAAAAAACATGATAATTGTAAATAAAGATGCTTGGAACAAACTTGATAAAGCAACTCAAGATTTAGTTATGAAACAAGCAGCTTTAGCTGAGAGAAAAGGATGGCAATTATCAAAACAAGGAAACGTTGGAGATAAAAAAGCTTTAGCAGATGCTGGAATGGTTGTAGGCAAAGTAAATTCATCTTTACAAGCTCATTTTGAAAAAGTTGGTGAGACTATGGCTAAGGAATGGTCTCAGAAAGCTGGTTCAAGGGGAGCAGCTGTTTTATCGTCTTATAAGTAAGTAAATCTTTATTAAGGCCACTTAAAATAAATGAGTGGCCTTAAATTTAATCATTATGTTAAAATCTTTAGATAGAAATTTAAATAAACTTTACAAATTTTCTGGCTATATTGCTGCAACATTTTTAATACTAGTAGCAGTTTTTATTTTAATAGGTATTTCATCAAGAATTTTTGGATTCTATATCAGAGGTCTTGCAGAATATTCAGGTTATTGTATGGCCTCAGCATCTTTTTTTGCTTTAGCTTATACTTTTGTAGAGGGCGGTCATATTAGAATTACTCTATTTTTAGAGAAATTATCAGGAATTAAAAAAAAAATAATTGAAACTTGGTGTTTAGGGGTAGCTAGTTTTTTTTCAGGATATTTAGCATTTTATTTTATTAAGATGTTAGTTATTTCATATAAATTTCAAGAGAGGAGTGAAGGTGCAGATGAAATTTTGATTTGGATACCTCAAACAAGTGTTGCAATCGGATCAACAATATTTTTTATAAGTGTCTTTCATCATCTTATTTTAACAACAAAAAGATTTAAATGACTGAAATATTTTTAACAATTTTTTTCATTAGTGTTTTATTATTTTTTCTTGGTTCTGGAATTTGGGTAGCTTTAAGTATGATTGGTGTCTCCGCAATTGGAATGATGTTATTTACCTCTAGGCCAGTGGGAGACGCTATGGCAACAACAATTTGGGGCACATCTTCCTCATGGACACTAACAGCATTACCATTGTTTGTTTGGATGGGAGAGATACTATTCAGGACCAGGCTTTCTGAAAATTTATTCAAAGGTTTGTCACCGTGGATGCAAAAATTACCTGGAGGCTTGATACATGTAAATGTAGTAGGATGTGCTTTATTTGCAGCAATATCAGGTTCGTCAGCTGCAACAGTAGCTACTGTTGGAAAAATGTCAATCCCTGAGTTAAGGAAAAGAAAATACCCTGAAAAAATTTTACTTGGAAGTCTAGCTGGCTCTGGAACTCTAGGTTTATTAATACCTCCATCAATAATTCTGATTATTTATGGTGTGGCAGTTCAAGAGTCTATAGCAAAATTATTTATTGCAGGAATTGTACCGGGGATAATGATAGCACTTATATTTATGTCATATGTAATAATTTGGTCATTACTTAATAAAAAAAATATGCCAAAAATTCTTGAGAATTATTCATTTTTGGAAAAGATAAAAAGATCAAAACAGCTTCTACCGGTTATATTACTTATATTTGCTGTGATTGGATCAATATATACTGGTATAGCAACTGCTACAGAGGCTGCATCACTTGGAGTTGTTGGAGCTTTAATTCTTTCTTATTTTCAAAAAAGTTTAAACCTAGATACATTTAAGTCTTCATTACTAGGTGCAACAAAAACTTCATGTATGATTGCATTTATTTTAGCCGGCTCAACATTTTTATCACTTGCTATGGGTTTTACAGGATTACCTAGAAATTTAGCTGTTTGGATACAAAGCATGGACCTTTCTCCATATGTTTTAATTTTTGTTTTAATGATTTTTTATATTATTTTGGGAATGTTCCTTGATGGAATATCAGCAGTAGTATTAACAATGGCAATTATTGAACCAATGATAAGACAAGCAGGTTTTGACATGATTTGGTTTGGAATTTTCTTAGTAATTGTTGTGGAGATGGCGCAAATTACTCCTCCAGTAGGTTTTAATTTATTTGTTCTTCAAGGAATGGCAAATAAAGATATGGGCTATATTGCTAAAAGTGCTTTTCCACTTTTTTTATTGATGGTCTTAGCTGTTATTCTTGTTGTTCTATTCCCAGAAATAGCTTTGTGGATGCCTGAACAAATGATTAAAAATATAAATTAATATTTAGAAACTTTTTCTCCAGCTATTATAGCTTTAAGGTCCTCATATTCTTTACAATTACAATTTTTTAAAACTTCTAGTCTTTCAACTGCAAGATTATGTCTGTTTGTAGCAACATATAATTCACCTAAATATTCATTGATACCCTTGTGATTTGGATCAATAGCTAATCCTTGTAAATAATATTTCTCACCATTTTCATAGTCTCCAAGTTTTCTTGTAGTGAAACCTAAATAATTTAAAGTATTAGCCTTGTTTGGGAATTTTTCATTTGATTGAATTAATAATTTTTGTGCTTTTTCGTATCTTTTTTTTGCTTTTTTTAATTTATCTTTCTCCTCAAATTTTTTTGCAGCGTTTATATGTGAAACTGCCATATCATATTGCGTTTTAGTTTTAGAAGAACCACTGTCACTTGAACCTGCTGAGAAAGCATTAAGTGTCAATAAAAAAGAAAGAAATATAGAAGTTAATAAAGTTTTACTTATCATAGAAATTTACTCATGTTATTTAAATTTGTTAGTTTTAATCCATTTTCGAGCAAGTTATCTCGTATTAATTTTGCTGTAGCTAATGAACTTAAATTATCTCCATGTATGCATACAGAATCAATTTCACAAGGTATTTGTTTCCCACTGTGACAATTAAGTGACTGAGTTTGTACCATTTTAAGCACATGTTTCTTAGCCTGATCTGGGTCAGTAATTAAAGCATGAGATTTTTTTCTTGAGACAAGATTTCCATCATCTTCGTAATTTCTATCTGCAAATATTTCACAAGCAAATTTCATATCTAATTTTTTAGCTGCTTCTTGCATTTTTGATCCAGTTGGAACTAAATAAATTAAGTCCTTATTCAGATCTTTTATAGTTTTGGCAAGCACAGTAGCTAATTCAATATCTTCACAAGCCATATTATTTAAAGCTCCATGCGGTTTTACGTGGGATACATTCGTTCCATGTTTTAATGCTATTTTTTGCAATATCTCATACTGATCTGTAATTAGTTTTACTATTTCAGATGATGACAGATTCATTCTTTCTCTTCCAAAATTTTCTGGATCATTAAAAGATGGATGTGCACCAATACTAACGCCATTTTTTTTTGAAATTTTGATTACTTGATTCATCGTATCTTCATCACCAGCATGATATCCACATGCAACATTGGCAGAATTGATGATTTCTAATAAATCTGGATCATATTTATTAGAATGATGTTTTGATTTTTCTCCTAAATCACAATTTATATTAATTTCCATAGTCTTAATAGTTAAGTATAACATGACATGATTAAAAATATATTAAATCTTGGTGACGCAGCTTTATATTGTGACTTTGGTAAAGATGTAAATAAAGATACTAATACTAAAGTAATTAGATATTTTAAAAGCATTAAAAATAAAAATATTGATGGAATAAACAACTTAACTCCATCTTATAATAAATTGATTATTTCGTATGATTTAAAAAAAACAAATTTTAAAGAAATAAAAAAAAAGATAGAAAATCTCAATATTGACAATCTAGATAACTTAAAAAATCAAAAAATTGAAGTTCCCATATGTACCGATCATATTTTTTCGCTTGATATAAAAAGATTAGAAACAAAACTAAAATTAGATAGAGATAAGATTTATGAAAATTTTTTTAATAAAGAATTTTTTTGTTATATGACAGGATTTATAGCAGGTATGCCATTTCTTGGAGATCTTGATAAAAATATGAGAGTCAAGCGTCTTGAAACACCAAGGGTAAAGGTACCAAAAGGATCTGTTGGATTAACAGAACAATTCGCAAATATTTATACTTTTGAAAGTCCAGGAGGGTGGAATATTATTGGTAATACACCTTTGAATATTTTTGAAAGTTCAAAAGAGATAGAACCAAATTTAATTAATCCAGGTGATACAGTAGTTTTTAAAAATATTACAAAAGATCAACATCAAAATTACAATGAATAAAAATTATTTTAAAATTTTAAGAGCAGGAATAAATACAACATTTCAGGATCAAGGACGAAAAAATCTTTATCATATTGGTATTCCATTTAGTGGCGCTATGGATAATAGAAATTATTTATTAGCAAACCAATTAGTAGGAAATAAACTTGAATCTCCTGTATTAGAGTTTGCTTATCAAGGTCCATTATTAGAATACATTGGAGAAAAAATTAATATTGCAGTCACAGGTGATGTTAATTTTTCAATTAAAAAAAATAATGGTTTAATCAGAGGAAATTGTTATGAAACTTTTACTTTGGAGAATGGTGATGTTTTGGATATTTTGTCTACCAATAAATCTGTTTACGGTTATTTAGCTATCAGTGCTAAGTTTGATATAAAATATCAATGGTCGAGTTGTTCAACTAATACTAAGGCAAATATTGGTGCCAATGGGGGTAGAAAATTAGAAATTAATCAGAAAATAAATCTTTTAAAGGTAAATCAAAATTTAAATAGTAAAAAAATAAATTATATAAATACGAGATTAATAAATATTAGAGTTATTAAAGGGACTAATTTTGATTATTTTTCAAAGGAGGGAAAAAAAATTTTTTTTGAAGAAGAATTTACTATTTCCAAATTATCTGATCGAATGGGAATGAGATTAGAGGGACCAAAAATTAAAAATATTGTTGATACAAATATTAAATCTGAAGGTTTGATAAAGGGAGTTATTCAAGTACCTGCAGATGGAAATCCAATTATTATGCTTTCAGATCATGGTACTATCGGCGGTTATCCCAAAATAGGAGTAGTAATAAGTGCAGACTATGACAAATTAGTACAAATTACTCCAGGTTCAAAAATAAAATTTGAAGAAGTTGAATTATCTAGTGCAGAAACTTTATTTAAATTGTATGAGTTAGAAACACAAAATTTAATTTCTCAAATTTAAATGAATTT
>CACDMG010000010.1 GCA_902553845.1 uncultured Pelagibacteraceae bacterium
TGTAAATAAGATTGTGATTATTTTCATAATAAGAGATTTAATGTTAATCTAAGTTTTAACAATGGGTCAATTTGTACTTATGTGTTAGTATAAAGTTATGATTTTAAAACAATTATTTGATTCTAAATCCTCAACCTATACTTATTTAATTTCGTCTGGTAACGGAAGGGAGGCCTTAATAATTGATCCAGTTTTGGAAAATGTTAACGAATACATAAACATTCTTAAACAATTAGATTTAAAATTAGTAAAAGTAATTGATACTCATATTCATGCTGATCATGTGACTGGTGCCTCTAAACTAAAAGATATTACAAAATGTTCAACAATCATGGGTGCTCATACACCAGCAGAGTCAGTAGAAATAAAAGTGAAAGATGATGAGTATATAGATTTAGATAATCTTAAAATTAGAGCCATGTATACTCCTGGACATACATCGGATAGTTATAGTTTTTTAATGAACAATCAGCTCTTTTCAGGAGATACATTATTAATTAATGGAACTGGTAGAACTGATTTTCAAAATGGTAATGCTAAAGATGCTTATAATTCAATATTTAATAAACTTTTAAAATTACCTGAGGAAACCCTTTTATATCCTGCACATGATTATAAAGGTGAAAAAGTGAGCACTATTGGAAAAGAAAAGAAACAAAATCCAAGATTACAAGTTAAAAGTGTTGATGAATATATTGATATCATGAACAATTTAGATTTAAAAAAACCAGCCGAACTTGAGTCTAATGTCTCTAGAAATATAAAATTAGGGGCTTAAATCTAAATTGAAGACTGAATAGCTTTATAGATTAAATCTTTACTTGTCTCACCAATACTTCTGTAAACTAACTTTTTGTCTTTAAAAATTAAAAGTGTAGTTTGATACTGTACATCAAACAATTCTGCTATTTCTTTATTTGTAACATCAAACGCAAAATATTCTATGTTATCAAAATCATTTTTAGCTTTATCTAAAACTTTCATTTGACTGGCACAAGATGTGCAATATTTGATCCAAGAACTAACTATTACAACTTTGCCCTCTGCTTGGGCTTTATCGAATAATTCTTTATTAAATGTTGTTTCTTTAGCTATTCCACTATTATTGAAAACAAATAAACAAAAAATAAAAATAAAAATTTTTTTCATGAGCTTGTATAATAATTATTTTTCACTACTTCAATCTTTTTTCAAAATAATTTTTAATAAATATTATGCCATTGGAAAAAAATAGACTAATACAAACAATCGATGGAACTGAATATCTTGAAACCCCAACCCAACCTAGTATGGCTAAATGGTATAAGCCAAGTAATAAGAATAAAAATGGCAATAAATAATCCTTTTTTTTTATAAAATAAAATGCACCACAAATTGAAATAAAATAGATGATTAGAGAATATATTATTCTTTCTGATATACTAAAAAAACTATTTTCCCAATATCTATTAATAGTATGGTCTTGTTTCATTGACGAGTATACCATTCCAGGATCCAGTATTGAGGTTTGAAGAGACTTCCAGATAATTATTTTAAGTCCTGTAAGAGGATTTTGTAAAAAATTTTCAAAAAAGTATTTTTGATAATAATCATATAATCTTAACCTATCCTTCTCACTTTCAAAATTTATATTATTTTCCTCTTTCCATTTTTTTTCATCATTAAGTCTTTTTTGATAAACAGTTGAAATATCAATATTTTTTGAGGAAGAAACTATATTATCTGATAAATAAAACCACGCAGTATGTTTCATTTGGAAAGGAATAACATGAAAAACTCCTGATCGTTTATAATTGTTATATCCAAGAATACTTAAAATTAATATTTGTCCAATTATAATAAAAAAGATGTATTTCATAAAAATTTTAAAATTTTTGAGATTTAAGATGTAGTAAATTATAATTGGAAAAATCAAATATAGAGCTGCAGATCTCTGTAAATACATAATACCTAACAATAAGCCGATCATAAAATGGTATTTAAAATTATTTTTAAAATCTATTAATAAACTAATTAAAAAAATTAGCAGTGTAAAATAAATAGACTCAGTTAATATATTAGAATGAAATTGTAAAATTGTAGGTTCAAAACATAAGAAAAAAATTAATATATTTAAATTTTTATAATCAATTTTTTTTTTAATTTTTTTATACAGGTATAAAATACTAAGATAATATAAGATTGATTGAAAAATTAAAAAAAAAGTTTTTTTATTATTAATCTTATATATAAATTCATGTTTATTGTTTTTTGATTTTTCTTTAATTTCTTCATCACTTAACAAAAAAAATAAGGCTAATAATCTAGGATAAAGATAACTAATTCTATATTCAGTACCTAATTTATCAAATTCAACATTTTCCTTGATCTGAGACTTAATAATAAATGCCTCATCTAAATAATTTTTTGTATCTCCCTTTATTATAAAATTTTGAATAGAGCTATCTGATCCAGTAAAATTTTTATCAAATTTTTTTATGATTATTACGCTATAGATACATGAAAGCATAAATCCAAAAATTATAAAAATTAATGGGATTTTTTGAATTTTCATAAATTAAACATTATTGATTTGGAAAATAATCTTTTAATCTACCTTCTCTAAAAACATCTGCTGTACAGCAATGAAGTCCTCCACCAAATGCATATGCATCTCTTAATTCTACTGGTATTACTTCCATACCAAGCTTATCTAGTTGCTCAGCTTGATAATTTTCACTTTTTTCTACACATACTGTCTTTGGGTCTAATACTAAAACATTCATTGAAAGCCAAACAGATGAATAACAAAGAGGTGGTGGTTCATTATGAGCCGGTTGAGCAGCATCTATAATCTCCCAACCATTGTTTTCAAATAATTTTCTTTGTTCCTTTGGAAGTCGTCTTTGAGGATTATTTATAATCAAACCTTCTTTAATTGGAGTAAATGTTGCATCAATATGTATTGGGTATGGGTCACCTGGAAAATTAACAGCATGAACCCTGTGATCTTTATAATGTCTCTTTAACCAATCAATACCCTTTAAATTTGTTGTAAAACCGTGCTGAACAACTAAATCTTTTCCAAACCTTAATACATCTGCAGCATCAAATAAAGGTTCTTCCTCAGTAGTTACAAAAAATTTTTTCTCAGTCCATTCTAATCTTTTTTGAACACCAATTTTATCTGATAAATAGTCTTTATGATAATCTGCATCTGTTAATCTTGGCTTTGGTGCAGTTTCATGCCTCATATTTGGATCTAGATTATAATATTTCTGCAATAATGGTCTATAACATAAATATTCAAACCATCTACAACGATAGCTCATAGTTGCCTCTAAAATTTCATTCCCGACCGTAAGCAATACGTCTCTTGGTGGCATACAACCAAACATTGTTTCTGCTTCCCAGTCGGGGGTAGAGGTTTTTTGATTAAAATCTATTGGTGTTGGTCTATCAACTTTAATTCCTCTCTTTTGAAGAATATTTGAAAAATCATCTAAAAGTTGATTTGCTTTATCAACTGTGTCTTTGGTTCTTGGACCAAATTGTCCTCTCATATCTGAGTCTTCAGGAACTTTCGCATCTAAAGCTGGTTCAGGTGCTGGTATACAAGTTCCATCAGCTCTTCCAACAATAACATGTTTAAGAGGATCCCATTCATTCCAGCTATTAACAATTACTTTATTTTTGTTCATTAATTTTAGGCTTTTATAATATTATTTTCAGGGCCAAAAGGAAATTTAGTTATATTTTCTGCACCGTCTTTTCCAACAATTAAAATATCATGTTCTCTATATCCGCCAGCTCCTGGATTGCCCTCTGGAATCATGATCATTGGCTCCATTGAAATAACCATATTTTCTTCTAAAACAGTGTCAATATCTTCTCTCAATTCTAAACCAGCTTCTCTTCCATAAAAATGTGAAAGAACACCAAAAGAATGTCCATAACCAAATGTTCTAAATTGAAGATATCCAAGCTCTGCAAAAAGATCATTTAATTCATGACAAATATCTGAACATTTTGCTCCTGGTTTTATGAGTTCTAATCCTCTTTTATGAACTTTTACATTTGCCTCCCATGCTTTAAGAGATGCTTCATCTACAGAGTTTAAAAAAAGAGTTCTTTCTAAAGCAATATAATAACCTGAGATCATTGGAAATGCATTTAATGATAAAATATCTCCTGATATCAATTTCCGATTGGTTTTAGGATTATGAGCTCCATCTGTATTAATACCAGATTGAAACCAAACCCAAGTATCCATATATTCAGCATTTGGATAGGTTTTTGCAATCTCTCTTTCCATTTTATCCCTCCCAGAAATTGCAATCTCTAATTCTGTTGCACCTTCTTTAATATTCCTTACAATCTCCTCTCCTCCAATATCAGCAATTCTTGCTCCATTTTTAATTATTTCAATTTCTTCTTTAGATTTAATCATTCTTAATTTCATTAATTCTTTTGATATATCTTTAAAAAGTGAAAAAGTGAAAATAGAGTTAATTTTATCCTTCATGTCAATTGTAACATGATCATTTTCAATACCAATATTCTTTGGAGGCTCATCTCTTCCTATAACTGAAACTATTGCTCTTAAAAAATTATCTCTTTTCCAATCAGTGTAAATTACATTTTCACAGTGTGATCTTCTCCAGGGTTGACTAGCATCTATATTAGCAGAAATTGTAGAAATTTTATTTTTAGTAATTATACAACCATAAGGTCGGCCAAATGAACAATAAATAAAACCTGTATAATAAGCAATATTATGCATAGATGTTAAAATGACCATATCAAGATTGTTATTTTCCATAATAATTCTTAAATTATGTACTCTTTGATCATATTCTTGTTTTGAAAATGGTAACTCAACTTTATCACCATTCTTTAAAGAAAAAAAATCTGGTCTTTCCATAAACTTAGTTAAGCGCAATGTATCTTTTATTCCATCTCATGATCAAACTGTAATACACTAATGAAACAAAAAGAAAAAAACCACCAACGATAGTATTTGTAGATGGCACCTCATTTATTCCGAATAAAGGTAGCCACACCCAAAAAATTCCACCAATAACCTCTGTTAATGATAGTAATGTTAATTCAGCAGCGGGTATAGCTTTTGATCCAATTGAGTAAAGAATAAGTCCTAAACAAACTAAAGTTCCATGAACTGAAAATAACGTACTATTATAGCTAGTTGCAAAAAAAGTAATTTTTGTCGATAAAATAACTATTGTTGCAGTTAAAAAACAAACTAAACCTGCAACAGCAACTGTTGTAAATTTTGGAGTTTCCTTTCTCCATCTTAATGAAACTGAAAATACGGAAAATCCGATAGATGAAGTAATTCCAAAAATAAAACCTATAACTGAACTTTTTTCTGAATTACCAATAGCCATTATAACTATTCCAATGGTTGCAATAAAAATTGATATCCAAACATTCACGCTAATTCTCTCTTTTAAGAATAAAAAAGCTAATAATGCAGTAAAAAATGGCATTGCAGCTAAACAAAGAAGAGTAATAGCAGCTGTTGTATTCGTAATAGAGTAAATAAATGACATCATTGCAACTGCAAGACCAGTACCACCTATCAAACCTGATAAACCAACTTTTTTATAATTTTTATAAAAATTAACTCCCTCTTCAAAATACAAATATAAATTTAGTAAAATAAATATTGTTAATCCCCTTCCAAAAATATATTGCCAAGGTACTAAATGAGGATTGTCCATATATCTAACAACTAATGGTCCAAAAGACCAAAGTATTCCAGCTAATAAGACTATAGGTACTGCAATTTTTTCATTTTTTAATTCAATCATTTATGAATGTTTAATTGCAAATAGTTTTAACTACAACAAAAATGAGATCTTTTAGATTAAACTTTTATTTGAATGGTTTGGAAAAAAACAATCAACAATTTCCCCTTTTTTAAATTTTACTTTACCTGAAGGAAGCATAACCCAAATATTTGATTGTATAAATGACTTAATTCTAAAAGACTCCTGTCCTTTTAAAATTTGAACC
This sequence comes from uncultured Pelagibacteraceae bacterium, assembly GCA_902553845.1. GTDB lineage: Bacteria > Pseudomonadota > Alphaproteobacteria > Pelagibacterales > Pelagibacteraceae > Pelagibacter. Next base: position 6,019 of record CACDMG010000010.1, read on the forward strand.
TTCAATTTACCATTTTTAGTTGTACTCAATTTACTTTTTAAAAATCGGGTAAAATTCTTTTTTTTTATAAATTCATTTTTTAAAATTGCTTTAAAAGAATTTTCATCTTTTATGCCTAATAAGCTTCTAATATAAGGGTATACGAAAAATCTAAAACATGCTGCCGAGGAAATTGGATTTCCTGGCAGACCGAAAATAGCTTTAGACTTTCCTTTGATTTTTGCAAACAAAATAGGTTTACCTGGTCTTATTGCTACACTTTTAAAATAATTAGACAACTTAAAATTATTAACTACATTAGGTACAAAATCAAATTTTCCGGCTGATACAGCACCAGAGGTAACAATCAAGTCAACTTTTGATTTTATCATTTTACTTATATTCAATTTGAAGAGATTACTTTGATTATCTCTTATGATCCCACCATTCTTAAAATTAAATAAAAAATTCTCATTTAACGAATTAATATAATGGCAATTTGAATTTCTAACTTCCCAATTTGAAATTTTTTCCTTGTCAGTAATTTCATTACCAGTTGAAAAAAATAATATATTTGGTTTTTTTTTAACTTTAATCTTTTTAATACCCAATGTTTTTAGTGCTAATATATGATTAGACTCTAAAATTGTTCCTTTAGATATTAATAAATCATTTTTTTTATAATCAGAACCCTTAAACCTAATATGTGCAAACTTAGAAATCTTTTTATCTAACAAAATATATTTAGCATTTTTTTTATTTGGATAAAAATTTATATTTTCAATTGGAACAATTGTATTAAAAGGCTTTGGGATTAATGCACCAGTCATTATTTCGACTGTTTGATATTTCTTAATTTTTTTTTTAAAAGGTTTTTTTCCTGCAGCTATTGATCCAACAATCTCAAACTTCTTATTATTTTTTTTATTTAATTTTATTGTATCGTTAGATTTAATCGCATAACCATCAAAAGCTGCATTATCTCCTAAAGGATGACTTGAATTTACATAAATATTTTTTGCAGTTACTCTATAAAGACAATTATTGGTGCTTATAAACTCATCTTTTATCTCAATTTTTGATTTTTTTAAAATAATTTTAGATTTATTATAACTAATCATTGTTTAATATTTTTTTAGCACTTTCTAAATCCTCTTCAGTATTAATATTGAAGAAGGGATCTTTATTATTTTCAAACTCAAAATCAATCGTTTTAACTCCTATTTCGTTTGCCCAAAGTTCCACTTTTCTATCACCTTTATCAAGTGCTATTTTTAATTTTTCAAACAATTCCATCGACCATAAACCAAATATATTGTGTTGCATATTTTTTGACTTCATAAAAAATAAATTACTTTCATTTAAATTAACCTCTTTATAAAATTTGCTAAGATGTTCTTTTTTAAAGAATGGGGTATCAATAGGAAATGTTGATATCCATTTATAATCTTTTTTATTTTCCTTAACCCATTTCATTGCAGTAAATATTCCTCCAAGTGGACCTTGATCTTTTTTAATGTCATTAGTTAAAGAAATTTTATTTGAGTTGAAAAATTTTATTGGTTCATTTGTCACAATCAAAATATCTTTATATAAATCTATTATTTCAGTTAAGATGTGATTGATTAGGATTTTACCACCTAATTTTACTTGAGATTTATCTCTTCCAAATCGTTTAGATTTACCTCCTGCTAGTACAACTGCTAAAATATTGTTATGATCCATCTTACAAAATATAAAACATTAAATTTTGATTTAAAGAGATAATATGGATTTAAAGATTTTACAAATAGCGTCAAATACAGAGAACAACAAGGTTCTTGAGAATCATACACATAAATCAAAAAATAAAAATCCAATATGTGGTGATGAGATGGAAATTAGTCTTATCATTAAAAATAATAAAGTAATAGATGTAGGCTATCAATGTAAGTCATGTATTTATTGCCAAGCGTCAGTAAGCCTTCTTTCACAAAATATTAAAGATAAAAATATTGACGAGATAAAAGATTTTTTAAAAATATGTGAAGATATATTTGAAAATACAAAAATAAATTTTGAAAAAAAATGGATAAACTTTAAAGAACTTTTTGATAAAAAAAATATATCAAGAAAAGAATGTTTATTACTTCCATTAAGAACTGTGGGTAAAGCACTTAATGATTAAATTTGATAAAGAAATTTTTAAAAAAGCTTTGTTAGCTGGTTTCTTTTCAGCTTTCACAATTGGTGTTTTAACTATCTTAACATACAAAAGTGCACTTGGTTTATTTTTGGCAGGTTCATTTGGATCATCGATGGTTTTATTATTTGGATTTCCAGAAAGTCCTTTTGCACAACCCAAAAATGTTTTTTTTGGACATTTGGTTACAGCTTTGGTTGGAGTAATCTTTGTAAGTTTAATTCCTTTTCCAATTTATATTAATATTGCTCTAGCTGTAGGAGTTGGAATTTTTTTAATGATATTACTAAATGTAGTACACCCTCCTGCAGGAGGAAACCCAATCATGGTTATAATTGGAAGTGTATCATATGATTATCTATTTTTTCCTATCATTATAGGATGTTTTATAATTATTTTTTTAGCAATTATTATCAATAAATTTATCTTAAAAAAAAATTATCCTCTAAAATAATTAAATGAATTTTAAATATAAAGTTGCAAAATTTATTAATGGTAAAATAGAAAATATAGAGGATTTAATTTCAATTGAAGAACCACTTGAAATTTCTTTAAAATTTAAAGAAAAAGAAAAATGGATTAAAAAAAGTTTATCTATAACAATGCGAACTCCAGGTCACGATAATGATTTAGTTATAGGTTTTTTATTTAATGAACAAATTATTCAAAACATAAAAGATATTAAGAATATAGAGAGTTTTGGTGATAAAGTAGGTCAATATAATATTCAAAATAAGATACTTGTTACTTTAAATAATTCTCAAAATGTAAATATTTCAAAAATAAAAAGAGATTTTCTAACAAACTCATCTTGTGGTGTTTGTGGCAAATCCTCTCTTGATGCATTAGAAATTATAAAAAAAGAAAAAACACATAAATCAAATCCAAAATTATCAAAAAATATAATAATTAACTCACCATCAATTCTTAAAAGAAACCAATCCGAATTTGAAAAAACAGGGGGTATCCATGCCAGCGGGTTATTTTCTTCAGATGGTAGTCTAATATCTTTACGTGAAGATGTTGGTAGGCATAATGCATTGGATAAATTAATTGGTGATTCATTATTAAATAATTATCTGCAGCCAAATGACCAATTTATAACGTGTTCTGGACGCCTAAATTTTGAATTAGTCCAAAAAGTTTTGATGACTAATATTGGCTTAATGATTGGGGTAGGTGCGCCAACTAGTCTGGCAATTGATCTAGCGAATAGATTTGACATGACCTTAGTAGGTTTCGTAAAAGAGGACAGTTTTAATATTTACACAAATAAACAAAAAGTTATTGTGGGTTAAAAAAGGAATTTTGCGGTGTCAAAAAATATAAGTAATTTATCAGGAAGAATTGGTTTAAAAGACAATTTATTTAAAAAGATGTCCGAAAATGTTCTTAATGACTCACCCAAGGATATTAAAGAAATAGCCAAAGAATATAATTTAGGTGTTTCAACTATACATGGTGCTGAAAGTTTCTATGAATTTTTAAGACCTTCACACAGAGAAAAAAAAGCTTTTGTTTGTAACGGCAGTGCTTGTATGTGTGCTGGAACTCAAGAAAAATTAAAAGATAAACTAAAAGAAAAATTAGGTAATGACAAAGTTGGAGAAATGTTCTGTTTAGGTCATTGCTATGAAAACCATGCATTCCATTATGATGGTGAAAACTATGCTGGAAAAGATATAGAAAAGATTGATCAAATTTTAAAAGGAGAAGATATTAAACAAGAAAAATTCTTTTCAAAAAGTTATGCAACAACCAGCTTTTTGATGGATGATAAACTTTCATCTACAGATCAATTTAAAGAACAATTAATAAAATTTTTAAAAACAGATAAAAAAGAAATTATTAAATCTTTACTAGATTCAAACCTTACGGGAAGAGGTGGTGCAGGTTTTCCGACAGGACTGAAGTGGGATTTTTGTAGTAAAGCAAAAGGCGATAAAAAATATGTTATTTGCAACGCTGATGAAGGAGACTCAGGTGCATTTTCAGATAGATATCTTTTGGAGGATCAACCCTTAAAGGTTATTTTCGGAATGGTAATATGCGGTCTGGTTATTGGAAGTGATGAGGGAGTTTTATATATCAGAGGTGAATATCCAAAATCTATAGAGGCAATTAATGGATGCATCAATGAACTTAAAAGATTAAACTTACTAGGTGATAGTATTTTAGGTACTGACTTTTCTTTTGATCTTGGAATTTGTATTGGTCAGGGTGCATACATTTGTGGAGAAGAAACTGCTTTAATTGCATCTATTGAAGGAAGGCGTGCTGAGGTAGATGTTAGACCTCCTTTCCCAGTTACAGAAGGACTTTATAAAAAACCAACCGTAGTTAACAATGTTGAAACTTTAGCAGCAACAACTGGTATTTTAATTAATGGCGCAGAAAAATTTTCCTCAATTGGAAATAAAAAATCTGCTGGAACAAAATTAGTTTGTTTAGATAGTTTTTTTAATAATCCAGGTGTTTATGAAATTGATATGGGAACACCAATGAAAAAAATATTTAATGAGATAGGTGGTGGGTATAAGGAACCTGTTAAAGCATTTCAAATCGGCGGACCTTTGGGTGGTGTAGTTCCAATAAATGAAATTAATAATCTAAATTTAGATTTTCAAGAATTTAGTTCTAAGGGTTTTATGTTGGGTCATGCAAGCGTTGTGAGTATCCCCAAAGATTTTCCGATGACAGAGTATATTCATCATTTATTTGAATTCTCTGCTGAAGAATCATGTGGAAAATGCTTTCCTGGGAGACTGGGCTCTTACCGAGGAAAAGAAATGTTTGACCAAGCAAAGAAAAAAACAGCCAAGATTCCACTAAAATTATTAAATGAATTACTAATAACAATGCAAAAAGGCTGTTTGTGTGCTCTATGTGGGGCAATACCAACTCCCATTATGAACATCTTAAAGTATTTTGGTGATGAAATGAAAAGTGATATGGTAAAAGATAATTAATGAGTTCTGAAAAAAGAAAAATTGCTTATATAGATGGTAAGCCTTATGAAATAGGCTCTAATCATACATCTATTTTAAAATTTGTAAAAAGTTACGTTGGAGAAAAAAAGGTTCCAACTCTTTGTGACGACCCAAATTTAGCTCCCTATGGAGCATGTAGAGTTTGTTCTGTTGAGGTGGCGTTGGAAAAGGATGGTCCGACGAAAGTAGTTGCATCATGCCATACTCCAGTAGCTGAAAATCAACATATTTTCACATCAAATCAAAACCTTCAAGATTTAAGAAAAAACATAGTTGAACTAGTTTTAACTGATCACCCAATGGAATGTGGAACTTGTGAAGTGAACAACAATTGTGAGCTTCAAACTGTAGCAAATGATTTAGGAATTTCAGACCATAGATATAATAGTCCAAAACAACATAAAGGCATTCCAAGAGATACATCTCATGATTATATGAGAATGAATTTAGACAACTGTATTAATTGTGGAAGATGTGTAAGAGCATGTGATGAAATTCAAGGTTCGTTTGTATTGACCATGTCTGGAAGAGGTTTTGAGTCAAGAATTACAACTGATAATGATATGATGTTTGGAGACTCATCGTGTGTATCTTGTGGTGCATGTGCTCACACATGTCCAACTGACGCAATTTCAGATGTCTTTCAGTCCAAATCAGCTGCTGTTGATAAAAAAGTAAGGACGACTTGTTCATACTGTGGAGTTGGATGTAATTTAGAGGCTTCAATTAAAGATGATAAAGTTGTTGCAATTGACACTCCAAAACAAACTGAGGTTAATGCTGGTCATACATGTATTAAAGGTAGGTATGCATTTGGTTTTTATGATCATCCTGACAGACTTAAAACTCCATTAATTAAAAGAAATGGAAAATTTGAAGAAGCAACTTGGGATCAGGCATATGATTTTATAAAAAAAGAAATGCAAAGGATTATAAACGATTATGGACCTGATGCTTTTGCCGGAATTTCATCTGCAAGATGTACTAATGAGGAAAATTATGTATTTCAAAAAATGATAAGAGCTGCAGTAGGAACAAACAGTGTAGACTGTTGTGCAAGAATTTGTCATTCACCTACTGCGTGGGGAATGCAACAAACATTTGGAACAGGAGCTGCAACTAATTCAACTGAAGATATTTATCATGCAGATCTATTTTTAGTTATCGGTGCAAATCCAACAAATGCACATCCTGTTACTGGGGCTAAAATTAAACAACAAGTAATGAAAGGAAAAAAACTTATTGTTTTAGATCCTATAACAACTGAACTAGCAAAACTTGCCGATTATCACATCAAATTAAGACCTGGAACTAATGTAGCTGTGCTTAATATGATGTTACATTTTATAATTAAATCAAAATTATATAATGCTGATTTTGTAAGAGATAGAACAGAAGGATTTGATAATTTCCTTAAAGAAATTGAAAGACAAGATGTTGATCAATTAGCAAAAGTTGCTGGAGTAGATAAACAACTTGTTAAAGAAGCTGCAATTGCATATGCAACTGCAAAAAATTCAATGGAGTTTCATGGTTTAGGAGTTACAGAACATGAACAAGGTTCAAAAACAGTGATGCTTATTGCTGACCTTGCGATGATTACAGGAAACATTGGAAGAAAAGGTGTAGGAGTAAATCCTCTTAGAGGTCAAAATAATGTTCAGGGTGCAGCAGACATGGGATGTCAGCCTCATCAAGGTGCAGGATACTTTGAGGTTTCGGATGAAAAAAATCAAAAATTTTATACCGAAAAATATGGTGTAACACATCCAACAAAACCTGGTTTAAAAATCCCTCAAATGTTTGAGGCAGCAATTAATAAGGAACTAAAAGGGGTGTGGATTATTGGTGAGGATATAGTTCAAACAGATCCTAATAGTGCTCATGTAATTGAAGCTATGAACTCCTTGGAACTTTTAGTAGTTCAAGAAATATTTATGAGTGAAACAGCAAAATTAGCTACTGTGGTTCTTCCTGGAACTACTTTTTTAGAAAAAGATGGAACTTTCACTAATACTGAAAGAAGAGTGCAAAGAGTTAACCGAGCAGTTCCTCCTCTACCTGGAACAAAACCAGATGGGGTTATAGTAACGGATATGATGCAAAAACTTGGATTTGATCAACCTACTTATGATGCAGATCAAGTATTAGCAGAAATTGCTGATATTGTTCCATTCTTTAAAGGAATTACTAGAGAAAGATTAGGAAAAATGGGTTTACAGTGGCCTGTAAAAGAAGATGGAACAGATACTCAAATATTACACACTGAAGAATTCAAACTAGGAAAAGGTAGGTTGAAAAACTTTGATTGGAAAGAATCATCTGAAATTGAGGCTAATCAAAAAGAATATCCTTTAATATTAACAACTAGCAGAGTTTTACAACATTATAATGCTGCTACCATGACGAGAAGAACAAGTAATATTAATATTGTTGATGAAGATGTTCTTTTAATTCATCCTAAAGATGCAGCAAATAGAGACTTAAATACAGGCGATATTGGAAGATTGTATTCAGGAAGAGGTGAAGTTGCTTTAAAAGTAGAAGTTACCGATAAAGTAAAAGAAGGTATAGTTTTCACTACATTTCATTTCCCTGAACATATGGTTAATATGGTAACGGGTCATGGAAAAGATGAAGAAACTATGTGTGCAGAATACAAAGTTTCATCTGTTCAAGTTCAAAAAATTTCAAATCAATTTAAAACTGAAATTCAACCAAAAGAAAATCAAGCAGAAGTAAGCTAATTAAAATGACCATAGGATGGCATTTTAACAATACCTATTCAAAACTATCTGAAACTTTCAAAGAAAACATAAAACCTATTCCTGTAACAAATCCTGATTTAGTAATACTCAATGAAGCTTTAGCCTCTGAATTAGATTTAGATTTTTCTAAAATTGATAAAGATGAACTTTCAAAAATTTTTTCAGGAAATTTATTGCCAGCTGGAAGTAATTCTATTGCACAAGCATATGCTGGACATCAGTTTGGTCATTTTACAATGCTTGGAGATGGTAGAGCAGTATTAATTGGAGAGCATACAACTAAATCAAAAAAAAAATTTGATATTCAATTTAAAGGCTCAGGTAAAACTGCATTTTCTAGAAATGGTGATGGACGTGCTGCTTTAGGTCCCATGTTAAGAGAATACATAATTAGTGAAGCCATGCACACATTAAAAATACCTACAACACGAAGCTTAGCTGTAGCAAAAACTGGAGAAGATATACAAAGAGAGAAAGTTTTGCAAGGAGCTGTACTCACTCGAGTTGCATCTAGTCATATTAGGGTTGGTACATTTCAGTATATAGCAGCAAGACAAAAAGAAGATGAATTAAAGATTTTGTTAGATTACACGATTGGTAGACACTACCCAGAAATAAAGAACTCAAACAATAAAGCTTTAGACTTAATAAATCTTTTAATTGATAGACAATGTAATTTAGTGGTCAACTGGATGAGAGTTGGTTTTATACATGGTGTTATGAATACTGATAATATGACTATCTCAGGAGAAACTATAGATTACGGCCCTTGTGCATTTATGGATAACTATGATCCAAAAACTGTATTTAGCTCAATTGATCAAACTGGTAGATATGCTTATTGCAATCAACCCGTCATTACAAAATGGAATTTAGCCAGATTTGCTGAATGTTTAATTCCTTTAATTGATAAAGATCAACCAAAAGCTATCAAAATAGCTACTGAAACAATTAATTCTTTTGAAAATAAATATGAAGAAAAATGGATGAACATGATGAGAGATAAATTAGGATTGTTTGGTTTAGATGATAAAGATAAATTTTTAATTTTAGACCTTTTGACCTGGATGCATGAAAAAAAAGCAGATTACACAAATACTTTTCTTCATTTAATGAAACTAAATCCAAAAAAAGATAACTTATATAGTGATAAAGATTTTATAAACTGGAAAGAAAGATGGGAAGATAGATCATCAAAAAATAATGGTACATCAAAAAAATCTATGGAATTAATGAGAAATAACAATCCATTATTTATTCCAAGAAACCATAAAATTGAAGAAGCTCTAGAAGCTGCGGAGCAAAATGACTTAAAACCATTAAATAAAATCTTAGAAATTTTGAAGAGACCATATGATGAACAAATAGGAACTGAGGGTTATCAGTCTCCTTCTGTATCAGGTGAAAAATATCAAACTTTTTGTGGAACTTAATTATTAAAGAACATAGGGTTCTGGTCTTGCTTTTTTACCCAAAACTCTCTCAACTGCCATATTCGAAATATCAATAGATTGATATGCACCTGTAGTAATCAATTCTGTAAGAGCTCTCCCTATTCCTGGAGCTTGCATTAATCCTCTACCTGTAAATCCAGTAGCTAAATAAACATTTTCAAACTTAGGATGTTTGCCAACAACTGCATTGTTATCAAGTCTATTACAATCATAATATCCAGCCCAACCACCAGTTAGTTTTAGTTCCTCCATAGCAGGTATTCTTTGGGCTAAAGCAGGCCAAACTAATTCTTCAAAATCATCCCATGCTGGTTCTAAATCATTCGCATCAAAGACAGATTTTGGTGACCCTGCTAAGTATTCTTTTCCCTCAGGCCTCCAGTACACTCCCGTTGTCAAATCACCAGTTAATGGCATTTCAGGAATGTGTTTTGGGCACTTAACTCTAAACACTGTATGTTTTTGAGGTTCGACAGGAATATCTTCTAACAATTCTTTCGTCCAGCATCCAGCAGCAGAAATAATTGTTTTAGCTTTTATTTCTGAAAGTGATTTTACTTCACCTTTGATAAACTCAGCTCCAAGTTCAGTTGCTTTACTTTTTAAAGCGCTATGGAACATAAAAGGATCTATCCAACCTTCACTTTGATTGTCGGTGAAAGTTGCAGTTTCAATACCTTCGCTATTTATATATGGGAAGAATTTTGTTAATTCAGATCCTTTAATATTTTTTGTTCCAGCTTCACATGCTTTATGATTTTCTAAAGCTTTATATTGTTCCTCAGCGTGTTCAGGTCCAAACATTAATAAATATCCATTTGTAACCATGCTTGCAGTTGGTTTAGGATTTTTTTCAGTTTTAAGTAATTCAGGAATTTGAAAAATAAATTCTCTAGCAAATTTTCCAAGTAAAATATTTTCTTTTTGAAAAAATTGTCTTCTAAAACCACCTAGTGAAAGTGGAAAAGATGCAGTTTTATATGTTGGGTCCCTCTCAATAACTTTAACTTTTCTACCTTCTTTGGATAAAAAGTATGCTGTCGCAGCACCAATAATACCACCACCGACTATTACAACATCATCCATTTAATTTAATATTAATAGGTTAAAATTCAGAAATAGTGCATAGCAACACCAAAGTAAATAGGGAATCATTAAATAATAACTTACAAAATTGACACGTTTAAACCTTATCAGAAGAATAATTATTAATAAGATTAGAATTAGCAATACAACTAAAGCCAAAAATATTAAGTGAAAACCAAAAAAGACAATACTCCAAGTTGTATTAAAAACTATATGGATGAAATAAATGTAAACTGTATTTATATCACGATTCTTAGTATGCCAAAAAAACCAAATAGCTAATGTCATCATTAGATACAAAGTTGTCCATACAGGTGCAAATATCCAATCTGGTGGATTATAGTTTGATTTAACAAGCTGTGAATACCAGGGTTCCTTGAGACTAATTGTTGCTAAACCCCCAATAAATGACGCAGAAAAAGTGATTACAAAAAAAAGTATAAATGATAAAAATTTATTTTTTAGCATATAAGTATTATACATCTTTATATAATGAATAAAAAAACAATTTGGATAACTGGTGGAAGTACAGGTATAGGCAAAGCTTTAGCAATAAAGTTTGCTAACGAGGGTTGGAATGTAGCAATTTCAGCAAGACGTGAAAATCTACTTAAAGAAATTTCTGATAACAATGAAAATATTCATGGATTTCCTTTAGATGTAACAGATAAATCAAAGTGCAGAGAAGTTTTTGAACAAATTAAGAATAGATTTCAAGGTATTGATATTTGTTTTTTTTCAACAGGAACATGGAATCCAAAAAAAGAAAAAGATATTGATGTTGAGCAAATTGAAGATGTATTTAAGGTAAATTTTTTTGGAACATTAAATAGTATCAAAGCTGTAGAAGAATATTTCAAAAATAAAAAAGAAGGTATTATTACTATTGTTTCATCTATTGCTGGATACAGAGGATTACCAAATTCTACTGGTTATGGACCTTCTAAATCTGCTTTAAATAATTTAGCGGAAAGTTTATATTTTGATTTTAAAAGATCAAATGTACGTGTTTGTTTAGTATCTCCTGGATTTATAAAAACACCAATGACAGATAAAAATGATTTTAAAATGCCATTTCTAAAAACTACTGAGTATGCGGCTGAAAAAATTTATGATGGATTAATAAATAAAAATGTATTCGAAATTCATTTTCCTAAATCACTAACACTTATACTAAAAATTTTGAGCTTCTTACCTAGTAAAATATATTTTGGTTTAGTTGGTAAAATGACGAAATATCAAAAAAAAAGTTAATCTTTTACAAACACCACAGTTAGTTCAGCGACTTTTATACCAAACTTTGTCATAGTTGCTCTGTTTATCGCAACACGATCATCTTGCTTGAATATCCAGTCATCAAAGGTGATTTTCATTTCTTTTCCTTTAACAGGTACTAAAAGAACATATTCAAATTTAAATGCTGATCCATATGAATATCCTTTAGCTTTTCCCACAACATCTCCTGCTGTGCCTTCATAATTATTTTCATCTATTTTTGTGATTGTCCATTCTCTGTCTTGAATTTCACCATCATCCCAATTAAATTTTTCTTTAAGAATTAATTGCTTACCATCCCAGGTTCCATCTAAGTCAGCAGAAAACTGTCTTGTAACTTTGCCAGACCTATTTTGTAATACACCCCAAGCTTTCACATTTCCTGTCAAATATTCTTCAATAATTAGTCTTGGTTCTTTATTTTTAAAATCTTCGGGTTTCATAGCACTATTATTTGAACAACTTGTAATTAAGAATAATGAAATTATCAATGAAATTGAATTAATAATTTTAAAATAAGGCATTAATATCTCCCAGGGTTATTACTTATTTTGAATTGAAAATTGAATTAAATCTATATTTTTTGACTTAAAACCAGCCTCACAATAAGAAAGATAAAACTCCCACATTCTTTTAAATGTTAAGTCAAAACCTTGATTTTTTATCAAATCCCATTTTTTTAAAAACTCATTTCTCCATAAAGCTAGGGTATTTGCATAATGATCTGCATAAGAAATATAAGAATTTATAGTTAATCCGTTTTCAGAAACATATCGATTAATACTATTTTTGTTCGGTAAAAAACCTCCAGGAAAAATATATTTTTGAATGAAATCCTGTTTATTTTTATATCTGTTAAATAATCTATCATCTATTGTAATTGCCTGAATGGCAGCTTTTCCACCATCAGATAAATTATTTTTTATAGTTTTAAAATATCCCTCTAAATAATTTTGACCAACAGCCTCAATCATCTCTATTGAGGCTACTGAATTGTATTTGCCTTTAAGATCTCTATAATCTTTTATTTCAATGTTAACTTTTTCATTTAAACCACATTTAAAAATTCTTTCTTTTGCATATTCAAATTGTTTTTTTGATATTGTTATACAATCAAGTTTAACATCGTATTTTTTACCTAGATATTCCGCAAAACCACCCCAACCACATCCAATCTCTAAAACTTTGTCACCATTTTTTGGTTTAATAAGATCTATTAATTTTTGATATTTGTTATTTTGAGCTTCAGAGAGATTTTTTGATTTATCATCAAATATCGCACTAGAATAAGTTAGTGTATCATCTAACCAAAGAGAAAAAAAATCGTTCCCTAAATCATAATGTTTGGCAATATTTTCTTTGCTTCGATTTTTTGTATTTTTAATTATTTTGTTTTTAACAAAATTGATTATTGGGAGATCAAGAAGTCCTGAAAACTTATATATTACCTGAATATTCCTAGCTGTTAATTCAATTAAATTTGATAAATTATCAGTTTCAAATTCACCTCTCATATAACTTTCGGCAAATCCAACGCTACCACCTTTGATAAGGTTGAAATTAAAGTTTGATTTTTTTATTATTATATTTGCTTTCAAATTATCATCTTGATTTCCAAATTTTAAAATTTTTCCATCAATAGTTGTTAATTCAAGATATCCATAATTAATATTTTTTAAAAGTTTAAAAACTAATTTATCTGCTGTTTTATCTAAAAACATTAATTCTCTATTGTTATATTATTTTTAATATTTAATTTTTTTTTGACAAATTTAATTCCTTTAATCCACAATTTAAACGCTTCAAAATGTATCGCAGAAATTATTTTAAATGTCATTAAAGGGTGTTTTAGGTAAGAATTTATTAAATTTTTACTCGTTAAATCAGATCTTTTGCCATCTTGAGATGCAAATAGAATTTTTCCCTCTTGATCATACTGATCTATTTTAACAGACAAATTTTCTCCCGGGTTTAATATCCTGAAAAAATAATTACAATTCATTTCAATAAATGGTGAAACATGAAATTTTTTCGAACAATTATTTTGAATTAACTTATTTTTGCCTTCTACTTTAAATACATAAGTATGTTGTTCACCAAACGTATTTTTAACCTCATATAAAATAGAAATTAAATTTTCATTTTTATCATATATAAAAAAAATACTTAGTGGATTAAAGACATAACCTAATATTCTTGGATAACATAAAAGTTTTATCTTTATATTTTCTGTATTTATTTTGTTATTATTTAGATTAAGTTTTACCCAATTATAAAGAGAAGAGCCGTCACGTTCACCATGATCTTTTTCGTAAAAACTTATTAAATTAAATTTATTCAAAGAAAAAAATTTTAACTTATCATTTAATTCATCAAGTTCTGATAGATCTATAAATAGAGAAAATACTTTATATTTAAAAAAATGTTCCTTAGGCTTAAATCTTTTATGAATTACACTTCCATTATATATACAAGAATTATTCATCTAGATTTTTTAGCATTTCAATAGATGATTTTATTCCATCTTCATGGAAACCGTAACCAAAATAACTTCCACAGAAAAGTAAATCTTTTTGATTTTGTATTTTAAAAAGCTCAGATTGAGCATCTAATGTATTTTGATCATAATAAGGATGAGTAAATTTTACTTTTTTTAATATTTTTTTCTCATCAATTTTAAAGTAAGGGTTTAGAGTTAAAAAAATATTTTCATTACACTTTAAGTTTTGGAGCAAATTTAACCAATAAGTAATTGAATTTTTTTCTAAATTTTTACCATCAATTGAAGAGTTCCAAGAAGACCAAACTTTTTTATTTTTTGGCATAGCTCGTTTATCTGTATGAATGTAAGCTATGTTTTCCTTATAATTGAAACTTGAAAGAATATTTTTTTCATCTTCAGTAGGATTTTCAATTAATTTTAAAGCTTCATCTGCATGTGTAGCTAATATGACTTTGTCATAGTCAAAAAATTCACTTTCACCTCCATAGTACAAATCTAAACCTGATGATTTTCTCTTTATTTTTGTAACTTTATAATTTTTATAATGCTCTCCACTTATTTGTGAAATTATTTTACTCACATAAGTTCTACTTCTATTAGATACTGTATACCACTGAGGTCTATTTTTTAATTTAAATAAACCATGATTTTGAAAAAATTTTAGAAAAAAACTAATTGGCATTTTACTTGCTTCATATGGTGGCATAGACCAAATCGCAGATACCATTGGAATAATATGATAATCAACGAATGTTTTAGATAACTTGTTTCTTTCTAAATATTCTCCTAAAGTAATTTTTTCATTTAAAATATTTTTTTGATCACTTTTTTTATAAAATTTAATAATATCTAAAAACATTTTCAAGAATTCAATGTTGAATAAATTTGATTTATTAGAAAAAATTCCATTCAAACCTTTTCCACAATACTCAAATTTTGTATTATCTACAGAAACTGAAAAAGACATGTTGCTTTTTTCAATTTGAATATCATTTTCTTTAAAAAAATTTAGTAAGTTAGGATAAGTTTTAAAATTAAAGACAATAAAGCCAATATCAACTGAAATTTTTTTTTCATCAAAAACTAAATCAATTGTATGAGAATGTCCTCCAAAATGATCTTCTCTTTCAAAAAGATCTACATTGTGTTTTTTTGATAAATAATAAGCTGCACTTAATCCGGAAATTCCTGACCCAACAACAGCAATTTTCATTAACGATTATGCTGCATCTTCTTTAAACTCATCCATACTTGGACATGTGCAAAAAATATTCTTATCACCATATACATTGTCTACTCTTGCTACTGGAGGCCAAAATTTATTTACACGTAAAAATTTGGCTGGATAAGCTGCTTCTTGTCTAGTGTATTTATGTTCCCAACTATCTGAAGCCAGCTCAGAGTCTGTATGAGGAGCATTTTTAATCGGATTATCATCTTTATCAAATTTACCTGATTTAATCTTGTCTATCTCTTGTTTAATCTTAATTAAAGTGTCACAAAATCTATCAAGTTCAGACATGCCTTCACTTTCAGTTGGCTCTATCATCATAGTGCCAGCTACAGGCCATGACATAGTTGGTGCATGAAATCCAAAGTCTATTAATCTCTTTGCGATATCTTCTTCTGTTACGCCTGTC